>NZ_JARMMC010000021.1:0-236587 GCF_036216745.1 Fictibacillus sp. B-59209 | reverse complement strand
TTGGTTTTCAAAGAACATTTGTTTGTGTCGTCGTTTTGGCGACTTTAATAGAATACCTCGTTAGAACTGCCCCGTCAATAACTTTTTTAAAAAGAATTCTATATACTTAATATTTCTAGCTAAAGAAGTAGCTCTACTGAGACAGTTCGGGCAACATTTCTTTTTGAATTACAACGATGACACACATCTATTTAGTTTCTGTTTACCATAAGTAAAATATTTTCATTAATGTATGAAAGGCGATTAATATATGGAAAAATACCTTTCTTGACATGGTTTTCCCCAAATTACAACCGCTTTCTCGGCGTCATCAGAGGGATTTATTTTAACTGATACATAAGAATATACAGAGTCAAAAACAATTAAAGAAAGTAATCAATCAGGCTACTTACGTAAGAAAATTATTTTCTGCCTGATATTCAAACATTAAGTAGATGGTGTTGTCGGCAGATCTTTTTTTTTCAACGTAAGTTTTAATATTGATTTTTCTTTCTTTTTATTTATTTCCTGTTGTTTACTTTCATTATACATATCTTTTCTGCATCTATATTTATACGGTACGTGAAATTTTATTTCTTCATATCACAAATACTACGTTACAGCTTTTAGTCTTAAGAAGTACACGAAATTGAGTTACTATTTCGACAAAAGAAATTCAACACTTACACCAAGGAAAATTGAAGAACAATAAATAGAGCCCAATCCTAGCTAATTCCTTTACTTGTAAAAGATAAAAAAAATTATATAATTAGATTAGAGAAGGCATAATATAAAAAGAACCCTGATGCGGGAACGTCAGAGTTCTACAGCTACCCGCAAGAAGTGCGGCGGCTCGAATCGAACATGAGAAGAAAAAGTAATCACCAATTAATTCGTCTGGCCAGACAGGGTGGTTACTTTTTTGTGTTTGAGATGATTATTACGGTTAAGGTTGCGAATGCTATCATGAGTGTTAAAGCTTCGTAAGTAGTTAAGGTATAAATTAATTTTTACTCACAAAACAAAATTCCCTTGAAACCAATGGTATCAAGGGATTTTAGTCTTAATACATGCTCATATAATGTTCACGTTCCCAAGGGTGAACTTGTGTGCGGAACATATCCCTCCCTTTTTTTTCTTTTCAAAATATGTCTAAAATGCTGTTATATCAGCTTTTTTAATTTATTGCTTTTCAAGATATTTATTATCTTTTTAAATTATTTTGGTCCGATTTTGGTCCGACTTAACTAAGGGATAATACAGATTTATTAAGGATCTATAAATTATTTTCCTTGTTGATCCTCCACAATCGCACCCGATTGTTGAATAAGGAGAAAATACACATTAACCTTTAATGAAATATTTTTTAAAATCATAATTATTAATTGTAAAAGCCAAACGCACCCGTTAGTTGAAAAAGGAGGATGTTGTATTTAGATACAAAATAACGATATATCCTATAAAAATGAGAGAAAATGAAATTATAATAATCCATAACTGGAAATATAATGTCCATTGGAAAACGCTTCGGTAATTTTTAATCTGATGTATTTCCTTTGCTACGTTAATATTTGTATAAACAAATCCTATCGAAAAAAATAATGCAGAAATTAACGGGAATAGAAAGGGTGTAGCGAAAGGGATCGTATTACTAAAAAAATATAAAGGGAAACCCAGCCATAAAAATGCTGTAAGGATGGTAATAACCAAGATAGCCATATGTAACATTATATCTTTCTTTATTGTTTTAATATAAATTGATGGTATTTTATCCATAGATGACGCTCCCAATTTTATATATATCTTCCTTATTCCACAATCCTGCTCCTTTTCCTGAGTAATTTTAACGGAAACACCCTATGCAGCAAACACAGCACTTTTTAGTATGATGACCTAGATATACCAGGTCTACCAGTTTCAACATGTGTACCTATCCATGGAAATCCAAAATTCTTAACACTCTTCTACTTGTATCTAAATAATGGACCTTCCCGATCAGTAAATGAAAATACTTGGAATATCTTGATACTCTGTTGCATCGACATACGCCGTCCATAGCAAACTTTTAACCTCATCCATGCAAACGTCTAGCTTATCGAATATGCGCCATACCACTTCGTTTGTAATTATGTTCATATGTGTACACATCCTTATGTAGTTAGTAGAAATGCTTTTATGTTTTTGAATAAATAAAAAAACAGGTAATTATGCCTGTTAGTGTTTATTCATATTCATATCCCTCCTTGATTAAGCGGAAGACATTCATAGTAAACGATTTTAAACCATCTAATCATAAAAATGAGCTGGTTGATCCAGCTCATTTTTATTTAGCTGTACTATTCTTTTTTGAATACAGTAGTAACAATAATACAGAAGGGATCGCCACAAGAACTATTCCTAACGTTTGAGTGAGTGCGGTCATTATGGCTGCAGCTATAATGACCATCACGACAGCATTTTTTAAACGCCTGGTACTATAGTAGACACCAAAACCTACTAATAACGAAATAATAAAACTAAAAATAATCATCGGCCAGATCAAGGGAAATCCTCTCCTTTTTCGTATCTTATGAACATTATACTCTCTTCCTGAAACGTTTCAACAATTTTACTTTAAATGGTAATAAGTAATCATGAAATAAATTCTATAAATGGATATTATTGTAATATATAAGAGAAGGAGGATAAGTTATGAAAAAGTTTCTTGGGTTGACGATGTCTTCGATTATTTTCGGATCCTTAGTATTGGGGGTAGAAGAGGCGAGTGCTGCCTCCACTCCTATTTATGCTCCAGAAGAGAAAAGTGAGTACATCAGTGAAGTACAAAATGATCCGCAAATTCCTGCTGAGGACAAGCCGGCCCTGGTCGAAAAGATTAACAACGATATACTATTTGACGCTGACAATCCTTTGATACTCGACGGACTAACGGAGGATCAATTAACGGCTTCCATCGATCAACCGTTACACTATGTGTTTGAGGATGGTTCTTATCTCGATCTTAACATTGATGAAGAGTTAGATGTATACCCGATTGCACCTAAGGTTGCATCTAAGGCACCTCAGTATATTGGGGTTACGGCTAAGACTAGAAAACTTAAGATTAGAGGTAAAGACTTTTGGACAAGATCCAGTATGAGAACCAGCGTAACAATAAGGAATACACCTTCCGCAAGTAATATCAATTACTGGACAGAACCATATGTTTATACTTTCGCAGGTTCTGCTTCTGCACCAGAAAAGAAACTCGTTTATGCTTATGAAAATATGTCTGAAGCCCGCTCAGCTTATGCCTGGATGAGTTTTACTCGAACAGCATATCCTGGATTCAGCTCCAGAACCTATTATCTAAGACTCTACGTAGGTAAAAAGAATGGAGAAGATCAAATTAGGGCTACCTATACTAAAGGCAGTACAAGTTGGTAATCTAACTAACAATAAAAAAAGGAGAGTTTTTCAACTCTCCTTTTTTATTATTAAACTTTTGAAACCATTGTTTGACGATCTATCATGTCATGACGCTTAAAGAAGCTTCGGATCAATGGGGATTCTCATCTGATTACTTACGGCAATGTATTCTAAAAGGAAAGTTTGACGAGCTGATTAAAAAAGGTGAGGTTCGGAAGTCTGGATCTACTTGGTTTGTGACATTAGAATCCATGAAAGCTGTATTCGGTGAACTACGAAAATCAGATTAGCCGGCACTAGGAGATGGTATACAACCACAATTAATGGTGAGGTAAAATCCCGATGGTAGCCAGGAAGAATAGTATATTCAACCTATTGTATCCTGAAAGTTTTTCACTTCTTTAATAAGTGCTCGTATTTGTTCTTCAGTAAAATCATGTATATGTATCCAGCCGCGTGGATCAACATCATACTTATCAGTATATGTTTGAATCCCTTTTCCCCAGACATACGCTACCTTGCTACCTTCTGTCATCTCTCTAACTAGTACCTTACCTTTATAACGATAGTTAGTTTTATTAGGCTTGATGTAGTACTTTTCCATACCCAAAGTGTCAAGAATACTTACCTTTTGATTATAATATAGGCTCATCATGCATTCCTTTCTTTTTATTGCAGCCAATAACATAGCAATTTTAAAAAGTTACTCGTAGCAACTAGTAAACTTTATCAAAGGTTTAAAATTTGGTAATTTCATTAACTGAACACCAGAGATACCCTGCTTGAAAATGCTATATCAATAAATCACCTACCAAGACCATTCCTTTTTGAGTTTGGTACCTTTAACCATTCGACTAGTTGTCGGGTTTTTAATGGTAACTATTTCAACAATTCCTGCCTCCGCTAGAATATTGGAGACAAAGCACGCCGTCATCATGTTGTTTTTCATCCTGTCTTTAATCCTGTGGTCTAGTCCATCAGGAGTTCGATCTTTAATATCCTTCCTACTATTTTGGGGTAAAGTCTTCGTAGGTTCTTCATTTAGAATTTGGATAGTTGTTTTAATCAGATCTCTAGTAATAGAGATTCCTCCTGATTTTATTGGAAGAGGAGGTAACCTGAAAAGAATTTCGTTCAGTTTATCACAATCGGTTCCTCCATTATTCTTCATTATCGTACATCCTTTCTTTATTCTTCGGTATTCATCTTAAAATTAACTTCTGAAGCTCTTCTTTGGACAACCAAGGTCTCCTTCTAAGAAGCATTTTGTGACAGTTAGAGCACACTAAAGCAATGTCCTCAACCTTGTGTCTTTTGCCCCTGTTTAAGCTCTGATACAGGAATTGTGTGGTGACCTTCAATAAAATCCTCTCCCAAGTCCCCACCGTTCCAGGACTCTTTTTAGTACATTCCTTGATCACCTTTGACTTCACCAGTTTTAAGATTTACTATAACACCAACTATACGTGTCGCATCTCCATCTTTGAATTCGTATACACGAACATCTCCAGAATCATATTCATCAAGCAACTTATTATCATAACCATTCCAATTATCAACAAAATTTTTTGCTTTTCTTCGCATTTCTACAAGACTTAATGTGAAGCTTTGTTGTTTTTCTTCCCTAATTTTTCTCTCTTTTTTCTTGATGAGTTCATCCTTTGCTCTTCCCAACTTACTCACCTCATGTTTTTTTCTTAGTTCACCTCAGTAAATGCTACTCTAGTCTCTACTAAGAGCTTCAACAAGTTTCTCATTTGTAGAAGGAGAGTTGGTGTCAATCTTAACGATTAGGTCAGCAATCATCTTCCTCAGTTGATGTACGTTTGTAGCTAAGTAGCCATCCATTCTGGAACAGGTAAACTCGTATATTTTTCCGTTTTCTAAGTCCATCAACTTGTTACGTAGGTCTAATATTTCCCTACTAAAACGCTCAGTTATGCCAAGAACTTTTGTTACTTCTGTATCGCTCATGAGTTCCACCTCTACATTAGATTCTTTGTTACCACTACTTTAGTTCTGTAATGCGCTTCCAATTCCTTCTAATCCCAGTTCAAAGTTAATTTAAATGAAAGAAGAAAGTGGATCCCTGTCTGTGTTTTAACTGGTTTGCTTCCCATGGGATGAGTTGTGTTCGTCCTCCTATCCTTGGGTCGCTTTCCATTGATTATACTGCTTCCTAAGACAAGTACCACACGGGCGGTACCCCGCAAGAATTGTTGTCCTTTCATCTGCAAAAAAAACGCGATGCTCAACATACCTACCCTGACCCTGCTTAATCGCACGAAGCAGAGGGGCAATCCAATCGGCCATATATCTTGCCGCGACCATTGCCAGCTAATGTACCGGGATTGATACTCTTGTAAGAGCGTCCATCTTCTCCTAAGAGAGTGTTGTTTATTAGAGTGTGGTTCCTCTGTTCTAAAATTATTGCTGAAGCTCATTTAACTACCTCCTTTTCTTATCTCAACCCTAACTAGACAAGTCCCAACATCAACAGAGAGTACTTTTTTGTCTTATGTACAACCGGTTAAAATAGTATTGCATACCTGAAACATCAGAGGTGTAACCTCAAAATCCAGCTTGTACCAAAAAAACGCACATCCCATTCCAGAAATGTGCGTTCAAGATACTAGAATATCGAGCTGATATAGTAAACAGTAAAACTAAGTGGCCGTTAATCCTCCGTTATTAATGCCTTCCTAATAAACTGTTCAACTCAAATTCTTTGCGGTTTTTATAAGGCGTAATAAACCATGCATAAAATTCCCTATATCCATCTACGCCCAAAATATGTGTAAAATACTTCTTAACCGTATCATGTTCACCTATGTTTACGCCCTGCACCGTAAAACCTTTTATTGGGTAGTGTTGTACCACACCGTTTTCTAACACGGCTACATACTTTTTATAGGTTGCAACCGTATTGCTTTCATAGTGTGTTAGCTTAACTTCTAAATCCACACGGCTTTCGCTGACCTTTTTAAATGTGGTAGTCGCTTCACCTATGTCATTTTTAAACGTTGACTTCGTTCCATCAAACGTATAATTAACCATTTTTTACGAACCTCCGCTTCTTCTTGTTGTCTTCATTTAATTATGCCGTTTGAGAAGCGACATACAAGTCTCCTTTATTAATGTTTTGACACTTGTTGCAATCCAGGCATTCAACCATGCCAATAGGCTGCTTCTTCTTTTGCACAGCTGCTACGAAGAAGCCGATCGCAAAGGGGAAGCCGATAATTGTGCATTAAAAGATAACCCATTTGATTTGCTAACTTTACGTAATACATATTATCATGCAGTTTTACATTTGGACTCTTACATTTACTACAGGTGATTCCTGATTTGAATGGATACTTCATGCAGCTCCTCCTAAACGATATAATTTCCGTAATCCTATTAGTTGCTGATCACTCCGTCTGCAACTCCGGACATTGATATCACATCAATTACTTTTTCAGAAGCAGTTACGTCATTGCCATCTCCGTAAAATTTGTCTAAAGCATCGATAAACCAATAAGCATCGACAGAAACCTTCGTTCCGCCAGATTCCATTGCATCAATGATCGTTTGTACCGTTATGAATTTATCGTCAAAGGACAAATTCGCCCAGTCTGAACCTGTATAGGATGCCATTGCTGAATCATCAGAGGACGTATCTATTGTATCCGTTGAATCATATTCTTCGGAGGATGTATCTTCATCCACTGTATCCGTTGAATGTGAATAATCAGAAGCTGAGTCTGTATCATCATTGCTAAGAGTATCAATATCTTCATTAGCCTCTTTAACACTGGCATCTGCCTTTGCAGAAGAAACGTCCGAGTAATCATCCGAATACTCGGTATTTTCAATCATCGCGTCTGTTGGATCTTTGAAAAAATGAGCAACCACAATCACAAATAAAACCATGAGTACTGGACTCATAGCGACCCAAAATCCTCCACGTTTAAAAAATTCTTTCATTCTTATGTAATCCCCCTGATAGTAAAAAATTAACTTAACTTCATTATTATACATGTAAAGTAATTTGCGTCCAGCGGAAATTTCATTTTGATGGATTTAACACCAAGAAGAAATTAAATGCAATTGAACGATATGCTGTAAAAAAAATCCAATAGCTTCTTAAGCAGAAATTTTTTATTATTATTGTATAGAAAATTTTCAATTAATGGGTTAGAATTACATTTGGATTTACATAAGGGAGAGGGAGAGTAAAATTGAATAAAGCAAAGAAAATATCCATTGGCCTTGCTATGGCCCTAAGCAGCAGTTTACTTTTTTCAAGTACACCAACCACCGCGGTTACAAAAACAACCGCCGTTCACTTTATTAACGTGGGTCAGGGCGATGGCAGTTACGTTCACACTAATAGTGGAGATGATATGATCATCGATGCCGGAAATAAAGACGGTAGTGATGTGGTTGCTTATCTTAAAAAGCAAAAGGTGAAAGACATCGATGTGATGATTGCAACTCATCCTGATGCTGACCATATCGGTGGTTTGGATGAAGTGTTAAAGGCGTTTAAAATTAAAACGGTGTATGCACCAAAAGTATCTCACACGAGCATCGCATACAAAGAGTTTTTGGCTGCTGTGAAACGCGAAGGGTTGAAAATTAAAACAGCTACTAAAGGCGTTAAAGTACCACTCAAGGGAGCTTCGGCCACGTTTGTTGCTCCTGTTAAAACATACAGCAAAAGTGATTTGAACGACTGGAGTGCGGTTCTTCGCCTGGTGCATGGGAAGAAATCATTCCTGTTCACAGGAGATGCTGAGTTCAAATCGGAAACAGACATGATTAACTCCAAACAGAACTTACAAGCTAACGTGTTAAAAGTAGGACATCATGGAGCTAAAACGTCATCCAGCTCTTCCTTTCTTAAAAAAGTGAAACCGCAGTATGCTGTCATCTCTGTTGGTAAAAACCATTATGGCCACCCAACGAACGAAGTGTTGAACCGCTTGAAGCCTGCAAAGATCTTACGCACTGATCAAAAGGGATCCATCGTGTTTACCACAAACGGCAGCACACTTACTGTGAAGACGGAGAAGAAGTAATGAAGAAGCTAAAGGGGATTATTGACCGCTTTGAGGGCCAGTATGCTGTCATCGAGATCGGCAATGAAACCAAAGACCTCCTTCGATCTTCCCTTCCAAAAGAAGCAAACGTTGGAGACGTCATCTATTTTAAGGATGATAAGGTTACCGTTGATAAAGAAGCAACGGAAAAGTTAAGAAAAGAAATTGAAGACCTGATGGACGAAGTTTGGGATGATTAATTAATAGACCAACCTCTAAAAAAGCAAAGTAAAACGAGCTTGAAATCTCAAGCTCGTTTTTATTTATATTCTTCAACTAACAATTAAATCGAGGACTCTTATTTATACTTCATTCTTATCGAGTTAATTCTATTGAGCTAACATCTGAAGCTTTCTAACATCTTCAGGTAGATTTAACGTGTGCATTTTTTTGTGACAATTTGGACAAAGGGCCACAGTATTTTCAATCGTATCCTCTCCGCCTTTAGATAACCACTTAATATGATGCGTCTCCAAATATGGCCGTCCTAACCTGTCCTCAAAAGGGGCTGACTGTTCACATAGTTGGCAGGTTCCATTTGCTCTACGTTTCGCGTATTCAGAAACAAATTTGTCTCTTTCGTAAGTTTTCGTAGTCGTTATCCTCTGGCCGAGACGTTCTGCGTTTCGGGCACGATCTAACAGCTCTTGATCACTTAATTTTCTTGCGATTTTTTCTTTTTCCTGCTCTTTTTCTTCAATTAATCTCTCTGGCATGTAATATTTTTTTCCAACCACTCTCACTGGAAAAATCCAAACCTTTCTGCCGGCTTGGTTATCAGTAAAGGGTTTATCCGCAAGTTCAACCTGGCCAACAAAAATGTGTTCACCTGGTTTTAAAGCTTCAAAGAGGTAAACACGAATTCCGTTAGTTCTAGATTCATTCAACGTTTTATTTTGGCCAAATTCAATATCTTGATCTCCCTCTTGTCCCATTCCTGTATACAGGAGGACTTCCTCTCCATGTTCATTAATAATCCACTTGTCTTCATAAATACCCTTAGTGTGATCAGAAAAAATCACCAGTGTATTTGTGCTATGTGATCGTCTCATTCCACCCTGAGTAGAACATTTAAACACTTTAGCAATTTCATTGTTGGAGTAAAATTTCCCTATGATGAGGTCCTCAATTCCTCTTTGGCGATCATCTAGCCAGACTCTTACTTCTTCGGGATTATATCTTTTTTTTCTTCCTACTAAGAGAAAAGGTAACCCTTCTATTTCCATCCTATGTAATGTGGTTCGTGAAATGCCAAACATTTGTTGAAGGGTTTTGCTATCAATATAACTCTCCACAATGAATTCCTCCTGCTGATTTATCTAATTAGATCACTTTTTAACTTTTTATTACACGATGTAACGGAAATACAAAAACTGTTCGATCAATACCATCCTCACCAGGTTCAGTAGTAGTATAAATATCTCCATTTAAATAATAACTGCCAAGTAGCTCATATTGATTAACGGCAACCTTTTCATATAGTGGAACTGAACCACCGCTTAGTAGTAGATCTCTAAAGCGACTATTTCTTGGATTAGTCCAAGATTGATCTCCCACTAAACCCTGTGCTCTAAATAAACATTCATTTTTACAAGGAGTTAGTTCATCCTGGTACACAGACTCTTCAGAAGTGATTAACACGACTTGCCCATTACTACCTAATCGGATACCTCCACTGCAACTTACTTGATGGGTCTGATATAATTTTTGATGAGAAATTGCCATTTTTCCTCCTCCTCAATACTATTTTATTTTCCAGTAATTTGTTTCAGTGTTTGTTTCAATATGTTTCTTAATTAATTATATAAGTGTTTCACCGAAGGTTTCAATCCCTAATTTCAAAAAGAAAAAGGGCCATCAGACCCTTTTAACTAAAATTCTTGAGCTTTTCAAATTTTGGTGCCTTTCCGAACCCAGTAAATAAAAAAGCCTCAATAATCGGGGGTTTGACAAATAATCTATTACTCATTTTTTCTTTGAATTCTTCATTTTTCTATCATTAGTTCAAACAATGTCGAAAATTCCGCTCTTACCTTCGCTAATTTCATACTTACTTTCACCAATTAGTCGCTATCGGTCTCCGTTTTCTTATTCATCCTTTCCTTCCATTCTGAAGAGGGGCAGGTGAGATGTTCACATTCATCACAGTATGGAAGTCTTCATTCCATCTTCTGGATCTTCCAGTCTGTAGGATGCTGCCGCTCTAGAATAAAGACGGTATCTCTAACCACTCTCGACTGCGCATCTCGGGATTGAGGCGATTGTATGGCCTTAAGGAAGTTGAATTTTTGGAAACAGCGATTACGGGGATACCCCTGTCTAGGTTTTAACTGACTTGCTTCCGACGGAAAGAGTTATCTTTTTTTGTTCGTCACCTATGCTCGAGTAGCTTTCCATTGAGTATACTGCTCCTTAAGACAAGTACCACACGGTCGGTATCCAGCAAGTATTGCTGTCCGTTCATCTGCAAAAAAAACGCGATGCTCTACATATCCGCCCTGTTTAATCGCACGAAGTGCAGAGGGGCAATCGAATCGGCCATATATCTTGCCGCGACCATTGCCAGCTAATGTACCGGGATAGATACTCTGGTAAAAGCGTCCATCTTCTCCTAGGAGAGTGAATTGTTTTTTGTCGTGTGGTTCCTCTTTCCTAAAATTATTGCTGATGCTCATTTAACTACCTCCTTTTCTTATCTCAACCACCTAACTAGACAAGCCAGGGATGGCTTTGCAATGACATATTCTTCATTTTCAGATCCCAAAAACCTCTCATTTTTATCTGAAAGTAAAATATTTCATGTTATCTCCAAATTTGAAAGATGACAAAAAAACCCCCGATCCAAGGGGTTCTTATTTTTTATATCTTCTTTTACGGAAGTACCAAATCGCGAGGGCAATTATTGCGATCCAAAATATATACGGAAAAACTACTTGCCAGTTCACCATTCCGAGTATCATTTCTTCTTTTTTTCCTTCCGTTTGAAATTCAGGTCAACAAAAGTAAAATAAATAACTCCAGCGATAAAGGCAATAGCTCCCCCGCCGTACATAATAATACTCTCTGCTGTCATTCTTCGATCCTCACTTTCCCTAAATCCTCTTGTAATACCTTGCTTAGATCTTTCTGTTTTTGCCGCTCATAAATGTCATCCAGAATATATACCACATCGTTCTCTCTATTTAAAACAACGAGTTGATAGCCCCCTAAGTTCTTTTCTAACTCTTTTATTTGCGGTTTGGTTAATTTATTTGGTATTTCTTCAACAAACTGTATATGCCTTTCCTTGCCTTCTGAATCTCCCTTTTTAAAAGATGGCCCTGGCTGTGCCGAAGTTTGCTCCAGCGAAGTCACTTCCATAACTTCATCCGGAAAACCAATTCCAAAAGAGTAATCAATTCCTTGTGATAAGAATTTTACAAGCTTACCGTTTAAATGGTAGTCCATATCTAGAACGATCTTATTTTCCTTAATATGTACCTCAAATGATCTAGGGTGAAAATCGAATTGATCAAACCGTTTACCAAAATCCAATTGTTGTTGTAAAGTCAATTCTTCTTTTTGGGGTTTGGCGGCAGTTTCCGCGGTCGGGACATTCTGTTCTTTAGGAACCGGTGCGTTTTCCTCTTTGGAACACCCTGTAATCGCTGTTAACAAAATCAAACAAGCCAGAATTTTTTTCATATATTCTCGTCCTTTTCAGATTAAAAAAGCATCCGTAATCGAAGGATTTTTTACAGTGAGTTATCTTACTAAGAGAAAAACAACAAACAGTATGATTATGATATGACTATTGGTAGGCAACCGCTTTTCTACAGATACAGAAATGCTTCAGCAAATATTAAACCATTCTTCTCCAAGATTAAAAGATATATAGGGATCTCCCAGGATGAAATAGACTTTTTCTTACTTCTGGAGTTATCCGTATATAACTATCTCCACTCGCCATTAGAAATTCTCCGTGACGCCCTATCCGTTTTTGATTTTAAACTTCAATTGATTGTTTTATTTTGTAGACTTGTTGATTGGATGAAGTTTTATCTAAGATTTCAATGGCATGCTCATGGTGGGATGAAATTTCATTTAAGAAGAGAACACCTAGACGCAATCTTTTGTTTAAAGGGATACGTTTCCATTCATAACCTTTGAAAAGATCTTTAACCAGGAACTCTTCACCATCATTTAGATTACCCAGCTCTTCAATCGCCCTGTTCAATAATTCCTTCGCCATTCAAAAACCTCCAAACAAGTTTATTAACCACGTGGTTAACATGATTGTATGATGGTTCTAACGGTTTTACAATAATTACCGTTCGACAAAAAAGTAGAATTGTAAGGGAGAAACAGCCAAAATAAAAGAACTCGTTCCAAAAACGATACTTATTGAGACACCTCTCTTAAAAAACGAATAGACAAGCGATTAATCACTTTGCACCGTGTTATAAAATAGTTTCCAAACAAAGTTGCAAAAACCCTCCGTTATTGATACGTTCATTCGTGTGAAAATTTGGTAACATGGTGAAAAAATAAGGATTTTAGCTACTTAAAACCAAAAATAAAAGAACTCGTTAAGTACCGTAATCTTACGAAAAACGGACTCTTTCGAATTCCTTCTTGGGAACAATGGCTTGATTTAACCACAAATATCTGGTGTTAAGAGTTACTTAAGAGTAAAAAACTATTGAATATTCCTATTGCTTTAATCTTCTTTCCATATAAGTCTGTCTGATAATAAGAAAAGACCAAAAAATTCCTTTCAGTTGTGTGATTTCTCATTAAGTCCTCTCCAATTAGATTCATACATATATCCACCAATGCATTATTTGCTTGAGCCCTTACAGATGCCACTTCCCACTGAATATAATCTTCTTTTGTGGTATCAGTAAAAACCAATAGAATGACAGCAAAAATTAACACCCATCTAACTACCCTCATGTATTCTTCTCTTTAACTTAAACTCGTTCTTTTTTAACTGACCATTCAAAAATTTCCATATTAATCAATTGATCACCTTCGAACAGAATATCTGCTCAGGGTGTTTTAACGAACACCAGTTAGTTGAAAAAGTTCTGTCTCTAAGCAATTAGTTATTGAATTGATACGTCGGGCAACCTTTTACACTCGTTTTTATTCGGAACACGCCTCCAGCATTTGGAAAGATTTTAGAGTGATTGTTTTCCATTCTTGCAGTGGTTATGTATAACTCGTTTAAATCTTTTCCACCAAACGTACAAGACGTTACATAAAAGGCAGGTATAGGGACTGAAAGGATTTGTTTTCCATTCTTAGGATTCCACCTTGATATTTTAGAACCTCCCCAGTGGGCAATCCAAAGCATTCCTTCATCGTCAATTGTCATCCCATCAGGGAGCCCTTCATCTTCGGCGAAGTAGATAACATCAATGGGATTTTCTATATGTCCAGAGTTTAGATTATACTCAAACTGAACGACTTTTCGTGTAGGCGTATCAATAAAATACATGTATTGATGATCAGGGGACCAAGCCAGTCCATTGGACGTACTTACTTTTCCTAATTTTTTTTTCGTAAGCAAGTCTTTTCCTAAACAATACAGAGCACCTGCCTGGTTGGTTCCGACAGAATCAGTAGTCCCTGCCCAAAAACGCCCCCAAGGATCACATTTTCCGTCATTAAACCGATTCTCTTCTAAATGACTTTCCGGATCAAAAATAGCTTGAAGATTTTTAGTTTCTAAGTCTAAAAAATAAAATCCTTTTTCTAGAGCAAGTACAACTCCTCCCGATTTTCTCGGTACTACGGATCCTACCATTTGCCCCAGAGCAATAGATTTATTTACACCTGTAGTTGGATTGTAAAGGTGGAGCTTTTTCTCTAGAATATCCACCCAATAAAGCAAGTGTCTTTTACTGTCCCAAGATGGTCCTTCCCCAAGTGTCGCCTTGGCATCTAAAACTAATTCCACTTCACCTAACAAAAATAACCCTCCCTACTAGATTACAAAATTGCAGATATCATAATTTGTATATTTTAACATTTTTTAAAGGGCACTTTCCCTGAATAAGAAGGCCGATCCAAGAACGTGAAACGCCTTTTGCAATGGGCAAATATATTTATTCTACCTATTTAAATAATTCCGGTGTTTATCATAGTTTGGATTATAACGGAAATTCGTGCGTCAAGGATGTTTTAAGACATGTTATAAAAGAGAATGAACTATTTTAATAAGCTTGTGCAATTAAGCCGACATTAGCCTTGAAATAATTTTCGGATTTTCTACGATTTTAGCTTATTGTTCTCCCATGTAACAATTCCTCTCCCAAGATACGAACCCTTTATGATAGCTAAATAAAGCAACTCTAAAGGCCTTAGAAATGCAGAAACTCCTGATATTTTAAGACTAAGTTATTCACTAACAAAAGAATTTTTTAATGATCCGATTTGCTCAATTTCTATGACGACTTCATCTCCCGCTTTAAGATAATGCTGATCTTTTTCAGGGTAGCCAAGAATGACTCCCTCAGGGGTACCTGTCAGAATTAGATCACCAGGATACAAAGTCATGAGTTCTGAAATACTGCTTACTAGTTTATTGCAATCAAAAATCATATCTGAGGTATTAGATGATTGTCGCAGTTCTCCATTAAGAGTGGTTGTGATTTGTAAGAAGTTCGGATCCCTAATTTCGTCTTTCGTAACAACACAAGGACCGAGGGGACAAAATCCATCGCAGCTCTTGCCCGCAAGCCACTGTGATGTACGCATCTGTATATCACGGGCAGACAAGTCATTCGCTATGGTATAGCCAAAAATAAAGTCTTGTGCCTTCTCAGGCGGGACATTCTTGGCTTCCTTACCAATCACAATGACAAGTTCAGCTTCATAGTCCAGCTTTTCAGTCACCCTTGGAATGAGAATAGCCTGCTGATGCCCTGCCAATGAATTTGGGAACTTACTGAACAAAATCGGGTGCTCGGGTGGAAGTGTATTTGTTTCTACAGCATGTTTCTTATAATTAAGACCTACACAAATTATCTTATCCGGGTCTGGGACGCAGGGGCCAAGTGTTACAGTCTCGAGCTTTAAGCTGCATCCACTTGTACTCTCCACCGTTAAGTTTTCCAGTTCTTTTAAAAGAGACGATCCGTTTTTTATCATATCAATGATGGAAGTCACAGGGGCCACCCTATGCTTTCTGGACCATTTTTCTAAATCGATCACCTCTTCGTTAATAACGATACCCGGATAACATTGATCGTTTTTCATAAAACTTACCAATTTCAATGCTTTGGCCTCCTCTATGGGTATGTAGTCCAACGTACATTTTTGGTATTTAGTTTTTAGTGCATCATCCATCCACCGTCTACATTAAGGATCTGGCCGCTGATAAAGTTGCTGTCCTGAGATGCGAAGAACACAAACGCTCCTTCCACATCTTCGGCCGTTTCACGGCGGGAAAAGCATTGCGCTTCCTTTAAATAGTTTGTAGAAGTTTCAATCGTTTCGAGGCTTACCTTTTCATATTCTGTTTCTGTTAACACCGCTCCCGGAGTTATACAATTAACTGTAATATTATATTCCCCCACTTCTCTGGCCAAGGCCCTTGTAAATCCTATGATGGCTCCTTTAGAAGAAACATAGTGAAGAAAATTCTTTTGACCCGTAAAAAAGGTAACAGAGGAAACATTAATAATTTTTCCTTGCCCTTGATTTTTCATAAATGGAAACACAGCTTTTGAACATAAGAATTGTGATTTTACATTAACACCCATTACATGGTCCCAGTCTTCCTCGGTGATTTCATACCAAGCTTTTCTTGGATCAATGGCAGCATTGTTAACTAAAATATCAATTGTGCCGAATTGGCCGGCAGCTGCTGCCATCATGGCTTTTACATCATCTTCCTGGGAAACATCTGCACGGAATGTCATCGCTTGTCCGCCATTTTCAACTATATCGTTCATTACCTCTTCAGCTAGATCCGGATGTTTATTATAATTAATAACAACCTTTGCTCCTTCACGAGCAAACCGCTTGGCAACTGCTGCCCCGATGGAGCGAGATGACCCTGTAATTACTGCTACTTTTCCTTGTAATTTCACTCGATTACCACCCTTCTTAAGAATTGGAACAAGACCCTCCCTGCAACGCCGGCCTTGCTAATCTGGTGTATTGCCCAAGAACGCCTTTGTGGTTGAAGTTTGGCGGATTCCAGCTTTTTTTCCGTTCTCTAAAAGCAGCCAACACTTCTTCTTCGCTGCACTCCCTCCCCTCTAGACCAACAACATCAATTTTCCGATTAGGAATATCAATCTTAATCACGTCTTCATTTTTGACAAAAGCAAGAGGACCTCCGTCAATGGCCTCTGGTTCCATATAACCAACACAAGGCCCTTTCGTCGCACCTGAAAATCTTCCATCTGTCAAAAGAGAAGTGGTTCGTGACAGAATGGGATCGGAAGCAATAAGTTCGGACATGAAAAACATCTCTGGCATGCCAATGGCCCGGGGACCTTGATAGCGGATAATGACCACATCTCCTGGCTGTATTTCCTTCTTGATCAAGCCATTTACTGCCTCACGTTCATTGTCAAATACTTTTGCAGTCCCCGTATGGACCATCATATCTTTATCTACAGCAAATTTTTTGACAGTAGCCCCTTCTGGTGCAAGATTTCCTCTTAATACTGCAAGCGAGCCCTCAGTTTTAAGCGGTTTGGAAATAGGATAGATTACGTCCCTCCGGTTCAGCTTATAATTGGCTAAAAACATTTCTGCAAAGTTTTTCATTTCATTTTTACTGAAGTCAATGAGATTCTCACCCAAAGTCTTTCCAGTCACGGTCAAAACATCCAGATGCAATGTATCCTTAAGCTGTTCCATCACAAATGGCACACCACCTGCATACCAGAACAGTTCGGTAGGATAATGTCCTGCCGTTTTTGTATTTACGAGCACTGGTGTTTTCTCATGAATTTCATTAAATAGTTCAATATCAATCTCTACGCCCGCTTCCTTTGCTATCGCAATCAGATGCATGACGGCATTCAATGATCCGCCGATGGCGGAGTGAACCATTATCGCATTTTCAAACGCTTCGCGTGTTAAAATCATTTGAGGTTTAATTTCTTTGTCAACCAGATACATGATTTGCTGTCCTGCGGCCCTTGCCATTTTCCGTATCTCGGCATTAGTGGCAGGGATGAGCGCCGACCAGGGAAGAGCAAGACCGAGCGCTTCTGACATCACCTGCATCGTTGCAGCCGTACCCATGTACTGGCATGCCCCACAAGTCGGACAACAAGATCGCTGAAAGGCCAAAAATTCTTCTTTCGTCATTTTCTGCTGTTCCACTTCCACACTCATATGCCATAATTCTTCATTCGATCTCATGCATGGGCCTGCTCCCATTGCGCCTCCTGGAATAAATACGGAGGGTACGTTTAGCCTAGCAATAGCCATTAAGTGGGCAGGCACAGCTTTATCCCCAGCCGATGATAATACCATGGCATCAAAAGGAGTGGCCATCGCATGGATTTCTACCATTGATGCAATCATGTCTCTAGAAAGCAAAGAAAAATGCATGCCATTATGAGCCTGAGCGACCCCATCACATATATCAGTGGTAGTATAAATTGCCGGCTTTCCCCCAGTCTGAAAAACCCCCTTTTCAGCCTCTCTCACTAATTCTGACAAATGATACGAACTTGGATGGCTGGAACCATGGGAGCTTTCCACGAGGACCTGCACTCTTTCGAGATCCTGTACCGTCCAATCCATTGACATTCGAAGGGCATCTCCTTCAAAACTGATTTTTCTTGTTTTTTGGCTTTGGTACCTTTCCTCCTCTGTTCCGGATATTTTTGAATAATCGAAAGTATGACTCATACAGGATCCTCCTTGAATAAATTAACTGTATTCCTTTACTAGCGATGCTAAAGCCCGGTCAGCTGCTTCCAAAGTGTATTTCACATCTTGGTTACTATGTTCAGTTGAAATGTACCAGAGTCCATTTGGACGAATCAATACACCTTCTGATAACATCTTCTCAGCAAAAGTTTGATACGCTTTAGTATCACTGGCCATAAATTCATCAAAGGAAGTCACCACATCGCCATTCGTAAACATCAAGTGGAAGACAGGGCCAATCTGGTTAACTACTCCCTTGATCTCATGTTTTTCTAATAGATTCTTCAACCCTTCTGCTAGGTCTACGGCCGTGCGTTCCATACGGTCAAAAACAGCTCCGTGCTGAGCTGATAAGATGCTGATGGTCGAAATAGCAGCTGCTGCAGCTATAGGATTGCCATTTAACGTGCCTAGATGATTTACTTTTCCTTCTTCGATGAGCGCCATGATATCTTTTCTTCCGCCAACTGCACTTAGCGGAATACCACCAGCAATGGCCTTGCCCATCGTGGTCAAATCCGGTTTGATTTTAAATCGTTCCTGCGCGCCGCCAAGTGCAAGCCGAAAACCTGTAATTACTTCATCAAAAATTAAGATGATTCCCAGTTCTTCAGTCAGCTCTCTCATTCTTTCAAGGTAACCCTCTTTAGGAAGGATACATCCCGAATTACACATCACCGGCTCAGTAATAACCGCAGCGATTTCATTACGGCGGGCATATAGCGTTTCCTCCAGAGCTTCAGTATTGTTCCATGGCAGAACAATTATATCTTCAAGGCTTTTTTCGCTTTGCCCTGAAGTTCCCGGAACTGTCAAGTTTCCGCCTTGAGAGGAATATTTATTATTCATATCGGCACTAGGAAAAGAAGTAAAGATGGAATCCGACCATCCATGATAGTGACCGTGGAACCGGACAACCTTACTTTTTTTCGTAAACGATTTCGCAAGCCTCAACGCAAGCATAACCGCTTCCGTACCTGAGCCGCTGAATGTTACTCTTTCCGCAGAGGGAATAATATCAACCAGCAGTTTGGCCAATTTGATTTCCTCAGCATGCTGTAAGCCATAGGTATAACCTTTTTCCATCTGACTTTTTAGGTCTTTTGTTAATTGCGGATGACAGTGTCCTAGGATTAGTGGTCCGTAAGCCAATAAATAATCAACATATTCGTTGCCATCGACATCCCGTAAGCGCGGTCCTTTTCCAGAAGTCGCAAACAGGGGGACAGGCTTCATTGAGGAACGCAATGAGCTTGAGACACCACCGGCTAAATAGTGTCTCGATTCCTCAAAATTTTTAGTGGAAAGATCAGACTTCATATAATTTCCTCCTCCATTCAAAGTGATCTTGAAACGGATAACATGGAAAATCGATGTTTTTGTAATCAAGCGATGTTATATCTGCAGGACTACAGCCCGGAGTATCCAGAATAAAAATCTGTTTTGATATTTTTTCATATTCGGCTCGAAACTGATTCGCCGATTTGACCATCACAAGATCAGCTTCTGATGGTTCCAGCCCCATTGACCTGTACATGGCCGGATCTCCTGAAAAGGTAGGCTTTTCCGTAACAAGGATAGAGATCGTGCCTTTTTGCAATACAGCACACCTCCCCATAAAAGCTTCAGTATTTTCCGCATACCCCCCACTTAAAAAGAACCGCCCATCTCCAATTCTTTTCACGGTTCCAGTTACCTTGAGGGGTGAACCATAGAATTTATTCAGATTTAGGGAATATCCTAGAGAAAGGGTGACCTTCTTTCCTAAACCTGTATGGATGGCCAGATCAACTGCCGCAGCGTCAACTATGGTCAAAAGTACATGTAAATCCTCATCTGCCTTTAAACGGAGCAGTTCTTTAAGCACGATGTTGCTGTCACCAGTCGCCCCCGCACCCGGGCTATCGGCCGAATCTGAAACAATAAATGGATATTTCCGATTAGGCTTTTCCCTTAACCTCGTGACTATTTTACCGATCTGGGAAAGTTCAACAACAAATTCATTCCTCTTATTCCAAAAAAGCTCCGCCAGCCGGTCAGCCTCTGCGCTTGCTTTTTCCCGATTCTCTCCGACTACAACGACCGAGGACCCCATTTCTTTTATATCCAGCCATGGCTGCACCGGAAATAAAGAGGTTACAATGGAATCTCCCCTTTTTTCTCCAATGACAGCCTCTTCAAACAGTTCAGCAAAAGGGCCATGGGACGATTGGCTATTTTCAGCCGGAACGATCATTGGCAATTTACGAAACTCAATAACTGGTGCTATTTCTTTTTTCAATAAGGAAGAAAAATATTTGGCTGACCGGTAACCTGTAGAATAAAAGTCAGTGTGCGGATAGGTCCTAAAACCAATAATTCCATTTACTAGACGCGCCATTTTCCTTGTAACATTGGCATGCAGATCAAGCGATATTACGATAGGCACTTTCTCTCCCACATGTGTCCTCACCAAATCAAGAAGGTCTCCTTCTACATCCCCGCAATTCTCTGCAACCATAGCTCCATGAAGGGCAAGGTAAATTCCATCGTATTCATGAAAAGATTTAACTTTGGTTATAAACCAGGTCTGTAGTTCCTTATAGGCATCAGCCCTAAACACCCCGGAAGAAATAGCATGAGCAAAGACAGTAGGCTGTACCTCAAGGCCTTCATCCATGGCTCCTTCTATGAAACCTAAAATTTCGTTTTTTGTTTTCTGCATTAGAATCTCTTCTTCTTCCAAAAAAAGATTAGAGCGAAAATTCCTCATGGTGCTTTTTACTGGACTGAATGTATTACTTTCTTGAATAATCCCTCCAATCAGTATTTTTTTCATTCTAATCTCCCTATCAAGCCGGCATAAGTTCCTTCACGGTTAACAGCCATTTTAAGCATAAGGGCTGAGTTCGCACCAATCGCCAGTTTCATAGGTTCGGATTTCATTTTTTCAGCCATCAACTCTAGATTATGAATCTCATCCACGGCCAAAACTTGTATACTATGGTTTGCACCTCCATTAAAGTCAATGGAATACTCCCTTCTCTCCCCATTGTAATTGCTGATTAAAATTACCGTATTGCCATCACCGTCCTGTCCTCCGCAGCAATATAATCCTGAAACTGACGGAGCGATGTCAGTTTTTATCCGCAGAGGATGCCGGCTCAATTCAGAAAAGGCTTCAAATGCATAGTACGTTTTTTGGGGTAAGCCATGGGCATCAAATAATCCGCAAAACAAGGCCGTCGGCTGGGCGTCATAATAGTTGGCCATGTCTATAGGACAGTCTTGAAGCAGTAATAAGACGGCTAAACTAAAGGAACTTCCAATGGTTCCCTTTCCTTTTGTAAATAACTCTTTTCTTTTCCGTTCACTTCCTTTAAGCCATATTGTTTCCCAATCGCCATCAAAGAAGTTCCACTCATTCAGGAAAACTTCGGATTGCTTATAGCCATGAGCATCCAGCTGCTTGCGGACATGTATCGCATGTTCCTGAACTTTTAAGGGATCATCCGTGTAAATATGCCAAGAGAAAAAATCAAGAGGCAGCTTCTTTTTTTCACACCAAACCAAAAAGCCTTCGAAAAAGTCAGATGTTGCGACTGCCGCAGCATATCCCCCTACTTTTACATGAGGAAATCGTTCTTTTATCTTTACTGAAACCACTTCATAAAATTGATAATAGTCTTCGTCTGTCCCAGACCACATCCTCGTTCCATAATCAGGTTCATTCCAGATTTCCCAGTACTCGATGCCATAATGAAAGCCATCAGCCCAGCCCTCATTATAGTGTCGAATCACCCCAATACAGATTTCTGCCCATTGAACGTAATCTTTTGGCGGATGTACATAATACTTTTTTTCAGTGTGCTCAATGCTTTCACCCAGTCTGTAAACAATGCTGGCTCCTGTATTGAGCACGGTTTGAATGTATTCATCCGTTTTTGAAAAATCATAGCTTGCAGGGTCACTAGGATCCTTATTAAAATCAGGAAAAATGGTATGTATATCCACCTCCCTAGGGTGCGGCCAGTTTGGATCATGCAGCCTGACCATAGGCACCTCTAATTTTTTGTAGTAATCGGTCACATCAATCAATGCTCCATAACAGACAGGGCCATTATTCACTCCATGCACTGGCTTAATCCTTCTGCCGTCCGGTTTCAAATTAATATTGATATCTGCCATACAAAGTCCTCCGAATTATTTGACTGCACCCATTGTCAGGCCTCTTACAAAATATTTTTGAGAAAAGATAGCGATTAATAATACAGGTGTAATAGAAATAACGCTTAATGCTGTCATGTCACCCCATTGAATGCCTTTATCTGTAATGAAACTACCAATGACAACAGGCAGGGTTTTAGCCTGATGCGTAGTAAACGTGATGGCATAAATAAATTCATTCCAGGATGCAATAAAGATGAAGATGCTTGTAACGGCAAGCCCCGTTTTAGTAATAGGAATAACAATCATAAGGAAACGCTGCCACAAGTTGCATCCGTCAATCATGGCGGATTCTTCTATTTCACGCGGGATATTTTCAAAGAAACCAACCATAAGCCAAACAACAAACGGAAAGAAGACGGAAGTATTGATTAATATTAATGCTCGTAATGTATCCATCAGCTGGAAGTCTCTCATCATAAGGAAGTAAGGAATGAGAAGAGTAATGAAAGGGAAAAGCCTTGTAATTAAAATTCCAATCAGCATAAATTCATTTACTCTCCTGTTACCAAGCACGATTTTCGTCAGTACATAGGCGGTCAGTGAGCCAAAGAGCATAGCCAATGCGGTACTTGAAGCTGCAACAACAAAGGAGTTTTTGAGAGCCAGTTGTATTTCTGGAGAAGCAAGAAGTCTTTGAAAATTTGAGAATGTAATTTGTTTTGGAAAGAGAACGGGCGGCCGGGACAGCCAGTCTTTTTGAAGTTTAATCGAGGTGACAAAGAGCCAATAGACCGGAAACAGCGTGACTAGGATCACGATGATAAGATACACGTACCCAAACACCTTCCATTGCCATTTTGGTTTCATCGTTATCTGCCCTCCCTTATAAATGTTTTTCTTAATAAATAGAGGGAAGGTGGCAATAGAATTAATAATAAAACCCAGGATGCAGCCGCTGCCCCGGTTACATCAAGAAACTTGATTCCCTGCTTATATATGGACAGTGTCAGAATTTCTGTACTTTCACCAGGCCCCCCGTAAGTCATGGAATAGACGTAATCGAAGGTTTTAAACAAATCCATTATCCTTAGCGTAATAATAATGAGGATAACCGGTCTCAAAAGCGGCAGGGTTACCTTCCAGAACATTTGCCAGGGGGTGGCCCCGTCTACCTTGGCAGCTTCAAAAGGCTCTTTTGCCAAGGATAGAAGACCGCCTGTTAATATAAAGATGACAAATGGAGTAAACAACCAGATTTCCACTATGATAACGGACATTAAAGCCGTATCCGGATCGGCAATCCAAGGATTTTTTGAAATGCCTGCCAAGCTTAAAAAGTAATTGATAGGCCCGTATTCACGATTGTACAAGGTTCTCCACAAAATCCCCGCTACCACAGGAGAAATAATCATAGGAGCTAGCAAGAATGCTCGCACCAACGATGTGAATTTTTGATTAAGATGTTCTGAAGTCACTAGTAGGGCAACAGATATACCAATAACCAATTGTATGACTAAAGCCGAAAAACTGAAAATCGATGTTCTTACTAAGCTTGAAAGAAGGGCGTCATTGGTGAAAATTTTGTAATAGTTATGCATTCCTTGAAGTTTGATTTTTCCATCCGGATTAAAAATATCCCAAGATGAAAAACTCAGGTATAGCGAATACAGTAAAGGATACACATAAGCTATCAGCATTAAAATAAATCCAGGTGTTAGAAATACGATCGCCCATTTTCTATCGGTCATTTTAAAAAGCGGCAATTTCCTGGCGCTCTGTATTCGAATGCGTGCCTCGGTTTGCATGGAATTCCCTCCTATCCAGTCACTAAACCCTATTTCGCGCCTAATTCCTCATAAATTAAGCCTTGGGGAGTTTTCTTTTTATCGCTATTCCAATTCTTCTCCATCTTATCTAGTGTTTCTTGGGTAGAAGACTTATCAGATAGTGCATTGGACAGTGCGGATCCAGTTTTGACAAACCACTCATTGCCAGCCGGATGCATCAAATAGGTTGGCAGGAAGCAATTTTTGATTGCTGTAAGAATACCTTCCGCGCCAGGAATGGCTTCTTTCACAGCAGGGTCATCCCAAACAGATTTGAGAGTCGAATAATTTCCATACTTGACCATTAGTTGTTTAGAATTTTCTTTTTCAGAAAGATACTGAATCCATTTAAATGCAGCTTCTTTATGTTTCGAGAATTTAGAAATAGACAGATACCAAGGTCCTAGGTTTCCGGGTCCGGGTGGTGCGACGGCGTCCCATTTATCCCTTACCTTGGAGCTTTTTGTGTTTTGTAATAGGGGACTGAGAGTGTTGGGCCATGCAAGTATAATGGCAGCTTCTCCATTTAGAAAAACTGGATCCGCATCAGGTGTATCCATTGAGAGATAACCTGGCGGTGCATATTTAAACATTGTTTTCATGCCATCTATAGCGGCTGCTCCATCCTGATTGTTAAACTGAGGCTTAAAGTCTTTTGTGAAAAGAGGTTTACCTTGAGGGATATATCTTGCAAAAAACAATTTGGGCAGCTGGACATTTACTCCTGCGGTTACAAAAGGGTATACACCTTTCTCCTGCTTTAATGTTTCAAGAGCTTTATCAAAATCATTCCATGTTTTTGGTACATCAAGTTTATATTTCTCGAAAAGATCCTTTCGATAATACATCGCCATCGTTTGGCCAGTTAACGGGATACCATAGCGCTTATTTCCCGTCAGTGTACTAATACCTGTTGTGTTTTTATAAATATCTAAATAATTGTCCATGTTTACTTTATACTTTTTAATATAAGGATCCAAGGGCTCAAAGTAGCGTGCCATTTCCCCATCCCAGCCGCTGTCAATATCCATAACATCGTAGGAGCCAGTTGAGGTAACTAAATCATTAAAAATCTTGTCATGCATTTGTTCCCAGGGAGCTTCCACAATCTTGACATTGATGCCTGTTTCTTTTTTAAATTCCTTAGCCATTTTCTTGTATGCTTCCGGTCGATTGGTGGCCGATTGCACCATATGGGTGATGGTAGCTCCTTTCAGATTTTCTTTTCCCGAACTGGAGTCGGAATTACAGCCATTGAGGACTGCAGCAAACAGCATAATCAAAATAAGCCATGAAACACATCGCTTCTTCAAGAAAATCTCCTCCCTTTTTGTCTTTTATTAAATTCAGCTATGACCAAGATCCTTGGAAATTCGTTCTGCAGCTCCCTTCACTTCAGTAATGATGTGACTTAGATTCTCATCCGTAAAATTGTACTTAGACCCTGAAACACTGATTGCGGCAATAACCTTTCCAAACATATTAAAAATTGGGGCGGCAACGCACTTGGCTCCAAGTACCACTTCTTCATTATCGATGGCTATCCCCCTTTCTTTAGTAAGTTGCAGTTCTA
Source organism: Fictibacillus sp. B-59209 (assembly GCF_036216745.1). Taxonomy (NCBI): domain Bacteria; kingdom Bacillati; phylum Bacillota; class Bacilli; order Caryophanales; family Fictibacillaceae; genus Fictibacillus; species Fictibacillus sp. B-59209. The sequence goes on along the minus strand of NZ_JARMMC010000021.1, from coordinate 210,677 downwards.
CCATTAGTTGTTTCATGCTGCTCATTGTATTCTCTGTAAGCGGATACAATTTATTATCTGAAATCATGGCATTGAATTGATCAATAGGTAGGTTTGCTGTAATTGCTTTTCCGATGGCTGTTGCATGTAAAGGTGCCTTAGCTCCTACAACCTCAGTAAACTTTAAAGGGTGACTCCCCTCGATACTGGCCACATAAAGAATTTCATGATTTTTTAATATCCCTAAATTAACCGACTCTCCAGTGGTTTGAACCAAGTGATCCATTTTACTTTTTGACACGTTTAGCAGGGTGTTTCCTTCTAAGAAATTTTTTGTTAGTTCTAGCGTTTTAGTGCCTAGACAATACTTATCATTCGTTTCATCTCTCGATATGTATCCCCTCAACTCAAGTGTCGTAATAATTCTATACAAGGAAGATTTAGGTTGCTTTAAGTGTGACGACAGTTCAGTGAGATTAAGAGAGTTCTTTTCGCCCAATAATTCTAAAAGATCAAATGCTTTTTCTAATGAGTTGATTTTATAGCGTTCGGTATTAACGGATTCCTTAGTTTTCATTTTTTCACCTCCCAAAAATAAAACCATATTTTCATTGAATAAAACCATAATACCAAGGTTCGTTATTTTTGTAAATATCTGAATTTTATAATATTAATTAACCCAATATAAAAACCCTTTTGTGTTCAGGGGTTTGGGCATAAATTTTAAAGTTTTAAATTTCACACCTTTATGGTATTAACTCCGAACGATCCTTACTATCGTCATGCAAAAATAAAAAGCACCCTTAATGGATGCTTAAAAAGCTTATTATCGTTTTTCAAAGTCAATCGGCAAGAGCTCGGACCCAAAGGTTGATTTTTGTACGGAACATATACTATGTGTTTTTCTATGTTTGATGATGACTAAAATACGCATGAAACCAATCTTTTAAAAGTTAAGTGCATATTTAAATATGTTAAAGTTGAAACTCCAGTGGACAAAAAGTGGTCAATTAGGTGGTCAGTTTTCTAACCTATTTTAATATCTAAAACTTTAATGAACCTTCTATTTCGAATTTGATTAATTGACGATTTCAAAGTGTTTTAAAGAGTTCAAAAACCTTGATAAATCAACGTTTTTCCCTTTTTCATTTTCAGAACGTTATCAGGTTTTTCAAACTCAATCGGCACGAAATCGGCACAAGAGGAAAGCGATTTTTAGAATTAATTCCATAATATGCATTCAAAAATGGTACCTATTTATCTGAACTCTTCTTTACATTTATCTCAAAGTTAATAACCACTGTCAAGCTAAAAGAATTTTTTGATTTGCAGGTTGATGTACTTAGCATAAAGGGTTTAATGAATGCCAATAAAGCTCTTTCCCTTCTGTGCAATTTTATACATTTTTAATTTTTTCTTTAATTAATAGGAGAAATAAAGCAAGATTAGAAGTATAACTGGACTTTTTTTCTGTTCCTTGATAATTTTTGAAAGAACGTAATTTACTATGTAATTCTTAAAGGAGAATTTCCTAATGAATAAAAGCAGTAAAAATGGAAGCGTTGAAAAAGCACTGAATATATTAGAGTTCTTCAATGAAAGGGACCCATTTTATACTTTGCAACAACTTTCTACTGAGACTGGATATCCAAAAACCACCTTATTTCGTTTATTATGCTCACTTGAGAAATTTGGTTATGTGAGGAGAATAATTAAAAATGGAGAAATTTTATTTGCTTTGGGCTGGAGTTTCTTAGAGAAGGCTGCCCTGGTAAAGGATCAAATCAATTTAAAAGAATTAGCCAGGGATGAAATGATTTCCTTACGGAATAAAACTAACCTATCTGTACAATTAGCCTTACAAGACGGAAAGGAAGCCATTTATATTGAGCAAATACCATCTTTTCAACCGATCAGAATATATCCTGAAATCGGAAAACGAGTTCCGTTATATTCAGCAGCCTGTCCTAGAGTTTTATTGGCTTATCTTTCCCACAGGGAGCAAGAAGGAATTTTGAGTGATAGCATATCGAACAACCTCCATCAGGAATTAGTACATATAAGAGAAAAGGGATTTGCAGTTAGTAAAGGAGAATTGGCCGAAGGAACAATGGCAATGGCAGTTCCTATATTTGATGGACAAGAAGATATCATCGCTTCACTAAGTGTTATTGGTTTAGAACATGACCCTATATTTAAAGACACAAAGGAAGTAATAAATAACTTAAAAACCGCCTCGGAGGCCATTTCAACAAAGTTACAAGGTTAAACACGTACAAACGTGTTTTTTTTTTTGAAAAAAAAGAAGGATTATTGTTAAACAAAAAGAAAGTGTAATAAAAACCGAATTTGGAATCCTTATTCCATTATTCGGAATCCGAAACGGAGGAACTATTTGTGGAGCAACAAAAATTAAAACGTTCACTCTCATTTCTTGACCTTTATTCTTTAGGCGTAGCGGCACTCATTGGAACTGGAATATTTGTGCTAACAGGGATTGCAGCAAAACCAGCGGGTGCTGGCCTATTTTTAAGTTTCCTCATTGCAGGCGGCATTGCGGTATGTACAGCATTATCTTTTGCAGAACTCTCGGCCATGTATCCTCAAGCAGGCGCAAGCTATGTGTACTGTAAAAAAGCCTTTTCTACCCTAGGGCAAGGGATAGGAAACGTTGTAGCTTCCATTGTCGGATGGACCCTGATGACTCAGTACATTGTCGTCGGGGCTGCTGTTTGGCTCGGATTTGGATTGTATGCGCAATTTTTTCTTCCTGGATTGTCAGTGACGTTGTGGGCAGCAATATTGGGGATTTTTACGGTGACTCTTTTATATCTTGGAATCTCCTTTTCTAAAACCGTTATTAATTTGTTAGTCATCGTTAAAGTTTTTGCAATTCTTTTGTTTGTAGTGCTGGGCTTATTGCACCCCCAGCTTCCTATGCCCATTCATCAGGCACCCTTTCTTCCTCAGGGTTTTGGTGGGTTAATGGCCGCTGCTGCCATTATTGCCTTTGGGCAAATCCATATTGATGCCATAACAACCGTTGCTGAAGAAGCAAAAAATCCGTATCGAGACATTCCTAGGGCAACCGTGTGGGCTATTTTTACCGTTGTGGTCTTATATTCACTAGTAGGCTGGGTATCTGTAACTCTAGTCCCTACAGATGTTCTTCCAACGCTTAAAGCACCGCTAGCTTCTGCACTTGAGGTCGTTACTTCAGGTTGGGCATCCAGTTTCGTAGCAGCAGCTGGTATTGCCGCAACGATAACTTCTGGATTAGGCTGTATGATTGGTGGCCCTCGAGTAGGACTTGCGATGGCAAGAGAAGGGCAACTATGGTCTTCTTTCGGAAAAATCCACCCAAAATTTAAATCACCAAGCGTCGCTACCCTCGTTACAGGTGTTTTTGCGATTTTATTAACCCTTACCGGTAACCTTAGCCTGGTCGCTTCTGCTGGAGTCTTTACCGCATTAATCGTTTTTGTTGCAGTAAACGTGGCCGTAATCATTCTGCGCTTTAAAGAAAAAAACACAAATAGACCTTTTAAAATCCCGGGAGGACTTCTGTTTCCGCTTCTGGGCATTGGAGGAATTATTATTGAATTGTTCTATTTAAATCCTTTAGCCATATTACTGGGGCTTGCATGGATGGTGACCGGGTTGGTCGTTTACTTCTTTTTTAATAAAGGAAAACAGCAGAATTCCATTCGATCCACAATGGAAAATCAAAAAATGTAGGAGGGCTTATTTTGAAAAGTGTTTGGTTACAAGAAAACAAATGGGAAGATGTACAAAATTACCTTGAGGAAAAACAAACCATTATCGTTCCGTTTGGCAGTGTAGAACAACATGCCCACCACTTGCCTATGGGGACAGATTCTTTTGTAGCGTTAAAGGTTGCGGAAGATGCGGCTAAGGAAACGAACACCCTAGTCGCACCTCCAAACTGGGTGGGATGGGCACCTCACCACATGGCTTATCCAGGTACGATTACACTTAGACCAGAGACCTTAACAAGTTTGATGCTGGATATTTGTGAAAGTTTAACCTATCACGGGTTTCAGAAAATTATTGTTATTAACGGACATCGAGAGGCCAATCTACCTCCTTTAAAAATAGCAGCGACAAAACTAAGAAATAAAACAGGAGCTTTTATCTGTATCGTTGACCCCTTTTATTTTGCAGAAACCATTGGTAAAAAAATTAGAAAATCAGAGCCGGGTGGAGTTGGTCATGCGGATGAAATGGAGACTTCACACATGTTACATCTCTTCCCTGAGTTGTGTAGCATGGAAAATGCGGTTAAGAACATCCATGAGAAACATTCTTTCTTAAACCACGATCCATTTATTGATGGAGACCGTATTTTCTTGCCCAGTGATGTTTCAACTTATCGAGAAAACTCAAACAATATTGGAGTGGTTGGTGATCCTTCTGTCTCAACGGCAGAAAACGGAAAAATTTATCATAAAGAATTGATCGCTAATATGATTGAATTGATTAATTACTGTAATTCCAAAGTGGAAGTATCATTACGAAACCAGGAAATCCCTTTATAAAGATGACTTTTAGAAACTAAAATAAGGAAAGGAGATGTATCTCCTTTCCTTTCATTTATAAATACCCTTTTTCTTTTAAACTGGTATACTCCACATTAGCATTGATTACCAAGGGTGAACTGTGTGCGGAACATATCTCACCCTTTTTTTCCTTTTAATTATCTGTCAAAAAAGCTGATATAATCGCATTTTCAATTTATCGATTATTATAATGTATCATATCTTTTTAAATTATTTTGGTCCGATTTTGGTCTAGATTTTGGTCCAACTAAATTATAGGTAAAACAGATTTATAACAGATGTAAAATGTAAAATATTACTCCCCTATTATTCTTCAACAATCGCACCCGATTGTGGAATATCATATGTGACCTTATTGAAGATATTCATCCATTAGTTTAAGAAGACTGTTCCCACTCTTTTTTTAAAATCCCCATTTTTATTGCATCAAAATATTTACCGTCTACTATTCTTGCTTGCCTTATTCTTGCTTCTTCTTTCATCCCCAATTTTTCTGCAACCTTCATCATTCTTACATTTCCTGACCAAGTTGACATCCCTAATCGATGCAAATCAGTAGACCTGAATAGGAAATCAATCCAAAGTTTATAAGCCTCAGTACCATATCCACCGTTCCAATAATTTTTATCATAAATAACGATTCCTGTTTCTAGCCATTTAGTGTTTTTATCTACCCAATAAGAACCTACCGCTCCAATTAATTTATCTCCTACAAAAATAATTAATGTACTAGGTATGTTTGGGATAATTTCAAAGTCTTTCTCCCAGCTTTTTAGAAATTCTTCTTTTGTCATTTTAGGTTCAGGTATATATGGACCATTCCATTTCTTCGCTTCTTGTTCCTTTTCTTCATATTTCCAATAATATAATTCATTTAGAGCTTGATTAGTAGCTTCTTTCAATACAATTTTTTGTCCAACAATTTTAACCATAAAAAGTAAGTTTCCTCCTAAGCATCTTTCGCATTCTTGTTACTAATTCATCATAGAATCCAATACTCTTTCTTTAAACTACGTTAGTTCATTAAAATATGCATCTCTCATTCTTAAAGAAATGCACCCGATTGTTGAATATACTTTTTATATCCATTTAGCAAACCAAGCAACATAATATGCAGCAGGTATAAAGATAAGTTGTGCTACTAATGTACCTATAAATTTTGAACATATCATTGTTAACGAGTAACTTTTTAGAAAAACATACTTACTTTCTTTCTTAACCACTCTGTCAGCTAGAACTGATGCTTTTGGATCAATAAACAATGTTAAAAGGATGGTTGCAATACCGTTAATAATGCCAGATGACATTAAAGCTGCTTGTGCATAATCTTTTGGTACCAACATTGAAGCATAAATAGAGGAAAATACTCCTATTGTAAAAACCGCAGAGATTACCACATTTACAAAAAATAAACGTTTTGGAATGGTACTCAAAGTAATTCCGTCTAGATATGAAATCTTCGGAATTCTAATACACTTTATAAGTTTTTTAAACCCAGATAAATTTAAATGCTTAACTAGCAGTTTGATTATTGAGCCTCTTTCATTTGAAAGCTGAACAATAGCTCTTGAGAAGATGGTGATGAATGTAGGAAATAACATTATTCCAATGATAACGCCTAAAGATGTTACCCCAATAAGTACACGATATTGTCCTTCAATAAGGGATAATTTATTTGAATCTGGTGCCTCCGCAATGAGCTTTGCAGTTAAAGGTTGCTGGATCATCGTAGAAAATCTCGATACAATAACCATTGTACTGAACAATGATAACGCAGTAGCTATGAGCTTTACTCTAGCTCCAGATATTCGGGTTGAATAAGCTAATGTTTCAATAACTGTTATTATTAAAAGAGAAATAGATATTATAATTACTTTACCAGTGAGTAGGTCCATTTTTTAATCTTCCTTCACATAGAATAATACCAATTATTTCAAATCATTCTCTTTAACTCAAGCCACAATAACAAAAAGAGCTTACCTTATTACAGATAAGCACCCGAACGTTGAATTTCTGATTATCAGTTTGTGTTGTTTTTAATAATCTAAGATGATAGTTTCATTCCTGTTTAATGTCCATAACTAAGATATCAAAGAGTTTATCGTCTATATAGACCAAAAAAGCCCATTTTCCAGATTCGTTTAGCAGCACATTTGATGGTATATGTGAATCAGCACCATTAACTTCACTACCTAATCCATCTCTTGTCCAGTAGTATTTTTTTGAACTTACATCGTACAACACAGGCTTTACAATTGAAGATTTTTTGTTGTATCTCACAATAGTTAACTTACCTTCTTTAATGCCCCAAAAATGCCACATCCACTTATCTATTTTTCCCGTTTTTAGTTCGGGACCTATAATGCCAAGCTTCATTTTGTTTCCAAACATATCACTTCGGGTTCCTGTATTAAATGTAGAGGCAGTTTTGTTCCATTCAATTCTTTTTATATCAGATTCTTTAACAGTATTGGAGATTTCTAAAGGTAAAGCTGTTTCTTTATAAACTTCTTCTTTTTTACTAATTTCTACCGATGAACACCCCATCAATATTACAATAATAAGGATGAAGAAAAAGATACTTCTTTTCATAACCAGTTCCCCCTTTTCATAATATTTTACTGTAAAAATCTAGGGTAATATACAAATTTCCTTATTCTACAATCCTGCACGTTTGTTCAATAAGTTCCGTTTTTTATCGTGCTGCTGAAACATTGAAAATGAAAAAAGATAATAAATATGTTTATCTTCAACCTGTTATAAAAGCTAAAATTAAGTATCGTAATTGGACAAGTAATGATAAATTAAGAATCCCTGTCTTTATAGATTTTTCAGACTAAATATATGTTAATCTGTTTATAGGTCAATATAGAGAGGGTTACATATGGACGATTTCACTTTAAAAAGTATTGATATAGCAGCAAAATTCAACCAGTGGGAATACTGGGTGAAGGATGAAAAAATCATTATTAAAAGTCAAAATCACTTTTTTAAATTCGATAACTTTACTCAGCTCTTAGATAACATAAAATCACTAGTTGATTTCACTGAATTTCTTAATGTAAAATCACAAAAAAACCACCCCTTTTAAAAGGTGGTTTTCTTTTTAGTTTGTCCTATTTTTTTTGTTAAACGGATGAGCATCCAAATGACAAAAGCAAACAATAACACTGTTACTGTTGTAATGGTGATTGGGAGATACTGAGTAAGTAGGTCATGCTCCCCTGTACCATATGTAAAACTCTTCTTCATAAAACCCTCTCCTTAGTAAACCTCGTAATGAATAAACAGTTCTGCACTGGAAGAGTGATTATCAACAAGCTTAATCGTGTTGTAAATTGTATAATATTTGCTTCTAATCGGGCTACCTTTGGCAAACATACTATAGTGGTAATCACCTTGGGTATTTACGTCGTAGCCATCTTTTTGTGCATATCTATCTACAGTTTTTGTACTACCTGAAATTGTGTTAGGGTACCATGCTTCTGTTCCAGCTTTACTTGTAGATGTGACTTTAATTCCAATATCTCCTACATTATACCATGTTCTTAGATACATATGCGTATTAGGGTACATAGTATGATCAATGGTGTAATGAGCCGAAAACACTCTTGCTCCATGCTTAACTGTTGGCCGCCCCATATATCCTTTTAGTATGTATTGAGGACATCTTTATCGATTGGAACAGTAGGTTCTGGTTCAGGATGTGGATCTACCTCTTCTTTATCCTCAATTGTGATTGTTGCAGTTCCGCCATCACTTAAATCAACTGTAGCAGTTTTGGTTTGAGCATCAGGAGAAGGGTAACTCGTCATTGTACTGTCAAAAGCTGCATTTAACTTAGAAAGAATCTCTTCATCTATCTGCTGAGCATATGCTTCAAAGGCCGCAGGATTTTGTTCCTTAATCTCAGCCAGTCTATCGTTGTTTTCTTCCACAGATAGTGAACCCAATTCTTGATTCAACTCTTGCATTTCACTCTTGACCACTTGAACACTTTCTGGTGAGGCCACAGAATCAGGAGCATCCTCTGCATGAGCTACTGATCCAAACAAAAGAGAGCTTTCCAAAGCTGTGGATAAAACAAATGTACTGCCAAATTTCCGATAATTCATATCAACCTCATCAGGTATAAGAAAGGACACCTCAGTTGAGATGCCCTCTTGAACCCTATCTAAATAGATTAATCATTATCAATTTCATTATTTGTTAAGTAGTAAACATCATTAACTAGCCTCTCACCTCGAACTTTCCGATTGAATGTTATTTTATTCTTCATCATAATGAAAATCACATCTTTTCTGAGAGAACTGTCATTAGATTCTTGTTCTTTTTCCCCTAAAGAAATAACTCCTTTAAAAACACTTCTCCCAGAAAAAAAGAGTAGAGGACAAACACTTATTGCATCTGTTTTCACATAGATTGCGATAACAAAGAATATTATTATCACTGATACGGCCAAGTTAATCACTGATGAGTGGTCAAGAGACACCAGAGGAATAAGTAATGTTAGCAAAAAGAAAGAATAATCATTTGCACTTAACCTCTCTGCCTTTCTTATATACATGTCCTGACCATCTTCGCCTGTCCTTATTCTCTCTTCAAATCCAGACATAAACCATTTAATGGTGTACTTATAGCTAAAATAAGTATAAATTAGTGTGGCAATAACAAAATAAACTTCTGCACTCAAATAACTCACAAAGATACTATCCTTACTTACCCAAGGTTGATTTATCAACCACTCGTCAAGCCCAAAATATTTATTACCTGCAATAAATCTAAAGACCATCACAATGACTAGTGGAGAATAAGTTATAATCCATAATATAGCTTGCTGAAATTTACTCCACATAGTCTAAATACCCCTTTTCTTTTAATAAGTTTGAGATTTGAATTTTTTTGTAAGAAACGACTCTACGATTTTATCAGAGAAAAAATGAAGTAAGGGTGTTACTTCATGATCTGGATTAAATCTTACCTTCTGATTTTCGACATCAATGTGTTCATAAAGTGGCCATAGTGAACTGTACCTCTCAAGATATTCTTCTCTATCTGGCTCATTGTCAGGTATATCACTTTTAATCATATTTAATTCTTCACACCTTTCTTCAAAACTTTCCTCTAATGAGTCTAATGTTTCTTTTTTAATTGAAGCTAACCCTCTGGAAAGAATATACTGGCTAGAAGTTTCTTTAAACTTGGTTGTATTTGACTCGTCATCAAAAAAGCTCATATTAGTAATAGTTTCTAAGTTATTATCCCGCTGCCTTTTGATATGATCATCATAATTAAAAGTATATTCTAATGTTCTTGGATTCAGAATGTACATGATGTCTTCGTGAATAAAGAGTTCAATCTTACCTCCAAACTCAATGACATTTTTGTCTTGAATAACCAACTGCTCTCTGTCCCTTACGGTCGGGAGTTTACTGACGTTTCTTCGTTCCATTGCAGAAATTTTCACACCTCGATAAAAAATAAAATAGGCGTTATCGGTGTCTTTTGAGATTTTCACCACTTGAAACTTTGCATCTTTATCTAAAAATGTGCTGTTATTATGATTTAAGGATTGAAATAATTTTTCGAGTTTATCCTTTAAATCTTCATCATCCTCTATAACTAATTTAGCAATATAATCCGCCTTTGTTAATTCATGATTATATTCTGCGGTATAAAACTTTTTCCCTTCTGCGCTGTCAATCTTTATGTTATTCAATTCTTTCTTTATTCTCTTCTTTAACCATATTCTCAAGTCAGGATCTAATATTTCTTTTTTTGCAAAATATAGAGCATCACTTTGGTTTGCCTTAGAAACTAGATGTACCTGCAAATCTAAAATATCTAGCTCTTCATCTGTCATCATACTTATTTTATGAATAAAATTCCCGTTGCTATTCAAACCCAAAAAAACTCACTGCCCTTCAATAGTATTTGAATACTAATTTCGACAAAAAGAGGGGGATTTCCTTTTTTTGGTGTATTTTTGTTCGATTGTTGCTAATTCAGTAATTAACAAATAATATTTAAATCACGTCAACTTCTTTTAGGAAATGAACTTATTAGCCGAGCTTATAACACATATGTGTCTACTGCGTATCATCAGAGTTACTCCACAAATTGTTGAATATGAAGATTTTTTAAACTTAAAAAGCAAAAAAAATTTCGAGTTGGCACGACACTAATTTACACACAAAAAAGCCTCGGTATATTGCTTATATACCAAGGCTTTTTATAATTTATCCGATTGAACCTTCCATCTCGAACTTAATTAATTAAGGTTTTCATAACGATTTAAATAACACTCAATCCTTTGTTAAATCAACGTTTTTCAAATTCTCTTTTCAAATCCTATTATAGTTTTTCTAACTAAATCGGCACGAATTTAAATTTTTCTATTGCAGTATTCAAGCAATTAATGTCTAACAATTAGGGTAATATAAAACTCCCTAAACTACCGTTACATAGAATCCATGAAACTAAAAGCAATACATAATAATTAAGTTATGGATTGAGTTAGTTAATCCTATACTCTTAAAACGGGCTTCATACGGTCGGTCCAAAGGGCTTTATGTCCTCTTTTAACTAACAATTTTAAAACATCCATTTTCCATTGCAAATTATCTGTTCTTTAGTTCCATCAGAACTTTCCCCATAAATATCCAATTCTCCAGATCCAATCATAAAATCCACGTGTATATTAGAAGTATTTATACCTTGCTGAGCTAGATGTTCTCTATCCAGGTCTACACCTCCTTCAATACAAAAAGGATAAGCATTCCCAATGGCAAGGTGACAAGATGCATTTTCATCAAATAAAGTGTGATAGTAAATTAAATTTGATTCGGATATTGGGGAGTTATGTGGAACTAGCGCTACTTCTCCAATGTAACAGGACCCCTCATCTGTTTCTATAATTCGTTTTAAAGCATCGTATCCTACTTCAGCAGTAAAATCGATTATTTTTCCATTTTTAAAAGTAAGGGTAAAGTTTTCAATTAAGATACCACGATTGCTTAGTGGTTTTGTAGAACTAACTATACCATTTACACCATTTTTTAAGGGCGCTGTGAAAACCTCTTCTGTCGGTATATTTGCATAAAAACTTGCTCCTCTGTTATTTATTTTTTCTCCTCCATGCCAAATGTGATTTTCTGGTAGTTCTATAGATAATTTCGTTCCAGGAGCATAATAAGATAAGCACCTGTATTTTTTGGAATTCAAATAATTTACCCTATATTTTAAATTATTATTGTGCTTTTCCCATTCTTGAATAGGATTTAGTAAATCGGCTCTGGTTGCTTTGAAAATTGCTTCCCAAAGTCTCCCTACTCCCTCGGACTCTTCTAAATCAGGAAAAACTTTTGCTGCCCAAGCCTTAGATGGTACAGCAACTAAAGACCAACTTAATTTTTTAGTCATGATATTTTGTTGAAATTCACTAAGTGCTACTGAAACTGTTTTATTACCTATTATTATTCTTTTAGGATCTATACCAGAAAATAATTCAGGATCTGGTGCTCTTATGAAGAGTAGCGCACCATTACTATCAATAAGCTCTTCTATTCCCTTCAATTTAAACATTGGATAATCTTTTAGTGAGTCTTCGGAAGCAAGCTCATATTTTAAACGCACAATCTCATCGTCATTCCAATCTACATATATATCATAGGCACCACTCTCATAGGCCGTCTTTACAATTAGCCTAACAATTGCAACTGCACTTACCGGTGCAAAAACAACTAAAGTTTGTCCTTTTTGAATATTTAAACCAATTTTAACAATGATTTCAGCATATCGCATTAGCTCTAATTGAAAATCACGCATGTCATATACCTCCATAAAGAAGCCTAGGGGTGAAACTAAATTATACTATTGAAGTTTCTATAAATTTTAACTTCAATTTATCTAATGTTCTAAAACCAAAGCTATCTTCCCATTTAGACTCTAGTATGTTAATTTCATATAGTTGCTCTAAATTATTCATCTTTTTAGCCAATGATAAAAGTGCTTGCCTTGTTACTGTTGCTCCAATACAATAATGTACCCCTACTCCAAAAGTTTGGATTTCGGATGAATTAAGTTCACTTATCGTATCCGCTGGACAATACTTTTTAAGATCTCTATTTCCAGATGATATAAACAAGATGACTCTTTCACCCTTTTGTATTTTATTAGACTTAACAACTAAATCTTCCTTTGAAAGTCTTGCGCACAATGGGAATGGACACTCTAATCTAAGTGTTTCTTCAACCATTTGTTTATTCTTTATATTTCTTACTTTGTATTTAATATGAAAATAAATGTATGATTTAACAGAACTTAAAAAAGGATCATGGCCATCGACTATTAAATTCACAATTAGAGCCAGGCTATCATCATTTAGTCCCACTTCTTTAATCATTAAATCCAATAATCTGTTTTCAGAGTACCTTTTATTTTCGATAATTTCTGAAATTGTAGAGTATGTATTATTTATAGATGTAATTGTTTTTATAGCTTCTTCATTATTGTGAGATGGAACCCATAAAAATTTCAAAGCATCCTTTGCCTTATTTAATATATTTGAATAGTCATCTTCATTTATTCCGAATAATGAGGCAAAAAAATTATTTGTAAATGGTATTGCTATATTATTAATAACATCAACATCGCCTAAGAATATATTTGAATTTGTAATTAAATTTAAAGAGGTATCTGCTATTTGGGTTACTTCTCTATTTATATTAGATATGGGCTTTTGAATTTTTCTTTTTAAATGAATATGTTCTTCTCCATCCATATACATTAACCATTTAGAATAGAAATTATTAAGAGCTTTCTTATATTCGTCATCAATATTGAACATTTCAATATATTTACTTTTTCTTTTGGCTGTAAACCTTTCATCTTTTAAGATAAGATTTATTGTTTCATGATCAAAGACTACCCATGATTTAAAATATTCATCCCAGTAAAAGCCTCCTCTTTTTTGTGCTTCAAGGTAGTAACTATACCTATCATCCAATATTTTTTTAATCGTTAAATTTTCCATATGTTACCTCCTTTTATCTGTAATTATCTTGTAATACATCTCATTAACTTGTCAAGAAAAATTGGAATATACAACAAAATATACCAATAAATTATAAATTATCTATTTTATTCCAAAAAAATGTTGAAATTTCTGATTTTATGGAATAAAATGAAAATAATCTTTGAAGGAGGTGAATTATTTGGGACAATCTGCAGTATTAACTATTAAAGACTTTTCTAATGTTGAATCTGTAATTACTCCTGTTCTTTTAGTTTCTGAAGAAAGAAAAGCTCTAGACTTGGCAGAGGTTGTTGAAATGTATGAAACACGTTTCCAACATGAAAAGATTTGTTGTAACTCTTCTGCTGACGCATTTGATCATCTATAAAATAAAGACTCCTAAAATATTTTATATTTTAGGAGTTTTCTATAAAAGGAGAACAGTATCATGTCTATAACACAATTCAGAAATGACTCTAAACTAATTAACATAGTTTTTAAAGATAGATTAGATAGAAAATTCACGATTGAATCGAGAATAAATGAACCGATTACAACCCTTCTAAATAGAAATCATATTCCTATTGATTCAGTAATTGTCAGAAAAAATAATGTTATCATTGATGACTGGCAAGAAAGAATAGAACACGATGGTGAATATACAATTGAAATGGTAAGGGCTTATCATTTACCTGATTTTCTTTCTTTACTTCGTCTTTGGGATACAAAAGCTGCTCAAGGAAAGATTAAAATCAGAGAAGATTCTTTTTATACTAAAAGGATGTTTCTACACAATGATGATGATGGAGATTATACTGCTACCCAAACATCCTTTAATAAAGAAGAATTCGTTCAATATATGGAGAAAACCTTTAGCGATGGTATAAATTTACATAATCTTATAGAACCAGGAGAAACAATCGGCCTGGCCATGTCTGGTGGAAGAGATAGTCTCTCACTTGGATATTTTTTAAGTAATACGAAAAAAGATCTTCCAGATTTTAATATCTCTTCAATACATGTTGGGACATTCTCTAAACCAGCTGAAACAAAATTTGCTAATGAAATTGCAAATCAATTCGGCTTTGATTTTAAATTAGTTAATGATGATGATGTTAAAAAAATATTTAACCTTAAAGTTTCACCTCATGAAGTTTTAGAATTCATTAAATATGATTTAAATAAGTCATACTCTATAGGAGCTACACACGTAATAATGAGAGCAGCAGTAGAGTCTGAAGCAAAAAAACAAGGTCTTAAAAAAATCACTTACGGACTAATGACAGAGGATATTATGGCTTCTATTATTAAAAGTATGTTTGTAGGAATGCCTTTTTCTGGTCCAATAAAAAAATCATTTGGTAGATTTGATTTAATCTATCCACTATGGTCAATTTCTAAAAAAGAACTAACTCTATATTTAGAAGCAATGGTTCCGCAACATAATAAGCAGGGAAGCCCTTCTATTTTTGAAAGAGGAGCATTTTCAAGAGATATTTATTATCTAGTAGCTGATACAATTGAAACAATTCTTCCTGGGGCAGGAATGCAGTTATTTCTTGCTCAAAAAATGACTAATGAATTTTTGAAACCATACCAGTACAGCGAATGTAAGAACTGTGGTGTAACTTATTCACTTTCCTACAGACCTGAAAAACATAATATTGTTTTAGATGCACATGATGATTCCGACCAAGAACTTTGTGATCTTTGTAAAATTCTAGAAAAGCACAATTATATCTCTTAAAATGTCAAATAGACTACTATTTAAAAAATTACTTTATTCACAAGTAACAGCAACAATTGGCGAGTTGTTTTTAACAATTGCACTCGCCACTCTAGCTGTTCAAATTACGGGTTCTGGTATTGCAGCAGCATGGTTAATTTCAATTAATGCGGTAGCTACCTTTACAATTGGTTTTACCGCAGGGCCATTAATCGATAAAAATTCACGTAAAAAAGTTATGCTTATCTCTGATGTAGCAAGAGCTATACTCTTAATACCTTTCTTCTTCTTAACTAAAGAAACATTTTGGGTAGCATATATTTTAACTTTTCTTTTGGCTTGCTTTAATTCACTTTTTCATCCAGCAAGAGAATCTTACATTCAGACATTGTTTAAAGGCGAAGAAAGGTTAGATATTATAACGACTGTTCAAAGTTCTTTATCTATTGTTTCTTTATTGGTCCCGAGTATAGCTGGTTTATTAATATCGTTAATTGATATAAAAATTGCTTTTGTAATCAACATACTTACTTTCATTATCTCAGCGTTACTTATATTACAAATCAAAAGTGATCCCAAAAACGACATAAAAGAACATAAAAATTTTCTGGATACTGCATTATCTGGATGGAAATATATATTAACTAATAAACGCCTCGTAAATTTAAATATAACGAGGGTCCTATTAACCTCTGGTATAGCAATTTTTTCTGTAGTGAGTTATCAACTGTTGGTAGATACATCAAAAATATTAAAGGATGATATTTCATTTATAACTTTCCCATTACTCCTTGGAATTGTTTCCAGTTTACAAGGAATTGGTTCCTTAACAGCAGGTTTAACTATTAAAAAACACAAAAAATACCTAGCTGATAAGCAGCAACTATTAATGGTCATTGCGGGAATCATATTTGCAACTGGCTATGCAGTTTGGGCAATTGGTTCTATTTATGTAATTTTAATAGGTAGTTATTTTATTGGTTTAGCGTTGGTAATAGGAAGAACTGGTATTATATCCTACGGTCAAGAAGTAGCCGATCCGGAATTTATGGGAAGAGCAATAACGGCAGGTGATGCAATGGCCAGAATAAGTCATATTTTAGCTATGGGACTAGCTTCATCTTTACTTCTAGTAACAAATTCTAGAATTATACTGATCATATCGATATTATTTTCCATCTCCATATCTCTTTTAAATATAAATAGAAAGGAAAAAAAGATCCATGACCAATCTTTCAACAAAACAAGCTGATTGCACAATTCCTTCAATGATAAATGTAGAAGAACAAAGCGATTGGTATAAAACGTACTTTGGAAAAGATTACTGGGAGTTAGTTGAGTATTCTTGCTCAACTATAGAAGTTACTGAGCAAGAACTCGACTTTTTAAGACCCTTATTTGATAAACACAATGTAAAAAAAGTACTAGATTTATGTTGTGGGGTGGGGAGACACTCAAATAGGTTAGCAGAAGAAAACTTCTTAGTAACTGCTGTTGATATTAATGATGAAACACTTAAACTAGCTGAGAAGGAAAATCCCCAATTTAATAAAGTAAATTATAAATTAGATGATATTAGAACTGTAGATCTAAAAACAGAAGAATATAATGCAGCTCTTCTAATGCAAACATCATTTGGGTACTTTTCTAATTCTGAAAATATAGATTTAATAAAGAAGATAAATTCTTTACTAGCTGAAGAAGGCTTATTAATTATCGATATTCCAAATAGAGATGGTATGATAAAGAACTTTAGTGATAATGGTTGGACCAAAATTAATGATAAGTATTATTTAGTTTCTCATCAATATGATTATCTAGATAACAGAAGAATAACAACAATGAAGGTATTAGATTCTCAGGGTGAGAATTCTTATTATAATAGTATTCAAATGTATTCACTTGCTGAAATCAAATTTCTATTAGAATCTAATGGGTTCAAAGTAATAAGTTTATTTGGAGATTTTTCAAAAGAACATCTAAGATTCGATAATAATTATAGAAGGCTCCAAGTTGTTGCTCAGAAGGTAAAAAGATAGGAGTATAAATAGTGGATGAGAAATCAATCAAAAACTTGATTCTATATTATTCCAAAGATAATCGCTTTCATTACAAACAAGAATCATCCTTAGCTTTTGAAGGAAAGACCCCTGGATGTGATGATCATATAGTTCTTTATTTTAAATCTGAGTCTAATGAAAAAGTTACAGTTTCATTTACAGCCAAAAGTTGTACTCTCTCTAGGGCATGCACAGCAATTTTATTAGAACAAGTGAACCAGCTTACCTTAAAACAGATTGATAAACTAGACT
Source organism: Fictibacillus sp. B-59209 (assembly GCF_036216745.1). Classification (NCBI taxonomy): domain Bacteria; kingdom Bacillati; phylum Bacillota; class Bacilli; order Caryophanales; family Fictibacillaceae; genus Fictibacillus; species Fictibacillus sp. B-59209. Next base: position 193,064 of record NZ_JARMMC010000021.1, on the reverse strand, counting down.
TTTCTGCTATTACTTCAGTTATTGGCGATAAAATGGCTTATTCAAGAGTCACTTGTACACGTTTAGCATTTGATACATTAAAAGGAGCTATTAATCAAATACTAAGATATGAAAAAGCCTAATTAATTATTAAAAATTTTAAAAAAACCTCCCAATCGATATAAGGCCATTTTTCGTGACCAATACATATCATTAGGAGGTTTTTGTTCGTTTACAATATTAAATTGTATTTCACTTAGTTAATTGGTTTTATAGAAGAAAAAAATAATTATAATCAAACGAATCTATACATTAAAATATCATCTACATAGTTTTCATTATTTATTTTAATTTCTCTAACCTTTCTGCCTTCTTCTAAAAAGCCCATTTTTTTGTATAATGATATTGCTCTTTGATTTGAAGATAAGACACCTAGACCAACTTTTTCAATTAAAGTATTTTTTTTAGCCCAATTTAGCAATTCATTAATTAATTTCTTGCCAATCCCCATACTTCTATATTCTTTTTTAATCATCATTCCTATTGAACCTACATGCGATAACCTTATTCGATTTTGCGATAGGAATACAATCCACCCAACTATTTCATTATTCATCTCTGCTACTAGCATAGTTTCTCTTTCATTTTCCAACAACAATCGAATCCATTCTCTTTGATGATCATCAGTTTTTTTAAATTCAGCTGATATAGTAGGTAAAAATTCCCCTTCAGCTACAACTTCTTTTTGAATAGTTAATACTGCTAAAGCATCTTCCAATTTTACGGTACGCACTTTAACAATTACCTCTTTATTTAGATTCATAAATTCCACTCCTTGAAAATAGCATTTTATAATGCATTCTATACTGGCTGGAAGTTTCCTTCTTCCACTAATTTGCCACGCTTTGGATAACTGGAATATAAGATGTAAGACTTAACTTTTTTTAACTTTCTGTATAGCAATCTAGATTTCAGCTTAAGTTAGTCAAAACTCGCCAATCGTGTATTCAGTTATGGTTCCTTTTGTTTTGAGAGAATATATAAGTGGGGTCATGCAATTAAGTAACCTTTTAAACTGCTTTAGCATGTAGACAATGCCTTTTGTCTACATGCTTTTTATGTAAAATTATATTTGCCGAGGAGTCAAATCGGTTTCGGCTGCTGAATGACCATATCTTTCTTTACGGATTCTTCCATTCTCGCTGCCAGAGTTTGAATATAAGAATCCGTAAGCTTGGATGGATAGTAGCCCATCCGCTCGCGAACTAGGTTTTCTAATACAAAACATTTACGTGTTGCCCGCTCGTATTCTAAAAAAGCGTATTGCTCTGCTCCCGAAAATTCATTTGCTCCCTCTTTCATCGCTTGAATAAATACGTACCGTTGCTGATAGATGTCTGCTCGTTCTTTTCTGGCAAACTTTAAAAGAAACAACAGTTCAACCGTAGAAAAATTCATTAGTTGCGCAGTACTTTTATTGAGATCTGATAGAGAAGGCTGGGAAGCCGGCAGGAAGTTTTTTCGCTTTCCATAATCCTGAAGATCCCCCCTGCTGATTTGCATTTCACAAAATGAACAATAAGAAGAGAGAGGGCTAAGAGCCACTTTCGTTCCACAATAAGGACAAGTTTTCAATTTTCAATTTCTTCATCCTTTCCATTTGTTATTTTGATTTTGATCGTTGACCTTCTTTTTTTGTTTTCCCTTTTGACTTACGAAACGAAGTCGTTCCCAAAAGGGGAGGATTTTTCCTCTTTTGCAAGTAGAACGAACAAGGAGTATAGAGAAGGGGTCAAGGGAGATTTGAGCAAGAAAGTTTTTTATGTTGCGCAGCGTTTTTAATAAAAAAGTTTTTTGCCCCTTGACCCACTCGCTCTCCGACTTAGCTTTCAGCAGATGGTGGGCGAAGCCTAGGAGGCTCCGGCTGCTGAAAGGTTAGTTCGGATTACGTGCTTGTACGATTCGGAAGGCAAAAGGGAAAAGACCAATGAAAGCAGGCGTTAGCCTGGTTCCCTTTTTTCTTTCCTATTGTGGATCTTGATCTTCGATTTTATATTTTCCGGCTCGTTCGGTACGACGGCGCCAGCCGTAAAGAGAGCGGAACCTACGGCATGTAGGCTTAAGCCGTACAGACCGTGGTTATCGCTCCCTTTAGTGCCGAAGCGACACGTACAGAATGACAGAGAGCGTTCTTTGCTTTCTGATCAGTCTGTAGTGCAGCCGCCCGCGGATTCATTCTATCCCTTTATTTCAGGTCGTTCCCTTCTTTCTTTCCATGTCTACATCGATTTCAATCGATTTTTTTCTTGTTCACAAAAGGCTTGTACCGTGGATAGATGCCAATACTTTGTTCCACTGCCTAAAAAAAGATCAGCTTTTGGCACTTTACCTCGTTCATAATATAAGTTCAGCTTCTGCCGGTCATACCGCACTCCCTGATCACTCAAATACCGGGCAAACTCAGTAAGATTAAGATACTCAGAGCCATCTTTAATATAACTATAAAAGGGTTTTTGAATGAGATAGGTCTCTTTTTGAAAATACCGTGTAATCAATTCTAATGCCAGTTCAAGCCACTCATCATCTAGATGCTTATACAGGAGAGCAAGATTAAACTCCTCCTCCGGCTGTTCAAAAAAACTTCCGAGCTGTAAGAACGTCCGCTTCACCGGTTCCAGCGTTGATAGAACGGCCTCATCGTTATAAGAATGCTTTTCAAAATGCATTCGCAAATCCGGAAAAACATTTACAATCTTTTTCGTCGTATTTTTCATGGGTCTCCCCCTTGTATACATTGTATACTCAGAATACCCCATTTTGTTTATAATGTATACAAAATGGGAGAATAATGCGATTTTCCTGTTTGACATAGCAGCTCTTAATAAAAGGGACATCTATAAGCGCGCCCCTTAAAGGTTATTATTCAAAATGTAATAGAACCCTAACTAAGTCAAAACTACATTTTGTAATTAATGGAAATTGTGTATACTTATCTTGTACCTAACTTTAGAAGGGATGAATTATTATGGATCAACTTAAATTAAACGAAATGCAAGAAAGTTTACTAGTTCAAATAAAAGACCGTATTAAAGTTTATCAGCAACATATGAGAAATTCGGATGTTGATAGGTGTCATGCTATTATGACTGTTATTTCTCCTCTTGCTACTAACTTGCATCACTCATTAAGCGTTGAACCTTCTTTCTCTGAAGGAGTATTGGAAGGAGCAAAAGAAGAGGGGCTTGAAATTCCCAGCATTGCTTTTTATAGTCATTTTCATGCTGTTCAAGATTTAGTAGATTGGCTAGATCGTGAAGTAGCACATGCTGAATAGTTTAAAGCTGAGTAAAAAAGGGAGAATTTTCTCCCTTTTTTTTATAGATCGTTATTTTCTTTCATGCTGTAGTATCCGGCATTGGCGTTGACAATCACGTGATCCAATACCTCAATCCCTAGGATCTTGCCGCATTCCACCAATCGTCGTGTTACCTCAAAGTCTTCTCGGCTGGGAGTTGTATCCTGGGATGGATGCTGGTGGCTAAAGATGACAGATGCGCTGTTGTTTAAGATTGCGGCCTTAAACACCTCTCTTGGCAGCACCAGGGAGATATTCAGCCCTCCCACATGCGCACGATGCACAGCAACCACTTGATTCTTCGTATTCAGACACATCACAAAGAAGACCTCTCTGTCTTCATCCCCGATAAATCCAGCAGCTACTTTTGCTGCATCCTCCGGCGATCGGACCATATACGTTTCATCAGCCTCTACCTCTCTGATTTCCTGCTTTATTCTTACCACTTCATACACGTTTTCCATTGTTCCTCTCTCCCTTCTTCGTTTGAAGGGATCAGAACAATTCGCGCAAACAGGGGGAAGGGTTCGCTTACGAAGAAGCGAACTTGCCAGAGAGGGGTAGGTAAAGCCCATGCATTACAGGCTTTACCGTTAGAAAGCGAGTGAAGCCCAATGACTTAGGGATTGTTGGGCCACGCATTATCCTTATGAAATCGCACTGCTTTTCAAAGTCGTAGAAAGGGAGCTTGTCCATCAAAACTACTTTTTGTTCTTCTTCCAACCTCATCGCACCTGAGAAAAGGCCCTAAAAAGGGCCTTTTTCGACTAAATACTTATGTTCTTTGTTAGTGATTATATTATGTGGTTAAAATGAATCGGTGTTAAGCCCTTATTTCAGTTAATGCATATCAATAAGTCACTGTCATATAAAACAGCCTCTCTGTTCTTACCGCTAAATGAAACATAGCAGACTGTTTTACCTTCCCTGGTTTGCTCCATTTTTATGACTTTTCCTTTGCCTTTTAAAAAATCTTCCTTGTAGCTTCGATCCTCTGTTGTATCAGCTTTGTTTATGATTACCTTTACTTCATCGCCAATTACTAAACTTGTAATTTCGCTATAAGGTTCATCTACTGTAGCTTCGTAATCAGCTTCCGTCATTACTTCGAAAAGGTCTATTTGTTCCATATGCAATTGCTTACCCCCTTGTTTTTCGTCATTACTTCCTTAAGGTAGATCCTCAAAAAATTGATAAAGTAATCCAGTATATTCTCCACGCCTTGATCTTAAACGATGGATATCTCAGGTGACAAGTGAAAGCTTTTGAAAGCGACTGGTTTGAATATGGTTAATGATTAAATTCATTCGTTTTTAAGCTACAATAACCTGCTAAAGTGATAAATCTCGTACTATTTTTTATATGTATTTTTCATTACTTAATTTTTACTCATTTCTCTTCAGCTTCCTGCCCTTTAATTCAAATTAGCACTTGCTGGCCTATGTAAAACAGAACTTACAAATAAGCGTTTAAGTTAGATCTAGGAGTTTAGTAGTATTTTAAAATAATTATATAACAGTTGTTGACGATTCATGTCTGTTATAATACAATGAATTTAATTAAAAAACAGGAGGTAATGCTGAATGTTGACGTTGGAATTTTATCGTAATTTGCCAAAGAAGCAATGCCGGGAATGCGGAAAAACGATTGAGGAACAGCATGAATCATACGTTTATGAATGTGAGAGATGCATGGGACAACATGAAGCATAGGTGATCGTCAATGAATAATTTATGCAACTCCTAATACCCTGTTTGCCGTGAAAAGGTGAGCAGGGTATTATCTGTTATAAAACAGTTTAGTTTCATAGAGAACCAAGATTCTTTAGTAATGAGAAAACCGCCCACCTTATAAATGAGACGGTTCTCTTAACCTGTAAAGTGCTATACCCATTAATTGAAAATCAAGAATACTGCAAGGAATGAAATCCCCATTCCTAAGATAAAAAAGAAAACCACGTTTTGTCATTTCCGAACAATCGGTTCCACTTTGCACATCAGAGTTTATGTTACTTTCGTTCAGACGTATCACTGAGCAAATAAAAAGACAGGTCTTGGTGACCTGCCCTGTCTTGATTAATTTCGAAGTGTCAATAACTTATATAAGCTGTTATTCTCAATCCTCTTCGCCCTCGTCTTTGTAACGATTTTTTGTGCCATGCCTGATTTCCTGGTTTCATTGACCCTCTCATTTGTTAACTAACTTTTTCATCATAATGTATTAAGATGAAGAAATTGATAGATTTACCCAATATTTAAAAATTATTACAATCTTAATTTTGGATTTACAAAGCCGGCAATCGGCAAAACAGCATTATACTACTTGTTTTACATAAACTTTTATCAACTCTTGATTCCCCCTGTTTATACGCTTATAGGCATCTTGTGGCTTTGCCTTTTATAGATTCATAGAGTATGTATCTTTCCACCATCAAAAAGCCCTTGAAATTGTAGAATACAGGGCTTTCAAATTTCTTTTCCTTGTTATTACTTAGATACAATAATTCTCCCTTCCGTTTTTATATTGATAACACCCAACTTCTTTGCGTACTCTATCAATACTTCAGCATCCGTTCTAGCATTGGCCGCATCAACGATGAGATCGCTTGGACTAAACATAGTAAACCCATCTCCCCCGTAAAACATATAATTTGGCATAGCTACCTTATATGTTTGCTGAAGATTAAGGGGTTCGTGGTTAACTAGGATATCTCCTACTCGCTCTCTAACAGGTTTATTAGGGTTATAGGAATATTGCATGCCTGAAACTTGTAAAAATCCCCCACTCAGATTTTCTACTCTTGAAACCCCATTCTCAAGCGCAGCACGAATGGTTTCTCCTTTAACATTCGCTAGAATGACTTTATTTCGAAAAGGAAGAATCGTGAAGGCATCACGAAGGGTAAAGTCTCCGGCAGGAATACTAGATCGGATCCCACCACCCTGCATGAAACCGATATCGGCATTGTAATAAGAGCGATAACTATCCGATACAAAATTACCGATATTGGTTTCCTGATACCTCGATTCATGGTTATTCCCATAAATAAGAGGAGTCTCTAATTGGGCGATGGTTTTTCCAAGTTCCTCCTCTAACTTGTTTTGATAATAAGTTGCAAGCTCTTTTAATTTTGGATCCTCTGGTACAGTATGATCGACCTCCAATATTTCTGGTTTCAATTGAATGTCTTTTCCGTGTTTTGTGATATCTAACCGAACCACTGACCCAATGTTTCCTTCTGGAGCCAATATGTAACGATTCTCAAATTTATATATAAATGATTGATCTTCCGCATTTTCTTCTGTAAATACGGCATTAATTTCGGGAACAGCGGCTAATAACTGTTTGTCTTTTTCAACCGTTTCTTGTGTTAGAGCAAAAATGATGTCTACTTTTTCCGATTCCTTCATCCTTTTAACCGCATTCCTTGCAGATTGAATAAGATCCTGCTGAACAACCTGCCCATCTTGTGATGTTGTGTCCATATTATCTGTAAGTCCGATAAATCCGATTTTCATTCCCTTACTTTTAATAATTTTGTAAGTTGGAACATTGGCAAAAGGTTTTCCATAAGAATCTATTAAATTAGAAGAGATCCATTGGAAATTTGACTGCTCGACTAGTTTCTTCGCTACATCCGATCCAAAATCAAAATCATGCTGTCCGAAGTTAGCCAGATTAACGTTGATTTCATTAAAAGCTTGTACCATTGGAAACCCTTGAAACACACCGCCAAATAGCGTACCGCCCCCGAGATCTCCGCCGAATGTCACAATTGTCTTTTGGTTCTCTTCTCGAACACGATCAATAACTGTTTTAAGTCTCGCAACACCACCGCGATCTCCGTATTGATTCACAACTGGACTTATTTCATGCGCATCATTAAAATACAGCACCGTTGCTTTTTGCGGGTTTTCTTTTGCTGCCGCTCTAAAATCACTCATTAGAAAAGAGCAAATAGCGATGACAGAACTTAATAGGACAAGAAAAAAGCGATTCATAAACATTCTCCTTTGTATTTATTCTATTAAAGTATACAAGTGGTTTGTAACATGAATGTTAAGGATTCATTAAATTTGACAGAATAGTAAGAAAAAACAGAAGAAAAGAAATCGGCTATAAGCCTGTCTGTTCTGAAAACGGAGATGAGTCGCTCTGAATCTGAAAGAGAAAAAAAAGATCCTTCATCCGAAAGGTCTAGCTATTGATTTCATGCCGCCTGGATAGTCAAACTGGTGAGTAGAAACAATCTATTATTTTCCTTCACAAAACAAGTGGTTTTATGACAAAATAACCCTCTACTTGATATAACTGTATTGTGCAACAATGAAATTAAGAGAACCGTGAAGTCTTCAGGAGAAGGGAGAGTAGGAATTATGAACATTTTATCTTTCAAGGTATCCGCTTCTGCATTTACGATCTTGAAAATTGTAGACTTTTATCGACTATCCAAAGCAATTGATAGTGACATTTACCTATATAAAAAAAACGGAGAGTCGTTCAGGGTGGAATGCATTCCAAAAATCGTTTCTTTTATCCTAACCATTAAGGAACGTGATGTTCTTCTTATTATTGTCGATGGAATCAACGCTATCAAGGACGGAGAACGCCTAAAACAAGTTCTTTGCTGAACAACATTAGCTTATTAGCTTACCGCATCTTTTGAAGGCGTGATTACCGCAGCGTACCTCCGCTTCCATCTACATATGGCGGTTCATATTGTTGGATCGAAACTACACAAAAACCTTTCCAACTAATGAGATGGAAGGGTTTTGTTTTTGAATTCAAGGATATATTCCCGAATCTTAGTAAAGGAAACAGATTGAGAAGATGAACTGGACAATCCAGCCTAAACATTCACTCGTTCCAGTTTGGATAATCAGCCTCCTCCCGGTAGGTTCGATTAACGTATATCCTTTAAAGAACCAATGTTTCTAATGGTGATATCACGGGATTGGCTTTGCTCATTAGCTTAGACAAGTGTTTTTTTTGCAATGGCTGCAACATCTGAACCCCTCTTACTATAAAAGTAGAGCATGTATAAAAAGAAAATGAGTCAATCAGGAGAAGGATAGAAAACAAGAAATACCTCTCCAATCAGAGTCATGCACAATGATCGTCTATTCCATCCATTCATGAGATGTGAAAGCGTTTTACAATTACCTTATAAAATCTCTTGATTCGTTATACTCCGGAATAGGCCATGAAACCTCCATCAACAGGGACGGTAATGCCTGTAACAAAACCGGAATATGTTTCATCCGCGAGCCAAAGCAGCGTTCCAAGCAAGTCCGCTGGCTTGCCAAACCTTTTCATAGGTGTACCGGCAATAATTTTATTCGACCGGTCTGTATAGCTTCCATCTTCCTTAAGCAGCAGATTCCGATTTTGCGTGGTTAAGAAGAAACCGGGTGCAATCGCATTTACGCGCAATCCCGTTTCGGCAAAGTGAACAGCCATCCACATCGTAAAGTTATTGATCGAGGCCTTTGCCGCGCTGTAGGCGGGTACCTTCGTCATTGGGGAAAATGCGCTCATTGATGAAATATTAATGACAGCCGGTGACTCGGCCTGCAGCAAAGCTTTACCAAACACTTGGGAGGCGAGAAATGACCCGGTGAAGTTACTCGCAAAAACTGTAGAAAATCCGTTCTCATCCAGATCAAAAAATGATTTCCCGGCCGTCTCTTCTTCATAGGTTTCGGAATCGGTAATGGCATCCGGATGATTGCCTCCTGCTCCATTAATTAAAAGATTAACTGATCCAAACGTATCCAAAATTTGATCTTTTGCTTTTTTTAACGATTCCCGATTCAAAACGTCTGTAGAAACAGACAGAGCTGTACCGCCAGACTGTTTAATATTGTCCACAACTTTTTGTCCTTTTTCAGCCGTCCTGTTCAATATTGCAACTTTAACACCATGTCGGGCAAGCTCTTTTGCCATTTCGGAGCACAGCACACCGCTGCCTCCGGTTATTACAGCCACTTTGTTAGTTAAGTTTTCGTGAATAGGAATCATACACACCCACCCCTGTTTTCCGAGATTCATAGGCATCCCATAATCCGTGCAAATACATGATTCCCATCGCGCGGTCATATAGCCCGTACCCAGGCCGGCATTGTTCGCCCCAGATGTGACGCCCATGATCAGGTCTTACATAGCCCTTATAATCTTGTTTGTTTAACTCTTCAACGACACCCTGGATATTAATAGATCCATCCTGTGTGTAATGCGAGGTTTCTACAAAATCCCCATTTTCATAGATTTTCACATTGCGAATATGTGAAAACGGGGCGAGTCCTGCATATTTTCTTGCGATTTCAACCATATTATTGGAAGGGTTTGCTCCCATAGATCCCGTACACATGGTAATTCCATTGGACCAAGAATCAGAAATCGCCCTCAGTTTTTCATAGCTTTGCTCACCGGTAATGATGCGTGGTAAACCGAAAATGGACCACGGTGGATCATCCGGATGGATCGCCATTTGAATGCCGCAAGCCTCTGCCACCGGCAATATTTCTTGCAGGAAAATTTCAAGATTGGCCCACAGCTTTTCTTCATCCACCTCTTTATAGGCTTCGAAAAGTTCCGTAATACGTGCCATTTTTTCAGGTTCCCATCCAGGTAGTATCAGATCTGACGCTTCAGCCACCGTACGGATGAGCTCCTGAGGATCCAAATGATTCACTTTTCCTTTTTCATAAAATAAAGCGGTGGAACCATCTTTTAATGGATGAAACATTTCTGTTCGCGTCCAGTCAAAAATCGGCATGAAATTATAACAGATCACTTTCACTCCATAGTCTGATAGATTGCGGATTGTCTGTTTGTATTTTTCGATATACTTCATGCGGTCTTCGTTTCCAATCTTAATGGATTCATGCACATTGACACTTTCTACGACGTCAGCATGAAAACCATGGGATTTGATATACTCCACTTCCCCTTTAATTTCATCTTTTTCCCACACTTCTCCAACCGGCTTTTGATGAAGAGCCCAAACAATCCCTTTTACTCCTGGAATTTGTTTTACATTTTCCAGTGTAACCGTATCATTGTCACGTCCGTACCATCGAAATGTAATATTCATATCACACCACCGTATTTTCTGTTATTTTGTTTCTTAGGAAACTGGAATGTTTGCAATCTGGCTTTGTTCACACGTTAACATTTTATTAAATGAAATCACCCGTTTAACAGGTCAAACGGGCTAAATCGTTGTAAGGTCTTTTACAGAATCTCTGATCATTAAGGTGGTGTTCTCAAATATTCGTTCGCCTGGTTGGTTGCTTGAAATGGCAGAGAGAATCTTTTTGGCGCCTTCTATACTTATGTTTTCAACCGGACGTTTTACCGTTGTAAGCTTCGGAGTCGAATATTGAGCAAATCCGATATCATCAAAGCCAACGACAGATACATCATCAGGAACGTTTAAACCTCTTGCGAAGACGGCGTTCATCGCCCCTATGGCCATGTCGTCATTGGAACAAAAAACGGCGGACGGAGGGCATTCCAGCTCTAAAAGGGTATCCATCGCGCGGTATCCGCTTTGTATATCATAGTTCCCCTGAACCTGATATTCCATCTGAATGGTTATGCTATTCTCTATTAAAGCCGCCAGGTAGCCTTCTTTACGTTTTTGAGAGGATTTAAATCCTTTTTTTCCTTCAATAAGAGCAATGTCGGTATGACCCTTCTTGATCAGATATTCGACCGCCAGACGGGATCCTTCTTGTTCATTGGACAAAATGTTAATGATGCTTCTGTTATTGATTTCGCGGTTAAGAACCACCAACGGGATGTTCTTCTGAATCACGTGATAAATGAACGTATTGTCCCTATCGCTTTGGCTCATTAAGATGATCCCGTCAAATCTCATCTTGTTGATCGAGGAGTAGTCATCGTAGTCGTCGATTCCCCGCACGAATAAATTATACTCCTGGCTAATCACACTATTTACACCTTTAATAGTATCCGCGAAAAAACTTGGTGATGTTCCATTGCTTATGCTTGTAAAGAACAGGCCTATGGTGTGGGATTTCTGCATCACTAGGTTCTTCGCATTGTAATTCGGCGTGTAGTTCAGCTGTGAGACAATCTCAAGAATTTTCCTTTTGGTAGGTTCTTTTATTAAAGGACTGTTGTTTAACGCTCTCGATACAGTCGTGTGTGATACATTGGCCAATTTGGCGATGTCTTTTATCGTTACCATGTTTTTTCATCCTTTTACAGCAATCCTTAATATGGAGACCTGAGGTTGCATTTTTCTAACACAATGGGCTTCTCAGCTAATCCGGTGTACATTTTCAAAAATTAACATGTATCCTTGGTACTCGTATTTTCCCATTAGATTCTCCGCTCCGTGATTTTGACCGGTATTCGAAGCAGATAATATGGATGTTCTTACAAGGTTGGGCTGACGGGTTGGTTATTCTGTTTTTCCTGAAAGTTAAAGTACTCTTTTGCATTATTATAGGCAATTCCCTGAACGATACTTCCGAGGAGTTCCATGTCCTTTGGCACTTCACCATTTTCAACCCATTCACCAATGAGATTGCAGACAATCCGTCTAAAATATTCATGTCTCGTATAGGAAAGAAAGCTTCTGGAATCCGTGAGCATCCCGATAAAACGGCTGAACAGCCCTACGTTGGACAGCGCTTTCATTTGTTCGAGCATTCCATCCTTCGTATCATTGAACCACCAAGCGGTCCCGTACTGAATCTTACCAGGTGTAATACCGTCTTGAAAACTATTAATGATACTGGCAATTACATAATTGTCTTTAGGATTTACCGAGTAAAGAATCGTTTTGGGCAGCAAATTTTCACGATCGAGTGAATCTAGCATTCGGACGAGGGGCTTTGCTATATCATCATCGTTCATAGAATCAAAGCCTGTATCCGGACCAAGCACCTTAAACATTTTTGTATTGTTGTTTCGTAGAGCGTTAATGTGAAATTGCATGGCCCAGCCTAGCTCTGCGTATAGTTTGCCTAAAAACCTTAATGTATAGGTTTTGTACTTTCTTTCGTCATCCACAGAAAGTGTGTTTCCAGCCAATCGGGCTTCAAAAATTTCCGCCACTTCTTCCTTTGATGTTTCTTCGTACACCATGGAATCTATTCCATGATCGGAAACCCTGCCACCTACCGAGTGGAAAAACCGTACTCTGGATTCCAGTGCCTTTAAAAATTCATCATAATTGTTTATGGAGCGATCTGCGACTTCTTCAAGCTTCTCAACCCATGGAAGGAAACTCTCACGTGAAATTTCCAATCCTTTATCCGGACGGAAGCCGGGTAGAACACTTACCGGAAATTCACCGCTTTCCTTTAATAACAAGTGGTACTTAAGACTGTCAACAGGATCATCCGTTGTGCAGATGACTTTGACATTGGATTTTACAATTAAGTCTCTCGCCCCAAACTCTCCTTCCCTTAGGAGAGCATTGATTTTCTCCCAAATCTTCGGTGCGCTTTTTTCGTTTAATATTTCATGAATACCGAAAAAACGCTGTAACTCTAAGTGCGTCCAGTTGTACAATGGATTGCCGATTGTCATCGGGACCGTTTTCGCCCACGCCATGAATTTATCATAGTCTGAGGCACTTCCCGTTATGTATTCTTCCAGGATTCCGTTGGCTCTCATGACCCGCCACTTATAATGGTCTCCAGATAACCAGGCATCTGTAATGTTTTTAAAGGTTTTATTCTCATAAATTTCTTTTGGACTTAAATGGCAGTGATAATCAATAATTGGCAGCTCACGTGCATAATCGTGGTACAGCGTGACAGCGGTTTCATTGTTCAACAGAAAATTTTCTCCCATGAATTTTTCCATTTCATTCACCATCTTTCTTATAAAGTCCGAAATGTTAACGATAACATTTTATTTCAAAAAAAAAAAAGAAGAGATTATTTATTAACCCATTCCTTTTTATTTTGTTATTTGTTAACGTAAACATTTTTGTTTGTACTTTATTGTACCTTTTTATTTTCCGAAGTTCAATGATTCTTAGAAATTTTCTGAATTTAAGTATTTTATAGTGAACTATCGCGCTACATAGGTTATATCCTAAATTCCGATTGAGTATAAGTCTCCTAAACAATCGTTTAATAATTAAAATCCTCGCGTTGGGGTAACTGATAAACTCTTTTAAATTGTTACCCGCCGAGTATATCATTTTACAAAAAAAGCTTGTAGACTCAATGGTCTACAAGCTATCAAGTGTTTCACATTTACTGATCCAGTGATCAAAACCCTCTTTTATTTTGATCCATTGTAATTGGTTGGTCGCTTCAAACACAACATCCGCTTTCTGTAGTGTGTGGCCAACCCCTACTGCAAACATTCCGCTTGCCTTGATGGATTCAATTCCTGCTACTGCATCTTCTATACCTATAGATCTTAGAGGGTCAGCACCAAGTCCGCTGCATGCGGTTAAGAATATTTCCGGATCTGGTTTTGATTTACTTATTTTTGCAGCATCCGCACAAAAATCAAAGGCAGCTTCTAGATCTAATGCCTTTAACACGGTACCCGCATTTTTCGAAACAGAAGCAAGACCAATCTGAATCCCCTCCGCTTTAATATTGCGAATCAGCTCAGGAATACCCGGTAATACATGTTCTGGTTTCAGGTCGTTTAAATAAAGACGGTAATGATCATTTTTCTTATTCGCCATTTCTTCTTTTTCTTCTGTGGAAAAGTCATGTTGCCGATTTCCGTATTGTAAAATCAACTCAAGGGAATCCAGCCGACTGATCCCCTTTAGCGTTTCATTAAATGTCTCGTCAATGGTAATGCCTATTTCATTGGCTAGTTGTTTCCAAGCTAAAAAATGATAATGGGCTGTATCTGTGATGACACCATCAAGATCAAATACTACAGCTTCAATCATACTTTTTTTCATTTCCTACTCCCTTTCTCTTCGAAGCAGAGCCGCGATATTACGAGCTGTTCTCTGTATATTGGGAAACGCGCTGCTCATTATCGATTCTGTTGGCAATAGCGCCGGAATCGTAGGAAAGATTGCATCGATACCATGGTTGTAAAGAACTTCACTGCCTTCACCGACACTGCCGCAAATCGCTATGACTCTAGCATGGAGAGGAGCACAAGACGCAACACCGATCGGCGCTTTGCCGTATAACGTTTGGCCATCTATTCTTCCTTCCCCGGTAATGACAAGGTCAGCATCATGACAGATACCCTTCACATCTAATTCTTCGAGTACCAGTTCGATTCCCTTTTTCAGTTTCGCGTTTGCAAACAGCAACAGCCCTGCTGCAAAACCTCCCCCTGCACCACTGCCTGGCACAGTAGAAACATGCTTGCCTAAATGGTTTTCTGCCATTACATAGAATTGACCCATCGCCTGATCCGTTTCTTCTAACCTTTCTTCGGGCAGCCCTTTTTGAGGACCATACACATAGGTGGCACCCTTTAGGCCTGTTAAAGGATTATCCACGTCTGCTGCAATGGTGATGTTTACATCATCTAAGCGTTTATCACGATGAGCATCAGACATCGATGTAATGTGAAAAAGATCCTGGCCGGTGCCCTTTGTTAGGGCTCCAGCCCGATCAAAAAACTGATAGCCCAGTGCAGAAGCCATTCCAACTCCACCATCATTCGTAGCACTGCCACCTACACCAATAATGAGTTCTTTAGCCCCTCGATCCATGGCATATCGTATCAGTTCCCCCACACCATAAGACGTGGTTTGTAAAGGATTGCGCCGAGCGGCAGGAACGAGATGTAATCCACAGGCTTCGGCCATTTCTATAAACGCCTTTTTACCATCACGGGTTAAAGCGATTTTCGCTTGAACAGGTTCACGAAGTGGCCCGGTTACAGAAATACTTTGGATTTCGGTGTCATTCGCGGAAGCCAGCGCATGAACGGTTCCTTCCCCGCCATCTGCAATGGGGAGCAAATGATAGTCGGCTTCAGGAAAAATGCTCTCAAAGCCGGCACGAATGGCTTGAGCCACTTCATCTGCAGCTAAACTTTCTTTAAATGAATCTGGTGCAATCACAACTTTCATGGTTTACTCCTTATGAGCGGAGCGATTTCAATTCGATCTGATAAAAGATACTCAGAACCGTGGATTTCAATCATGACATCTGGTCCTGAAACCTTTGTCACAACGATGTGCTCCTTTTTCAACTGAATGTTTAAAGTGGCCCCTTGCCAATGTAACGGAAAAGCCATTTCAGACCAGTTGGCCGGTAAGATGGGATTTAAGGTTAAACGGCTGTTATTAATGGATAGGTTCGCAAATCCGAACACAGCCGCTAACCAGATCGCTCCAAGTGAAGCAGCGTGCAGCCCTTCATCCGATGAATGAGGATTCGGGCCTAAATCTATTAAACAAGCTTCCTGGAAAAAGCGATATGCCGCATCATGTTCACCGCATCTTGCGGCCACGATAGCATGAATCGCTTTGCTCAGCGAAGAATCGTGGATGGTATGCGCCTCGTAATAATACAGATTTTCCGATACGACGCTGCTTGAAAACAGCTCTGGAAACAGATACAGCAACATGACGACATCCGCTTGCTTTAAAATTTGCATTTCATTTACTTCATCTCGTGAATAATCCAATAAGATGCCCTGACTGCCCTGATTGACTTTGTAGCGTGATAGATCAATCTCAGGCTTACTCAAAAATGTATCATCCTGTGGAATGATTCTGTTCGCATTCGGCTTCGGTAAATACAAACGGCTAAGAAAATCCTGTCCCCGCGTTTTGAGTAACTCATCTCTGTCATCATATTTTTCCATAAAGTAAAGCGCTTTCTTTACATTGTAATAAGCCATATAGTTTGTATAGGCATTGTTATCAATATGCTCGGTATATTCATCCGGCCCTATTACGTTCTTAATAGAAAGCTGTCCGTTTTCTTCTGTTGAACGGCTGATCCAGAAACGTGAAGTCTCCTTAAGTAAAGCCAGCCCTTCCTTTTTCATAAACTCGTCATCCTGAGTATTTTCATAATACTGCACAACAGAATAGGCGATGTCTGCTACAATATGATGTTCCGCTTCAGCAGAAGCGACTTTTTGCCGTGTCCCCGTTCGGATATTAATGGCCGCAAATTCAGGCGTTTCTTCTTTTCCTGACAACGCACTCTCCCATGGAAATAAAGCTCCTTCATATCCATTTCGTTCCGCCTTTTCCAGCGCGTGCTGCAAATTTAAGTAGCGGTAACGTAGCAGTTTCTTCGCCGTTTCCGGTTCAGTAAAAAGATGAAAAGGTAATATGAACATTTCGGCATCCCAAAAAACATGTCCTTTATAGCCTTCACCGGTCAATCCTTTAGCCCCTACACTAAATCGTTCATCGTGAGCAGGTGTCATACCCTCGATTTGAAACAATGCATAGTCAAGAGCAAGCTGGTCAAACTTATTCTCAGAAGTGACCTTGACACGTTTTTGCTGCCAGGTTTTCTCCCATTCTAATGCTGACTTTTCTAATAACGCATCATAGCCATATGGTGCATGCGCTTTTAAGGCTTTCAAACCGGCAGTTGCCGGATCTTTTCCAGCTTCACCTTGATCAAGAGAAGTGAATACGGTTCCAAACTTTTCGAGAGTAAAAGGGATGTTTTCGATGAGATCCGCTTTTATCGTGGTCAAGAGCCTGCGATTTTTGGCAGCAAATGAAACATCGCTCTTCAAGGAGCACTTACAGGCTGTAGTTATTGCGATCGTATGTCCGGACTCTGTCGTTTGATAAACACCTTGCATGACTTCCTCGTTAAACACTCGGACATTCTCTACACTGAGGTGTTGAGTCCCGAAGTTGGTTTGTTGAGCATCAATACCTGTCATCATTTTTAATGTGGCTGATCGATCCAAACTGGTAACCGTTACTTTCGTGGCAAGTAAATGCACATCATGTTTTGCTGTAAACCGTTGAAAAAGGAATTGGAAACGCGCACCTGAGTTGCTTCTCCAGAGAATCTCACGCTGTATTTCACCCATTGCAAGGTGTAACCTTCTTTCATAAGAAAGAATTTCGCCATCCATCAATGAGAAAAGTTCCCCGTCAATCTCCATCTTTATTCCCGTTAAATCAGGTAGATTAACTAACTCCGACGTTTCGTTCTCATTTGCTTTATTATAAATACCGGCGACGTACAGCCCTCGGGTTTGTTCCGAATAGTCTTCTTCAAGGGCACCACGCACACCTAAATAACCATTTCCTAAGGTCATTAAACTTCCATATTTATTGAGATAATGTACACCGAATTTTTTGTCATATAATACTTGTTCTTTCATCATAGGGATACACTTTCACCCTTTTCCGCAGATTGATAGAGAGCTTCAATTAGTTGTTGGATGATGTACCCTTCTTTTGAGTCTGCGATCATAACATCTTCTCCAAAGCACTTGTCTACAAATGCAGCCATACTCTTTTGATGCCGTTCTGGATCTGCAGTCTCCCTTTCTAAAAGTGAGACGAGTTCTCCCCTTTTATCGGTATAGATCTGAGCCGGAAAAAGAGTGGCTCCTGCTTGATCTCCACAAAACTGAACATTCATGATCGAGGTTTCCTTAATGTTTAAAGCAAAAGAGGTTTCCAATTGTAACAATCGGCCGCCTTCTAATTCGATAAAACCAAAAAGTGAATCCTCAACTTCAAACGTTTCCGGGTCCCATTCTCCAAACGTTCCATACGATTTTTTGTTCCCGATTTTCTGAAACATTTTAGCCGTTACTTTCTCAATCTTCGGGTAACCTAGTACATATAAAGCAGCGTCCAGCATATGGACTCCTAAATCGATGAGGGGACCTCCCCCTTGCAATGATTTATTGGTGAAGTTTCCCCAACCAGGAATCCCACAACGACGCAAGGCTTGGGCTTTCACAACATAGATGTCGCCAAGCATTCCTTCCTCGACTTTTTTTCTAAGAAGGGAGACATCTTCCGCAAATCGATGATGAAAGTCATAGGCAAGGACGCACTGGTTTTTCTCCGCTTCTTGCTTCATTTTCTTTGCCTCATCCGCCGAAATAGCTGGCGGCTTTTCACACATCACATCACAGCCATTTTCCAGAGCCTGCATGACATGTTCATAATGAAATCGATTTGGCGTACAAACACTGACGATATGCGGTTTCTGTGCCGCATACATCTCAGCGGCATCTGTATAGTAGTAAGGAATCCCATGACGCTTCGCGAAGTTTTTCACCCGATCGGCGTTTTGTCCAACCACAGCAACCAGTTCAATGTCATCCCGTGAGAGGTAATAAGGAACGTGAACCGTTTCCGCTACTTGTCCTCCTCCTATGATCGCCACCCTTTTTTTACTCATGATGTAACTCCTCTCACACTAATGCTTCTTTTAGGTGATGCAACGCTTTTTTGTATTCTCCTTCTGGATCGTTCCCTCGAACACGGCACTCTATGGTTAAAAAACCGTCATAGCCATCTTTTTTCAATTGATTAAAATGCTTTTTGAAATCAATCGAGCCACTGCCAGGCTGGAAACGGTGATTATCCGCAAGATGAATATGTCCAATTAAATCACGTTGTAGATGTAAAGCTTCGGAAATACCATCCTCTTCAATGTTCATATGATAGAAGTCTGCGATAATTTTTACGTTCTTCAAGTTATTTTCTTCTATATAACGGCGCGCATCAGCAAGCGTATTAATCATATGGTCTTGATACCGATTCAATGGTTCTAAGAAAACAGTGGTCGCTGTTTCTTCTGCCGCTTTATCTAAGTAAAGAAGGGAGTCACTTACTGCCTTCCAATCTCCTGATTGGCTTCTTGGTGAAACCATTGGTGGCAAACGATAGGTGAACATGCCCCAGGCTGCGGGAACAACTATTCCTTTTCCCCCTACTTCCTGCAAGGCTTTTAAGATTTGCTTCATTTCTGCTAAACCGTTTAATCTGCGTTCTTCGATAAAGTCACCGATCCATCCGCTATAACCGCCACAGGCTGTTGTCACGGGCAGTCCGGTTTCAGAAATCGCTTCTTTTATTTCCTCTAAATGATCAACCAATAGTTTTCCGTCAATTTCGAAGCCATCAAAACCAGCTTCCTTTAGATAGTGAAACTTCTCCCTGATGTTTTCCGGAAAAAACGCTTGGTTTTGTGTACCAATTTTCATGGTTAAACTCCTCCTACATGTGGCCAGTTTACTTCAATGTAATTCCCATCTTGATACTTAGCTCTGGATGCTGATCCACGTAATGCATATATGCTTGATCACTCTGCTCAAAAGGCACGATTGGATCAATGATATCTTCGCAATTCAGGTAACCATTCATTAATAATTCCCAGCATGTATTTTCAATTCGTTTACGGGACCAGCGCGGGTAATCCGGATTGGGTTCGCTTGCTGCACGGGAAAACACGATTTTCGCATTGTTAAAATGAGCTTCGCGTCCAAAATTCAATCCTTCTGGAAAAGGCTTAGTAAAGGCAACGTAAGAGATGGTGCCTCCATAGGCAATTCCTTTTAATGCCGCTTGAAGAGCTGCAGCATTTCCGCTTGTTTCAATAATGGAATCCGCTCCGATTTTATGGGTGAGCTTTTTCACCTCATATCCGACATCACAGGAAGTCGGATCAAAACATTCATCGGCCCCATGACGAAGAGCGATTTCTCGTCGATGGCTTAGAGGATCAACTCCAACAACGATGCTCGCCCCGGCTTTTTTAGCAAGCTGGATTGCGATTTGGCCGATCGCACCCAATCCGACAACAACCACATAATCGCCTGCACGTACGTTGGCATCACGAACACCGCTCATGGCAAATTGGGCCGGATCATAACAAACCGCATTTTGCCATTTGGCCCCCTCGGGCATTTTGCGTAATCGGTGGTTATCCACCGCATTGACGATGACGGTTTCCATGATGGGTCCATACGTACAAACCATTTCTCCGACTTGGTACTCTATTACATCACTGCCGATTTCTACGATTTTGCCGACAACCATATTTCCCAATTGAAATTCACCAAAAACGATACCAGGCTTTTCCCCCTCTTCTCGGGGCATGAACATGCGCCATTCTTCAGAAAAATCCTCGTCTATAAAAGGAGTCAACCCACGGAAGTCTACCACTTCTGTACCGTGTTTAGGTGAGGCGAATTCCACTTCAATTTTGGCCTCATTCGGTTGGATTGAACGGTCTTCATAGTCTAAAAATGCGGCTTCTCTTGGTTTTACTGCAACTAGCTTTTTCATGATGTGATTACTTCCTCTCGATTTTTTGGGGAATTTACCCTTTTACTCCGCCTTCGGTCATGTTCCCTTTAATAAAGTGCTCGGATACGGCATACATGATCACGACTGGCAATGCGGTTACGAGTGATGCCGCCATCATTCGGCCCCAAACGTAATCTGGTGTACTGAACAAGGCATTCAAGCCGATGGGCAGCGTGAAGTTTGCTGAATCGGATAAGAAAATGGAGGCAAACAAGTAATCGTTCCAAGCCACCATAAACGAGTAGACGAAAACTGATATAATTCCGGAAATGGATAATGGAATTACAATATAGAAAATGATCTGCACCCGGTTTAGTCCATCGATCATAGCCGCTTCTTCAAGGTCATCCGGTATCGTATCAAAGTAACTTTTCAACATGAAGATGGCGGTTGGCAACGTTTGTACAATCATCGTTATGATGATCGCCGTTTTAGTATCGTATAAACCAAGACCAGAGATGATTTTGAATAAGGGCACGACAAGCAAAATGCCCGAAAACATGTAAACCGTGTAAAAACTTGCATTGATTGTGGTTCTGCCCATAAATTTTAATTTCGACAGGGCATATGCCCCAAAGATCCCAATAACAACGGCCAAAGTAGCTGCCGTGAGGGCAACGGTTAAACTGTTTTTAAAATAGGAGAGATACGGGAAAATATCAGGATTGAACATGTCCACGTAATGTTTAAATGTCCAGTGTTGCGGAAGTAACGTCGGATTCGTCGCAACCGCTTCCTTCGGACTTTTAAAGGAGGTCATCAGCATGATAAAAAAAGGAAAAAGGGACACGGTCAACAGGCATATCAGCCCAGTGTAAAACGCCACTTTTTTTGTTGCTCTTGACTTTTTGCTGCTCGCCATCGCCATTAGAATTTCACCCGCTTTCTTGCTAAGATAATCACAATAGAAAGAATAATAAACAGAATGACAGAAATGGATGCCGCTTTTCCAAGATCGTTAAATGCAAATGCTGTTTCATACAAGTAAATACCAAGGATATTCACTTTATTCGTCAGCAGAAAAACATCCGTAAACATATAGAACAGCCAGATGGAACGTAATGTAACGACCGTTAACAACACCGGCATAATCGCTGGAACCGTAACAATTTTAAATTTATCCCATGCTGAAGCTCCATCAATTTCAGCTGCTTCATATAATGAGGAATCAATGGTTTGCAAGATCGCCAGGAATGAAATGAAGGCATATGGGAAGTACCTCCAAATGGCAAAAAGAACAACCAGGACAAAGCTTGAGACCGGATTGTCAAACCATAGAGGCGCCTTATCAAACAAATGTAATACGTCCCCGCCCAAATAGTTCACGACACCGTATCCATTGTTAAACATGTATTTCCATGCAAAAACTAAAGAAATGGAGGGTGTTACATAAGACAAAATAATTAATGAACGGGCTATCTTGCGAAATTTAAACGGTCGATTAAAAAAGATAGCAACTCCCAATCCCAGTGCTGTACTTCCCGAAACGGCAAGAATCATATACAAAAGTGTTATTCCTAAGGATTTAAAGAACTCTGCATCCGTAAGTATGTCTGTATAATTTTTTAACCCGACAAACGTGGCACTTAACCTCGGATTTACGGGCTGGTCAAAAAAGCTGATCTGAATATTGGATAACATCGGGTATGCAACGAGCAACAGCACTAAAAAAATGCTTGGAAAAAGTAACGCCATTGCTAATTTGATATCCGATTTCGGTCTTTTTATCTTTGTGAATTTGAAATCAGATTTCGTACTTTTAATCGTTTTCATGGTACCTCCCCTGTAATTTAATAAAAATGCTGCCCACTACAGCATGATCTTGAGAAATTGAGACAACCTTTGGAAGGTAGAGGGAACCAGCCAAAAGGCTGCCCCCTCGACGTATCCAAATTATCTTTTCTCTAAAGCGTCTTTCATTGCTTTTTCTGCTTTTTTCAGTTCGCTTTTAACATCTTTCCCGCCAACCGTGATGCTGTTGACCATTTTAGGGAAGGCGCCAGAGCTTGTGATATCTCCCGCTTTCAAGAAGTTTTTACCGTCCACTAAACCAAACACTTGAATGTCGTTGAAAGATGCAGCTATTTCAGATGAAAGGGGACCAAAGGCCTTAACCACTTTGTTTGCCTTGTAGTCTGGATTTGCTGTAACCTTTTTATTGACTGGCTGTGCACCGCCAGGAGACATTAATACCCAATCCGTCGTATTCTCAGGTTTAGCCATGAACGAGACAAATTTCTCCGCAGCTTTTTTCTGATCATCATCTAATCCAGAAGAAATGGTCAAGGCTGAAACCGTTCCAAAAACGGCCTTTGTTTTTTCTGTTGGTACGGCAAAACCGATATTGTCTGTTTTACCTTCTTCAAATACGGCCGGAAGGAGATAGGTGGAATAAACCGCCATCGGTACCGTTCCGTTCATAAACGCATCTTTAATTTCAGTGGTATCGTTGGAACCGGGCATTGTGTATTTAGATAATTCTTTGTAATAGGAAGCTGCCTCTGTCATTTCAGGTGTTTTTGCATTTAAGTCACCCTTGCTGTTTAGCACATTTGCATTGTTTGACAAAGCAAACTGGGAGAAAGCCTGTTCAGAGAATAATCCTTCTACAGTCGGTAATCCGATTCCATATTTTTTATGGCCTTTATCAGTAAACGCTTTGGCTATTTTCATAACCTCGTTCCAATTCTTAGGTTCACTGAATCCTTTGGCTTTTAGCATTTCTTTGTTATACCAAATCCCCTGAACCCAGCCGCTGACTGGAACCCCAGTATAGCTTTTTCCATTTTCAGTTTTTACGAGCTTTAAAGCACCTTCATAAAAATCACCTTCTCCGGTTTTATGAAGGACTTTTTTAACGGAGTTACGGTCGATAAGCTCGTCTTTATCCATTACTTTTGCATAGTCCTGACCGACTTCCAGAACTGCCGGAAGCTTCCCGGAGTTTGCAAGCGTAACTATTTTGGTGTTGTAGCTGTCTTCTTCAACCGGAACTTGTTTGACTTCAATATTGGGATTTTCTTTTTCAAACTTGGCAACCAGCTTTTTGATCACAGCCAGACGGTCCTGTTCGACGGATGAATGCATGAACTCAATTGTCGTTTTTCCGTTTCCGCTGCCATTAGTGCTGCCGCACGCTGTCAATATGGTGCTCAATGCTAATAACAAGATCAAACCTAAACTAAAATTTTTAAACTTCATTTAGTTCTCCTCCTGGTGTATGGGCTTTAGCCAAAGGAATTGGTAGGGATCCAGCTTACTGTTCCCTGCATATTCTGCTTCTTCCCCGGTAATAAGGTTCAGATACCTTCCAGTGATATCGCAAACGTTGATTTCATTCGCTAGATTATGAATAACTAACAATTCATCCTTTTCGTTTAATACTCTTTTGACTGCGAACACTTTGTCACCTAGATCTACTACTTCCATAGGGACGTCCGGGTTGAAAAGTGCTTCAGCTTTTCTGATTTGGATGAGGTTCGTGAGTTCGGAAAAGACATGGTAACGTAATGAATCAGTGTCTGCTAATTCCTTTTCGATCCCATCCAAGCTGTACTTTTGCCGGTTAATGGACCGATTCATTCCGGTTTTTGACACTCCATCATAATCATTTCTGGAACCTAGCATGCTTTGAATATAAACGGCAGGCACTCCTGGAAGAGTCAGAAGGATGGAATGGGCCAGTAAAAATCGTTTCAACCGGATCGTATCATCATCAGAACGCTTGTTTAATGCATCCATATAGGTCACATTGATTTCGTAAGGGCTTTCACTTCCGTCCGGATTTTTCTTGTAGTTTACCAATGCTCCTTCTTTTTTTAACTCCTCGACCATTCCCAGTATTTCGTCTTCAGCTATGATTCCGCGAATGGGATTAAGGCCAATCCCATCATGTGAAGCAAGAAAGTTGAAGAATGTCGTCTTTTCGCCGGCCGGTTCGAGTTGTTTTGCCCAATTGGTGAGAGCGCTCCCATTTTCACGTACAATGGAGTAAAGAACCAATGGCGGCAGGGGGAATTGATAAACCATATGTGCCTCATCACGGCCGTTTCCAAAATAAGAAACATTATCTTTATGAGGGACATTCGTTTCTGTAATGATCACTGTACCTCTGGCGACTTCATCCGCAATATCCCGGAACAGCTTGATTATTTGATGGGTCTTTTCATGGTGGATACAGGTAGTCCCGATCTCTTTCCACATAAAACCGACGGCATCCAAACGCAAATATTCTGCGCCTTGTTCCAGATAAAAGAGCAAGACATCTATCATTTTTACTAATAGGTTTGGGTTGCTGAAGTTTAAATCGATTTGATCATCACTGAACGTTGTCCAAATATGCTTTTCTGTTTCATCTGCTAATGTGAATTTCGTTAAAACGGGGGTTGCTCTTGGTCTTGTTACCAAACTCAAATCAATGGAGGGTTCCACTTCAATGAAAAAATCTTGAAATTCCGGATTTCCCTTCAGATACTCTTGAAACCATGAACTTTTTGCTGAAATGTGATTACAGACATAATCAAACATTAATCTTGTTACTTTAGTTAAGCTATCAACATCTTCCCAGTCTCCAGCGATTGGATTGACGTTTTTGTAATCGATTACGGAAAATCCATCATCTGAAGAATACGGATAGAAAGGCAGGAGGTGGACCACTTCAAACTTGTCCGCCAAATACCGGTTAAACATTTGTTTAAACGTCGCTAAGGTCGGCTGCTCCTTCTCATGGAACTGATCTGCATATGTGATTAATACGACATCTTTTTCGTCCCATGTTGGCTTTCTGTCTTTTAGTCGTTTTTCCTTAGCTTCAACCAATCTATTCTCCAGATTGGGCCAAATTTCTTCAACCTCGTTTTTAGGATATAAGTAAGCCAATCTGTCTTTAATGTGCTCCATATTCTCCTCCTCTTGGAACCGTTCCCATATTGAAAGTTTCTTCTGGATATCGTATAATGGTACCGCTCCCACAAACAAAATATAATCCAGAAAACGCTTTCTGTCAATAAATGTTCCGGTATTTTAGACCTGCATTATTTTCCAAAAAAGTGCAATGTTATGATTGCTAAATCTTTGGCACATTATTATAATTTTTCCTGATAAGGCTGCCCGGTTTGCAACGCCTTGTAATTTGTATGGGCGCAGGTTATTGGAAACAATTTTGAAAACGCATTCACTTCTATTGACCTCGAAAATGAAACGCTGATATATGCGCGTCTATAATTAAACTCTAAGCCTTGTTAGGAGGAAAAGCATAGTGGCTCACACTATTTATGACATTGCCCGAGCTGCAGGGGTTTCAAAGTCTACTGTATCTCGAGCGTTAAATAACAAGAGTAATATATCTGATGAAGCTCGAGAACGGGTTTTACTTGCCGTTCAACAATTAAATTACCAGCCCAGTAAGTTAGCGCGTGCCCTTTCTGCTGGTTTTGACGCGATCATGGTTGTATCCCGTTCTACAAAAACGACCGTTAATAATCCTTTTTTCTCGGGAATTATTCAAGCCATTTCAACGAAAGCTGAAGAGGAAAATTTTGATGTTATCTTACAGACATCAAAGAACAGTGAGGAAGAACTTGAAAAGTGTATTACTAAAATAAAGGGGAGAATGATAAAGGGAATTATAATGCTTACCTCCCCTTCGGATGAGGATTTCTTCAAACAATTAGACGGTTACAACATACCGATTGTCGTCATAGGAAAAGTAGATGGCGACTATCAAAATGTCTTTTCGGTCGATACCAATAATTATCAGGACAGTTATGATCTAACAAACTATTTAATTGAGCAAGGGCACCGTGATATTGCGTGTTTGCATTCTCCTCTTGACTATCATGTTTCGATTGATCGACTGGAAGGTTTTAAACAATGCCTAAAAGATTATGGGCTGCCACTGAATGATGAATGGATCATTAATAGCGGATATACGGATGAAAGTGCGCATCAAGCAGCTAAAACACTTCTCCTGTCTAAAAACAGACCCTCTGCTGTTATGGCCATTGATGATTTAAAAGTGATCAGTTTGTATAAAGCTGCCGCAGAAACGGGCATTTCTATTCCAGGGGAGCTATCCATCGCCGGTTTTAGTAATACACCCTTTCTTTCTCCTTCTTTGACAAGAATAGAAATTCCAATCCATGAGTTAGGGGAAGCAGGCACCGAGTTTCTTTTTGCTAAAATCAAAAAAAATATAAACAATGCAGTTGAGATGACTATTCCCACTAAAAAAATCATCATTCAGGATTCAGTCGCTCATTTAAAATAACTAAAAGCCAACGGAACTTGTCTCCGTTGGCTTTTGTTATACAAGTTAAACACATTTTGTTTTCATATGTCCCTTTATTTCTTCAAGACCTTTTCAATGCCTTTTTTTGCATTTTCTATTTCACTGTCGACTTTTTTACCGCCTACTGTGACGCTGTTTACCATTTTAGCAATCGCTCCTGAACTTGTTACATCCCCCATCTTTAGAAAGTTTTTTCCATCGACTAAACCAAATATTTGGGTTTGATCGAAAGAAGCTGCGATTTCATTCGATAGACCACCAAAGGCTTTCACCACTTCGTTGGCCTGATATTCTTTATTTTCTGTTACCCCTTTATTAACCGGCTGTGCCCCTCCCGGGGACATCAATACATATTTGGTCATATTTTCAGGCTTTGACATAAAAGACACAAATTTTACTGCAGCATCTTTTTGGCTGTCTTCTAATCCTGAAGTGACGGTTAAGGAAGATACAGAAGCATAAACGGCCTTTTGTTTTTGCGTAGGGATGGCAAAACCAATATTCTTCGCATTTCCTTCTTCAAAGACAGATGGCAGGATATACGTAGAATAAACCGCCATTGGTGCTGTACCGTTCATGAATGCATCTTTAACTTCAGTCGTATCATTGGATCCAGGCATCGTATACTGAGCCAATTCTTTGTAATAAGATAAAGCCTCTTTCATTTCAGGTGTATTAATGTTTAATTTCCCATTATTGTCCAGCACATTGGCATTGTTGGACAAAGCGAATTGAGAAAATGCTTGTTCAGAGAAATTGCCTTCCACTGTGGGTAATGCGATTCCGTATTTTTTATTCCCTTTATCCGTAAAGGCTTTAGCGATTGACAGTACATCATCCCAATTTTTTGGTTCTTCCAACCCTTTTGATGCAAGCATTTTTTTATTGTACCAGATCCCTTGAACCCAACCGCTCATTGGAACCCCTGTAAAACTTTTACCGTTTTCCGTTCTCATTAAGTTTAAAGCGCCCTCATAGTAATTTTTTTCGCCAACTTCATCGATGATCTTTTTTACTGCACCTTTGTCAATAAGTTGATCTTTATCCATTACCTTTGCGTAGTCCTGCCCAGCTTCAACAACAGCCGGCAACTTTCCTGAATTAGCCAGAGTTATAATTTTTGTATTAATTTTATCTTCTTCAATCGGAACTTGTTTAACTTTAATATTTGGATTTTCTTTCTCAAACTTAGCAATCAACTTGTCTAATACCGCTATACGCTCTTGTTCAACCGAAGAGTGCAAAAATTCGATGGTGGTTTTTCCGCTTCCCCCCGTTTGTTTACTGCTTGAACAGGCAGTTAAAGCAACTGCTAATACCAAAACGATTACAAAGCTTATACCCCTTTTTAACATTAACTTCTCCTCCTGATTTGTGGTTTTATATGGATTTTCATTGTTCCTAAACGCGAAGTATTTCTCTTCTTTGTTAATCATCCAGCCTAAAAGCATAGCATCATGGGTCGCTTCCCCGATTTGCCATCAAGCTCCAGCAGGCTGGCTTCTAAAAGTTATTTCCAATATATTGCAGAAAACTTATTGAATCAGTTTTCAACTAATCGACTGAAGAGTCTGATATTTGCAAACACGTTCATCCGGTTCAACATCCTCTGTATCTCCGGAATCCGGTCCCCCTGCCCTGATTGCTTCCTGTTATCGCAGAGATAACAGGATGATTAGCCAAAACTTTTCCCAGGTTGTGAGTATTTGAAAATCAGTTAGAGGGAACGATCCGGACAGCATTTTCCTGCGCAATCAAACACAATTCAGCGGCTTTGAAAGCGTGCTCCTGGGTCATTGCCACCTCGGTACGATTCAAACAATCAAGGATGAGTTCACCAAAGAAAGGAAAGCCTACTTTTCCGTCCAGAGAATAATGCTCCACACCCTGGTCATTGGCGAGATACAGTTGATTTCCGCTATTTTCACGTGCTATGTCCACATATTTACGAAGTTCGATGTGCCCTTTGGTACCGATGATGAACGTTCGTCCATCTCCCCAAGTCGGTAATCCATCAGGAGTGAACCAGTCGACCCTGAAGAAATTCGTTACCCCGTTATCGCCAACAAGGGTGGCATCCCCGTAGTCCTCCAATTCCGGAAATAGCGGATTGCCGTAGTTGCCTACTTTGCTGTGGAGCACTTTTGCATCCTTACAGCTTCCATAATATAAAAACTGCTCGATTTGGTGGCTACCGATATCGCAAAGGATGCCTCCGTAATTTTCCTTTTTAAAAAACCAGTCCGGACGATTGGGAGCATTTAAACGGTGGGGACCGAAACCGGTAATCTGAACAACCTTCCCGATTTCTCCCGCTTGTATTAACTGTCCGGCAAGTACGGAGCTTTCCACATGCAGACGTTCGCTGAAGTACACCGTATATTTCAAACCTGTTTCTGCCGTCTTTTGCCGCGCCTGTTCTAACTGCTCCAAAGTGGTAAAAGGAGTTTTATCCGTGAAATAATCTTTTCCATGATCCATCGCACGCAGTCCGAGCGCACAACGTTCTGAAGGCACCGCAGCTCCGGCAATAAGACGGATTTCTCGATCATTCATCACCATTTCTTCTGAAGCCGCCACTTTCGCTTGCGGGAATACTTGAAGAAAGGCTTCAACTTTTTTGGGATCCGGGTCGTAAACCCATTTTAGGGTGGCCCCCGCTTCTGTCAATCCGTTACACATTCCGTAAATATGCCCATGATCCAATGACACGGCTGCAAAAGGAAATTCCCCGTCTTCCACGACCGGCTTTGGTTTTCCTTGTGGGGCATAAGTCATTCCGTCTTTTTTATTCAAATCCAACTGCCCCTTCCACCTTTGGTCATAGCTTACAATCAAGTGAACGTTCCTTTTAGGAAAACCAGGCTGTCTTCAAACTCACGAGTGTCTCGAACGGTACATTCAGCAGAAATCATTCCGCTGTAACCGGACATTTTCAAACGTTCTGCAAACTGATCATACGAATACGCCCCGGTTCCGGGTGATAACCGCCCAGTATCCGCCACATGGATATGAGCAAGCCAATCTTTATGATCGATCAGCGTCTGAAAAGGCTCATTTTCTAGTTCCATATGGTGCAGATCGGCAAGGACTTTTATCGAATCCCGGTTTATGATTTGAGCAAATCTGCTCGCTTCCTCCACACTGTTTACCAGATTGGTTTCTTTTCGATTAAGGGGTTCAATGGCAAGTACCAAACCGCTGCCGGAAAATTCATCGCTGATTCTTTCCAGCGTTCTGACAAACTGCTCTTCCGCTTTTTCGCTCTCCCAACCATCAGGAAGGGCTCTGGCTCTTCCGCTTCCAAGAACCGCAATATTAGCTCCGATTCGGTTAAGGGCTTCCGCCACCCTCGCTACGTATCGATCAATCCTGTAGCAATCGACATCCGGTCCAACGATTTTTAAATCTGCCGGAAAAAATAAATTAAACGATTTTACAGGAAGAGGGCTGTCGAGGTAACGGGACAAGATGTTTTTAAACTCATTTTCTTGCTCCAATTTGAGCTCAGTAATCGCACATTCAATGTAATCGTAACCGGCTTCCTTAAGAAGTTCCGCATCTTCAATACCCCTGCACCATCCAAATGAGTACACCAGCAAATCAACTCCTTAATCCCAATTGATCAAAGTACCAATCATATTGTAGTTCCATGACAGCATATCTCTGTATACATTTTCCACTTGCTTCCAATGGACACGATCCGTGATCATCGGCTCCAAGGTTAGTCTCTCGTGCTTGATAAGGTTCAAGAACGCTGTCCCATCTTCCCTCCAGGTCCAATAACCGGGCCGCGAGTCCGAAACAGGGTTTCCAGAGATATGTGCTCCAAGAATGGTAATGGCTTTTTTATGAACATCCCGGTAAAAATTGATGGTACTGTTCCCGCGCGTACTGCTCAGGATCACAACGCGGCCGAAGTCTCTTACCATTTCGAAACAAGTGCTGATGACCTCTGGGACACCCGTGCTTTCGATGACCACATGCGGACCTTTCCCTTCTGTCACATCGTTCAGGGTCTCCCTCCAATGCTCATCGGACGAATCCAGAGAAAAATCACTGCCACACTGCTTGGCTAACTCCAATCGGTTTTGTACACGATCTACTCCGATGACCGGCAATGCCCCATTTAGCCTGGCTAATTGAAGTGATAATTGGCCAATGATTCCCAAACCAAAAATCATAGCGGATTCTCCCAATTCCAGTCTTGCTTTACGGACCCCTTGCAAAGCAATAACCCCTAGCGATGTAAACGCAGCCAATTCAAAAGAGACACCATCTGGAATTTTGACCGCCCGTTTTTGCCTGATGTTCCCTATGGAACGATGTCCAATGCCGTGACACGCTATACGGTCGCCTACCTTAAAATCGGTTACATCTTGTCCGACCTTAATGACGACCCCTGATGAGCTGTACCCCGGATACATCGGATATTCTCCTGATGTATTGTCCATATTGAGAACAAAAGCCCTTTCCGTTCCTGGACTGATGAGCGAGGCGTGTACTTTCACTTGAATTTCGTCATGGCCTGGATCTGGGATTTCAAATTCGTTAAGCGCGATTTTTCCCTTTTCTTCGCTTACTAACACATGGTTCTTCATTGTTTATCTCCTTGAACATTTAATTTTTATTTGATCTTGACCGGTAGTCCCGTTTTGGATGATTGATAAATGGATAAAATGATCTCTAGCGTCTTCCTTGCCTCCCATCCATTAACTAACGGCTCTCTGTCTTCCTTGATGCAGAGCAAAAAGTCCTGGATTTGCTGCTTATGGGAGTCATGCGAGATATTCGCGTTGGATGAGCCGACAATATGGTTCTTTTCTCCCTTAGGCGGTTCCTCTATGCGGTCGCTTTTAAATTTCCATTCTTTTACCTGGTCGTTTTCGATAATAACGCTGCCCTCGGATCCGTAGATCTCCAATCTCGCACTAAATCCTGGATAGGCTGCTGTATTCCCTTCGATGAATCCAATAGCCCCATTCTTGAATTTAACGGTTGCAGCCGCAATATCTTCCACTTCAATTCTCTCATGGGCTCTGTTGGCACAATACGAAAAAACTTGATCCACAGGTCCCATAATGTATTGGAGTAAATCCACGTAGTGAATGGATTGGTTGATCAGTGCGCCTCCCCCATCCAATGCCCTCGTACCGCGCCAGCTATTACTGTCATAGTACTCCTGGGAGCGGTACCAGGTTGTGCGTGAGACACCAAAGTTCAACTGCCCAAGCTGGTTGGTGTCCACCGCCTTTTTTAATTCAACAATCGCGGGATCATATCTATGCTGGGAAATGCAGCAAAGTTTTACATGACAGACGCGGCATGTCTCGAGAAGTTTATCGGTCGCTTCAAGCGTGACGTCAATCGGTTTTTCCACAATGATGTGTTTACCGGACAGGGCGGCAGCCATGCCCAGCTCCGCATGCGTTCCGCTCGGCGTAAGTATACAAACAACATCTATGTCCTTATTGGCTAGCATCTCATCATAATCCGTATAGACTTGTGCTCCGTAACTGGCCGCAAGAGATTCTGCTTTGTTCTGGTTATTACCGCATACTGCAATTAATTTAGCGCCTTGTATTTCATCGATGCACGTCGCATGAATTTTGGCGATCATACCATATCCAACGATTCCGAAGTTCAAAACCTCTTTCATTCGTCAACTCCTCCAAGTATTATCCTGATAGTCTGGCAGTCGCTTATTCTCTTGTTCTCACTTGAAGTAGCTTGGGTAATGTACTTTTAATAACTGTTTATCAATAACTGCCAGCATCAAGTGATCTTCCGTCAATTTTTCTGCAAGATCGGCATCTTTCTTTCTTATCGCTTCTAAAATCTGTACATGTTGATTCAAAATATGGTCCCAATTGTAGTCCGCTACCAACCTTAACAACCGGCTTCGATTAAAATCCAGATTCATTTGTTGAATCACTGACCAGGTTTTACTTTTATTACACCCCTCAAAAATCGTGTGGTGAAATTCCTCATCCAGCTCAAACATTCTTTTAAAGTCTTTTTCCTTTATGCATTTCTTTTGGAAGCTCACATTCGTTTCCAATTCCATGAGGTTTTCCTGTGTTAAATAGTCACAAGCCAGCCGAATGACAGCTCTCTCCACATGCTCGCGCATGAACCTAGCTTCTTCCACAGATTCTAAGTCTATTAAAGATACAAACGTTCCCCTCTGCGGGAAAACATCGACTAAACCTTCTTGTGCCAGACGCAGAAACGCCTCTCTCACCGGGGTACGACTTACATTGAATTGTAATGATATCTCTTTTTCGGAAATACCTGTCCCTGGAGTAAGCTGAAGAATTAAAATTTGTTCTTTCAGATCCGTATAAACCTGGTCCCTAGTAGAGAGATTTGATTTCAATTAGTTCTCCTCCAAGTATTCATAAACTGCCATACTACCATACTAGTATATTCAGAATATTAGCAAAGCAAATATCAATTGTAAATCGTTATTTTGAAAGCGCTTAACGGTAATTCTTGCCAACAACTAACTTTTTCACTTAAAACACCTCCTTCACTCTTTTATTGTTCACCTGTAAAAGTGTCAAAAACCCATGTATTTATCCCATATATTTTCTTTAACTGACAATTATAATTGAATTAAGGGATAACATTTCAAATGAGAAAGGGAGAATAACAATATGTCTCTTCAAAGGTTATCCACTGAGCAACAGGAAACCTATCATGAAAGTGGCTTTTTAACAGGTTTAGCCGTATTTAATGAAACAGAGGTAACCGAATTAAACTTAAGGATCAAAGCTTTAAAACCTGGTGAATCCCATTTTTCAATATTAATACGTGGCATCGTTCGAGCCGTTGGTTATATGATGATTGCACACATTCGCAAATATTAAATTATGTAGAGGACATTCTAGGACCCAATTCTTATTTATGGGGATCCCACTTTTTCTCCAAAGCCCCAGGTTCAAAAGATACGGTTGCATGGCATCAGGATGCACCTTGCTGGCCGTTATCCCCCCTAAATCTCATTACACGATGATGCAGCCGTTCATGGTTCTCCTATCTATCAATCCATCTAATCGCTGGCGTATAGGATTAACGATCCGATTTTCAACTACCGAAGTCAAGTGTCTCGATACAAAAGCCTGGCCATAATTCAGAGCCAACTTAGTCCGTGGAATGGATGAGTAAAATCATAACCCTGTAGGCAGTGTACCTGTTGAAAAGTTTGGTCGGCTGTAATAAGACAGCTTAAGCTATTGGATAAATAGAGCTGCAAATAAAACGCCTGAATAAAAAGAGTCAATACCTTATAATGGTATTGACCTTTTTCTTGATATCTCCATAACCCAGATGTGGTTATACACTACTAATTTATCAAAAGAATTACATGATGATTTAGGTATAAGCGAGGAATTAAAATGGAAAAAATCCTGAATTTATTGGTTGAAAGTGCTGAACTTAATACCGAAAGAAACTAATGACTTTTAAAAGAGTTCGTCCATTCTATGCGATGACTTATCACAAAAAAGGGGAGGCCATGGTAGAGTGGGAGAAACTACATATTCAATCAGTCCTGGCACAGTTACACTTATTCCTCCTTATGTTGAGCATGATCATTATAAAGTGTCTAATGAAGAAACAGTCTTTATTTGGTGTCATTTTACGTTTCAAATTGCCAATGTTATTAATGTCCAGGAGCTTTACAAGCTACCGATAACTTTCCGTTTAAAGAATTCAATCGAGTTCGAACGAGTTTTCTTTCAGTTTATGGCTCCCCCATGTGAAAGGACAAGAGGCTGAAACATTCAGCCAGCAGGAAGCGATCCGCAGGGTCATTCAATATCGCGCTACCAACCAATATACCAATATGATCCTGCTTCACAAGCTCCATTTTTCCGATATACGGATGCCCTTGAAA
The DNA here is from genome assembly GCF_036216745.1 of Fictibacillus sp. B-59209. Lineage (NCBI taxonomy): Bacteria > Bacillati > Bacillota > Bacilli > Caryophanales > Fictibacillaceae > Fictibacillus > Fictibacillus sp. B-59209. The sequence goes on along the minus strand of NZ_JARMMC010000021.1, from coordinate 158,293 downwards.
CGGTCATGGAAGAAACGTTGGCTCGTTTGGCAATATCATATATCGTCGTCACATTACTTACCTGCCTTCTTGGTTTTCCAGTTACATCTATTATAGATAGTTTATCAAATGATATAAACCTCTGACTAACATCCAAAAGATTTATATTCTGATAAACATTTGATATTTAACATTATATTTAATATCGATTACGATTTGATAAAGGGGAAGTTTTAGTTTTTGTGTCTAATTGAGCCAAATAAGTAGTTAAAAAGTAGAAGGAGCGTGATTGTTCATGAAATCAACAGGCGAAAATAAAGTATCATTCCGCAGAATCTTTATTGTTTCAGGTTTTAGCTGGATTTTTGATGCTATGGACGTGGGCCTCATATCTTTTATTGCTGCTGCATTGATCCTTGAATGGGGATTAACGCCTCAAGAAGCCGGGTTACTTGGTACTGTAAATGCAATCGGCATGTTTGTTGGAGCCATAGTAGCCGGTACATTAGCTGATCGAATGGGCAGAAATAAGATTCTCATGTTCACCGTTCTCTTGTTTTCTGTCGCGAGTGGACTTTCCGCTCTAGCAACATCTTTCACCATTTTTCTCATTTTCCGTTTTTTTATTGGACTTGGATTAGGCGGAGAGCTTCCGGTTGCCTCTACTTTGGTGGCTGAGAATGTACCCGACTATAAGCGGGGAAAAATGGTGGTCCTTCTGGAAAGCTTTTGGGCGGTTGGATGGATCCTGTCCGCCACCATTGCTTACTTTATCATGCCCCTCTGGGGCTGGCGCTCTGCTTTAATCATTGGTGCCCTGCCTGCACTATTGGCCATCTATATGCGAAAGGGTCTTCCCGATTCTCCCCAATTCCACTCTACCTCCAAGAAGAGAACATCTATCATTGAAAGTATTAAAATGCTATGGTCGCCAAAATATGCCCGTGATACATCAATGTTATGGATTCTATGGTTTTTTGTAATGTTCTCCTATCATGGCATGTTCTTGTGGCTGCCCTCTGTAATGGTCTTAAAAGGTTTTACTTTAATTAAAAGTTTTGGTTACGTTTTGCTTATGACACTTACCCAATTGCCTGGATTCTTTAGTGCCGCCTGGCTGGTTGAAAAAGTAGGGCGAAAGTTTGTATTAGTAACTTATCTGTCTCTGGCTGCCGTCAGCGCCATTATTTTTGGAACAGCCACCTCATTGCCTATGCTGATTGCAGGAGGGATGGCTCTCTCCTTTTTCTATCTCGGTGTCACCGGAACAACATACGCTTATACCACTGACCATTATGATTCCCATGTCCGTGCAACGGGATCAGGTTTGGCCAATGCAGCAGGGCGTATTGGTGCGATTATCGGCCCATTGCTGGTTGGTTTTCTCATCGCCAACAAGGTTTCCTTTAACACCATTTTCATCATGTTTTTTGTGGCCTGTATAATAGCAGCTTTAAATGTCCTGCTATTAGGAAGAGAAACACGGGTGAAGGTCCCGGAAGAAACCCAGAGCGAACAAGTGGTTGAGGAGGCTTTATAAGTATTTGTAAGTCTATTCATCCGAAAGTCGTAAAAAATGTACTGAATCCCCTGCTTGAAGGGCATTCAGTACATTTTTAATATCCTTGCAATCGTTATAAAAAGCTTGCCTATCTATTTTATTGTTTATATACTTGTATTTCTACATCATGACGCTAAAAGGAGATTTAACAATGGATACAGAAATGACCGGGCAAGGTATCCAGTCTTTGGAATTCGGAATTCATATATTAAATAAAGTTAGTGAAGCCAACCGGCCTATTGATATTACCGAAATATCCGAAATCTGCGAGGTATCCAAACCCAAACTCCACCGGTACCTGACAAGTCTTTGCCGAACGGGGTTCCTGCAACGAAATCCTTCTCTGCAATACTCGATAGGACCCGCCTTTATAAAAATAGGCAATAACATATCGAGAAGCACAGATATAAAAGATCTGGCAAGGCCCACCCTCATTCGATTAAGAGACCTCTTAAATGAAACCGTTTTCCTTTCAATATGGGGAGGGAACGCCCCATATCCGATCGATATTGAAGAGAGCAGACGTCAAATTAATATCGGAATTCAAGTAGGTTATAAAACAAGTATTGTACAAACAACATCAGGAAGATTATTTGCCGCTTATTTACCGGAGCATAGGATAAAAGACGATCTGGACAGGGAGATATTGGAACACCGGCTCGACGCCAAAACCATTAATCAAGAAATAAAAGATGTCCGAAACAAAGGCTATTCTGTTACAGAAGAATCCCTGATTCCTGGAATAGTTGCCGTCGGGTGTCCTGTGTTTGGGAAAGACAATACGATTGCGGCAACCATATCAATCGTTGGAATAAAGGGGATTTTGGATCTTACGGATGAGTCTTATTTAATTACATTGTTAAAAAAAGAATGCAGGGAATTAACACAATCACTTCAATCCTCTTATTAATCACACGAAAACTCCTCTACTTGAGAGGAGTTTTAACGTTAGGCGCTAAACTTGAAAAGACAGTATGATTTTCCCTTTGATTGATTTAATGGGTTAGTTCCCTGGCAGCTTGCAGCACTAGTTTTACAGAATCCCAAATATGCTCCTCGGTTCTCCGTCTTGCTGAAACAGGGTCTCTGGCCTTAATGGCATACACAATCAATTGGTGCTGATGCAATGTCTCAAAAGAACGCTTGGTGTTGCTCTTCCAAGACATGATCCTTACCATATCAATTCCGGCCCGAAGGTTATATAACATGTTTTTCAGCGCTTGGTTTCCGCTCATTTCCACAATAAGGTCATGAAACTGGTTGTTTAACCGAAGAGATTCAACGTCATGGAGGCCACTTTTTTCTTTCATCTTTTTTTCCGTTAAAAGAAGGATCTCGTCCATTTTTTTCAACTGGGATGGTGATCCCCGTTTAGCGGCAAGCTGGGCGGCCAAACCTTCCAGTTCAGCTCGAAGAAGATAGATTTCTTCAATTTCTTTAAGAGAAAACATTTTGATTCGTACTCCATGATGAGGGATTGATTCCAACACTCTTTCCTGAACGAGCATTTTTAATGCCTCACGAATCGGCGTACTGCTTACTCCTAGCATTTCCTTGAGCTTCCGTTCTCTTATCCATTCACCAGGCAAAAAACTTCCAGTCATGATTAGATGATAAATATGCTTGTAAACAGCCATGGAGGTCGTTTCTTTTTGGAGCTTGCCGATTTCCACCTTTTCAACCCCCTCACTCTCGCCCATTTAAAATATTATACCGTTGCTTTTAAGCACGCGAGCTCCTTTATTAGTTCGTTTACCGGCAAAACGTCAGCATACTTTTGCTGCATATCAAATAAGTTAATTGCGTGAGACGTTATTCCACGATCAAATGAGCATTCTTCAGGAACAACGACTTGATAATTATGTGAGAATGCATCAATGACGGTAGCACGTACACATCCACTTGTTGTACATCCTGTTACAATGACAGTATCTACTTGCTGGGCTGTCAGGCAGGAACTGAGAGGCGTCCCAAAGAATGCACTCGGTTTTTTCTTTGAAATGACAAGCTCGCCGTGCTGCGGCTTCAACTCCTCAACGACCTGTGTCCCTTTTTCCCCTTCCAAAAGTAAAGGATGATCAAAAATATTCCCCTTAATGGCCACCCGGTCGTTAGAGTAGGAAGGATTTCCTTCAATAATCGTATAAAATACAGGAAGCCCCAGTTCCCTTACCGTATCAAGTAGCTCTTTAATATGCTTGATTGCTGTCCAGCTGCTCTCCCCGCAACTTGTGGGATAGCGTTGGATGGAGGTTTCAATCTCCTCCGGTGAATCGCCTGTAAAGCCGTATTGTACATCGACAATGACAAGGGCTGCCTTTTGGCCAATGCCCATTTTTGTTCCAAGCCCTGCACGCTTGTATACTTTCTTATCTCGCTCATCTAAATAAGCTTCCCAAATCCGGTTCATCACAATTTCTCCTTTTTATCCATATGTAATTACTCGGTCATGGTCCACTGTAAGCTGAATGAATACATTCGGTTCGATCAGCTCCACCCTTTTCCCGCTTAATTCCTCTTCCGTCATGCCACGTGCCCCGCAGGAAATTCTAGACAAGAAAATGTCCCCGCCACCCGATATAATGGTTTCATAGGATGCTCTCAAGGACGTTACACCATCACCTATACCGATTACACTATCCAAAATTTCATCACGAAAAAGCTGTACCGCACTCCCTGCAAGAAACATAGAAACATTATGTCCTTCCTGAATGGCCGCTTTAGCCATTAAAAATGCCCTGTCAGCCTGAGTGGGTGCATCTGGTCCGTGCGTCAAATGTATAAGAATTTTTGCCATTTTCTATTCCCCCTCATTCGTGATTTTAGTTGTTTTCCAATAGAACAGAATGCAACTCGTTGGACAAAAGGTGACCTGCATGCGGCACGACTGGGTTCAGGTGAAGCTCTTTTAATATCTTGTAAACAGTCGAAGCAGCTGCCGAAGTAACCGGCAGATTCAATTTATTTTGAACGATTTCAATGGCCGGAAGCGATTGCATTTGTACACATGCCGACAGCACCACCGCATCGGCATTGCTCGTGTTCAGGTGATCTGCAATTTGAACCAAGTTTAATGGATCGAGTTGCCCAACCGCTATATTATCGGAAACCTCCAAACTGATGGAATCCGTGACTTCAATTCCTGCCGATTCAATATATTCAATCACCATATTGGTCAAGGGTTTCATGTATGGTGTAATGATCGCTACTTTTTTGGCGCTCATGGCCTGGATGCCTTCAATTAGAGCACCTGCACTGCTGATTACCGGCACCGGTGTACCGTTTTCTTTCGCCACTTTGGATAGCCGGTCTTCCGACAGGCAATGGTATCCCGGCCCCTGGCTCATAATTGCAACGAGACAAGCATAAGCCAATGCATCACAACGGGCATCTGATAATTCCAACGCACATCGATCGCTAGCCGTATCCATTTTTGCCAGTTCTTCCTTTGTCACATGCTGCATTCGCATCCGGCTTGAGTGGAAGGTAAATCTCTCATTTGGGACGATTTGTTCTCTTACTTTAAGCATTGCCGGAATTTCCTTTTCCATTGTTGTATTGGAGCTGGGTACAATCAGACCGAGTCGATATTCTTTATCCATGGTACAACCTCCTTATTAATGGCTTTTTTATTTTTACAATGTGACGCTTTCCGCAGCCGCGGGTGTTGTCCTATCCCTTTCCCCGGGGGAAATAAACTTCCAGGTTACTTTTTCAACCTCTGCCTCTTCCAGTTCCTTGAAGACATCGGCATGTGAGGGATAAGATTTATCTGGGATTTTTCGTATCAGGACGGTAGTTTCGACCTCTTCAGCTCCAAAAGGATACGGATCCACTACAATAGTTCCATCTCCCTGTCCTTGTACTGTAACCATGACCCCTTTACTTGAGAGCTCTTTTCGAACGGGCCCCATGATTAATTTATTGGTTGTATCGGGTTTATGCATGGATACATATTGAGACAGCCTGTCCATAAACTGTAGGATCTCATAGTTCATCCATAAACTATTTTCAAATTGGCTTCTCGGCTCTGATTTTTGCCAAATGCCCATTTTTAAATCTATCCATTCCTTCTGCATGCTCACAATCTTTTGATCAATTTGAGGTGCCAAATCCTCGGGAATATTAAAAGTAAATGAAGGATCATACCCAAAGCGGCTGGTATACAACCCCATCCAGTGCATACCGACCAGAAGTCCGGCATAAGGATCCTCCGCTTTTACCTTTTCATAGCCTTTTCCGTAAAAATCAACATGCTGCATCAGATTAACGCTTAAAAAGGGAACAGGTTGTCCTGTTTCATGGTTAAACAGAACCTTTTCGTCGGATTCAATCCATCCAATATCATGTTTTTCAACCGAAAGGCAAAGGGAGTTAAAATAGTCCGGCTGATCAAAGCTTTCATTCCCCCAATGTCTGGCAACTTCCCCGGCTTGTACAGAATGATCATATTGATTAACAACATATAGATATCCATCGTCATGCTTAGTTATAAACATCATCATGCTCCCTTCCCGGAACTTTTGTGAAAGCTGGCATCTTTATGCACAAATGCATTTCTTAAACAACAATGGACGGCTGTCTATTCTCAACCATGTCGTCTTCAAAAATGAAAACTTCATCAATATCCAGAGGCTTTTCCCTGGTAAACAGGTTTTTGTACGTCTTTATGATATCCGGCATTTTGTTTGCCAAATTGAAGATGAGAGGAGCCAATTCTTTTTTCACAGGATCTCTGGTCAAAAATTTCTCCAGTGTTAATTGAAGGCCTTGGATTAACTTCACTTCTTCATGACGTCTTCTTTGTACTTGTTTCAGTGTTTCAAGAGACAAATTATTCGTTTGGAACCCTTTATAAATAACATCTGCTGCAATAACAGCGGTTCCCATTGCAAGCGTGCTCCCCACTGCTCCCCATGGTGTCACACAATGGGCACCATCTCCAATCAGCAAGATTCCCTCTTTCGCCCACTCCCTGACATATCTCATCCTGCACTGAAGCAAAACAAATTCTTTGAAATCCTGAACACCTTCAAAATGAGTGCTTAGAACAGGCAAATCTTGAGTTATTTTTTCTTTGAATGCCTCAATGCCCGCTCTTCTAATGTTTTGATACTCTCCTTTGGTCAAGGAAACCCCGCATTGTATGTAACCTCCCAGCTTCGGCAGAAACAGATAGTTATAGTTCTTCTGAAAATAAAAATGGTAGATATTATAGTCCCATGAATCCGGTTTTTCGAACGAGAACCATAACAAGTCATTATCGTAATATTCAAGATCCAGTTCAAAATTCCCAAGCCGCTCTATCGTTGAATTCCTTCCGTCTACGCCGACGGTTACTGCAGCATTTACAGCCAATTCGCCCTCAAAGATCTCATCTTTCATAAAATTAATCTGATCACCCTGTTTGGCTTGGGCAGAAACACCAACTGTTTTGTCCCCTTCTTGAAGCAAATCCTTAACTTTTGTATTAAATAATAGTGTAAAGTTAGGATATTTCTTTGCTTTCTCCAGCAATGCGGCCAATAGAGTTGGCTGGGTCAATCTTGCACAGTAGCTTTCTCCCTCAATCAAGGTATCGAATTTGAGATTCATAATTTCCTTGTCTTGATGAAAAACGGTAACTTCAGGAATTTTTACGTGGTCATGAGATTCTATATAATCCAGCAAATTTAATTGTTTCATTAATTGAACGAAACGGGGCTGGGTAATTTCACCACGGTACGTACGGTGAAAATCGGAGTTTTGTTCAAGAACAACGACTTTCAATCCTTGCTTGGCCAATAAAAGACCCAATAACATCCCCGCAGGCCCAGCGCCTACAATACAAACATCTGACGTCACATCTTTTTTTAAGTTCTCCATGAGAAAGATCACCTTTTTCTTACATATTTTGGTCCTCTGTCATTCACGAATTAACAACTTTTCGTAATCGGCCATGGTGTCAATGTCGGGAGGATACCGATGCGGACTCTCAACCAATAAGGAACAATCCGAATTTGAGCGTATAATTCTGTTTCCTCCGCGATCCCCCTCCAATTGAGCTAAATCAGAAAAAAACGATTTGGAAAATAAAATGGGATGACCTACTTGCCCATCACCATACCGCGTTTGTATAACAACCCTAGACCCCTTGTCAGTCCCAGATTGGAAATGAGCAAAACGAAGGAGTACGCGTTGTATATCCTCCCGTCTCAATTCAGGCTGATCGCCGAGTAATATCATCACCGCATCCGCAGTATGAGGAAGTTTGCTTATGGCAAGAGATAAACTGTGACCAATACCATTACTGGGTAGGGTATTAATGATAGGATTGCACCCTACCTTCAATACAATGTGCTTCCGTTCCTCCTCCCCCTCAGGGATCACCGTGTAGATGCCTTTCAAATGGGATTGGGCGGCGGTTTCAAGAACATGAGACAGTATGGCCTTGTTTCGCCAGGGAAGGACAAGCTTTTGACTCCCCATTCTTCTTGAAAATCCGCTTGCAGGGACAATGCCATATACTTCACCGGAGGAGCCGGCCTTCATAGGCTGCCTACAGTCCTTTTGGCATTCCTCATCAGCATCTTGAGATGTGCCGGTTTAACCGGTATTGTTTCCAATGTAATATTCCAATCCCTCAATGCATCCTCAACCGCAGATTGGATAACGGCCGGTACGGGTATCGTCCCGCTTTCTCCCGCTCCTTTCATGCCTAAAGGGTTTAAAGGGGAAGGTGTTTCAACATGGCCAATCTTCATTTCAGGCACTTCATAGGAGGATGGGACGAGATAATCCATTAATGTGCTGGTTAGCAGCTGGCCCTGGTTGTCATATACGATCTCCTCATATAAAGCAGTTCCGATTCCGTTGGATATTCCTCCCTGGACCTGCCCCTTGACCACTAGCGGGTTAAGCAGCTTGCCGTTATCGTGTACTGAGGTATAATCAAGAATTTGAATGGCACAGGATTCAGGATCGATTTCAACTACTGCAATATCCGTCATACCCGTTACGGATGCCGCTTTTGGTGCAAAATATTCAGTTGCTTCTAAACCCGGAGAAACAGAGTAGGGAAAAGTTGTACCCGGAAAGAGCCCTTTTGCTTCCCGCGCCAATGCCCCTAGCGTTAGTGTATAGGTAGGTTCTTTCATCCAAATGACAGTACCTTCTTTTATGATCAGCTCTTCTTTTACCACATTAAGCCTCTCTGCGGCTATTTGAAGTGCCTTATCCTTCAACACACACGCTGCTTTATATACGGCAGAACCTACCAGTACCCCCATCCGACTGGCAAACGTTCCTGTACCATATGTAATCAGACTCGTATCCCCCTGACGTACAGCCACCTTCTCCAGTTGCAAATCAAAGACATCTGCAGCCACTTGGGCAAAAGTGGTTTCATGCCCCTGCCCCTGGGTAGCCGCGCTTGTTAATACAGTAAGGTCACCGCTAGTTTCAATTCTGACGGTTGCTCCTTCAAAGGAACCAAAGCCTGTATTTTCAATGCACGAAGCCACTCCTATTCCAATATATCGTCCGTTCTCCTTTTCTTCTTGCTGCCACTTTCTCCAATCAGAGTACCCGGACAGTTCCACAGCATCGTTCAATACCTTCTCATAATTTCCACTGTCATAAATCTGTGGACTTCCATCACGAGAAGTCAGGCCCGTCCTATAAGGAAACTCGTCCGCCTGAATAAAATTGCGTCGGCGAATTTCCACCGGATCCATGTGAAGCTTCTTTGCTGCTTGATCGAGCAGCCGATTCATAATAAGAGCCGCCTGCGGACGACCTGCTCCGCGAAAGGGCGCAAGCGGAACGGTGTTCGTATAGATGACCTTTGCATCACAAAAGTAGTTTGGAACTTTATAAGGACCCGGGATTAAAGAGGATGTCATGATCGGCACGATAATTCCCCATGGGACGTAGGCGCCATTGTTGGCCAGCATATGATCGATGACGGCTATGATTTTCCCATCCTCTGAAACTCCGAGGCTGGCTTCATGATATTGCTCTCTTTCATGAATACAACTCATCATATGCTCCATACGGTCCTCGATCCATCTGACAGGAGCTTTTATCCGCCTTGCAGCCCATGAAACCAAAAAATCCTCTACATAGAATATGGCTTTTGCGCCAAATGCACCGCCGACATCTGGTGCAATGACCTTGACGTTATTTTCCGACATGCTGAGCAGCTTGGCTAAAATGGAACGCATCTCGTGCTGGCTCTGGGTTGCCGCATACACTTCCAGCATAGGTTCTGACCCATTATCATCCCACTTCGCCAATAAACCTCTTGTTTCAATGGGAAGACAGCTGACCCGGCCTATTCTTGACTTATGGTGCACAACGATAGGGGCTTTTTCCATAGCCGCCTTGGCATCCCCTACGGATTGCTGGAAATGAGCCGCGACATTCGATTGGAGATGCTGATGGGCAAGAGGCGCGTCATTTTTAATCGCATCATCCAAATGGGCGACAGCCGGAAGAGGTTCATATTCCACCGTAATCAGCTCAATCGCGTCCTCAGCAATGTAACGGTTTGAAGCGATGACCATAGCAACCGGTTCACCCACGTGATGCACGACGGAATCAAGCGGACGCTGTGTTACCGGCACTAATTTGGGATGAGGAAACAAAATGGGCAGGGAAGGAAAATCCTTTCCATCCTCCGGTCCATAAACCGCAGCTACACCTGGAAGTTCACGTGCCTGATCCAAGTCGATGCTCTTTATGCGTGCATGTGCATGAGGACTTCTTAGAAAAGCCGCACTGAGTGTTCCTGGAACGTTTAGATCAGCAATATATCGTCCGTTTCCCTTGATGAGGCGAGGATCTATTTTGCGCTTTATCGCCTTCCCGATATACTTCATGTTGCTTCCTCCTCACGTTTAACAGAACCTTTTTTTATGGCTTCTCTTATCTGCTCAGGGCGAATGGGCAATGACACAATTTGAAGGGGAAAATCTTCCAAAGCATTGATAACGGCATTCGCTATTGCTGGAGCTACTGCCACAGTACCGCCTTCACCCGCTCCTTTTACCCCAAGAGGATTTAAGGGCGAGGGGGAATTTTCGAGAATTTGAATATCCATTTCAGGTACTTCCACAGAGCTTGGCAGTAAATAATCCATGAATGAACCGGTAGTCAACTGTCCATTTTCGTCGTAACGAAGTTCCTCATAAATGGCCCCTCCTAAACCTTGAGCCATCCCTCCTACCAGCTGTCCATGAACAAGCATGGGATTGATTGCCCGGCCAACATCATAAGCGATATAATACTTTTCAATTTTTACTTTTCCAGTTGCAATATCAACAGCAACCTCTGCTGCATGGATGCCATAGGGATAAGACATATGATCGATGGAGAACGTATATTTTTCGCGCAGCGCTATCCCTTGCTTTTCGCAATCATCCAGAACATCGTATAGCCTGCAGATAGGTTCTCTCGTGCTCGTTTCCGTGTGAAAAATGAATTCATTGCTGATATCAAGGTCATCAACTGGAAGTTTGTATCGTGCAGAGGCAGCCTGCAGTATCTTTCGCTTGAGCGCTTCAGCCGCATACCAAGCGGCTGATCCGCCTACAACCGTTCCCCGGGTAGCAAAAGAACCATTCCCTTTTTCAACTGCATCCGTATCTCCGTGAATGACCTTCACTTTCAAATAGGGAATTCCCAATTGTTCTGAGCAAATCTGTGCAAGAGCGGTCTCCACCCCTTGTCCAATATCTGCAAGTCCTGTTCGGCATATGAGCTCTCCATTTTTCGTAAATTCAACCTCGCAAAACTCCCATGGCCCTAGACCAGACTTTTCAACAAACATGGCAAAGCCAAGCCCAATGTGTTTCCCTTCACGTTTGGCCATCGCCTTTTTCTCAGGGAACTCCTTCCAGCCCACCGCTTGACGTGCGGTTTCCAGAATGTGTGGATAATCGCCGCTGTCATATTCAATGACTTGTCCCAAGGCAGAAATCCCATTGGAATAGGGCATTTGACTGGGTTTTATTAAATTCCGCTCACGCACCACAGTAGGTTCCAGATTGAGTTCCTTTGCAACCATATCAATCATACGTTCACGAACAAAGGTTCCTTCAAACCTTCCTGGTCCCCGATAGGTTCCGGTCGGTGTCTTGTTGGTTGCCACAACATGGGTAGTAAATTCTATCGCATGAAAATCATACGGTCCCGCCAGCATTCCTTGGGTTAATTCCGGCACCGTTATACCGTGTGTCCTGATATAAGCCCCTGTATCTATGAAAATGTCATCCTTAAAAGCATGTATTTTCCCCGTCTCATCAAACCCTACGGTTACATAATGCTTCTGTTCACGGGAATGGTTGGTCGCCTTCATATGCTCAAGCCGGTCTTCAATCCACTTAACCGGGCGGCCAAGCTGCAGTGCTGCATAGGGAATCAAATAATCCTCCGGATAGAACTCTCCCCTTGGTCCAAACCCACCTCCTACATCTGTCTCTATAAACCGAATCTCTTTAAGATCCTTCTTTAACAGCCTGGAGAGAATATGTTGATTGAAGTGAACCACCTTTGTTGAACCATAGACCACAAGACGTTCATCCGTGTCCACAGTGGCAAGAAGCCCTCGTGTTTCCATTGGAATACCTGAATGCCTCTGGATATATAACTCCCTTTCCAGTACATGAGGACATCTTTTCAAACATTCATCTGCATCTGACTTTTTGGAATGAATAACAAACAGGTCGTTGCTTCCGATTTCGGGATGCAATAGATTCGTAACTTCCTGAACAGATTTATGGACATCGGTTAGTGGAGGAAGCGGTTCATAACAAACATCGATCAAGTCGGCAGCATCTTCTGCAGTATATCTTGAGGATGCCACGACTAAAACGACGGGCTCCCCAACATAGCGAACCTTTCCTTTGGCAAGTGGATATTGGAGCGCTTTAGTCAATGATTCATTTGGCGCAAGGCGCATTGGAATGGGAAGCAAATCCTCCGGTAAATCCTCACCGGTCAAAATCAACTGGACATCAGGAAAGCTCTTTGCCTTATCCGTATCAATCCGAATAATATTAGCATGGGCATGGGGACTGCGAAGAATCACCGCCTCACATTGTTCAGGCAATCGAATATCCCCTACATATCGCCCTTTTCCTGTAATAAAACGCGGGTCTTCAACTCGCTTTACGCTCGTTCCAATGGTCATACTTTCACGATCCTTTCAGAGGATTCAAGCGCATGGTCCTCTGATTCACTTTCATTACGTTCATTTTTGTTTTTGTTCATCATTTCAGCGGCCATTTCCACCGCATCCACAATATTTTGATATCCTGTGCATCTGCATAAATTACCCGAGATGCCATCCCTGATTTCGTCCCGGCTTGGATTTGGATTCTGCTCAAGGAAATGACAAGCGGACATCAATACACCCGGGGTGCAAAATCCGCATTGCAGTCCATGCTTTTCCCAAAAGGCTTCCTGCAGAGGATGGAGTGTTCCATCCGGCTCGGACAGTCCCTCTACTGTCGAAAGCTGTGCTTGATCTGCCTGAACTCCAAAAACAAGGCAAGAGCGAACAGGCCTGCCATCCATCATGACTGTACAAGCTCCACAGATTCCATGTTCACAGCCGACATGGGTTCCTGTTAATCTCAGTTCGTCACGAAGAACATCTGATAATAACATCCGCGGCTCCACTGATACTTTATATTCCTTCCCATTCACGGTTAAAGTGATCATTCTCGTTTTACTTTGTGCCATGGTTCCACCCCCGTAAAATACTTGAAATTAACACTGATGTTCAGCAGCCCGCTTGGCAGCACGTTTCAATACACGCTCAGCATAAGTCACACATAAGTCCTTTCGGTATTCCGCACTTGCATGAATATCCGGCTCAGGATCCACTAAATCACCTATAGGTGCGCAACATTGTGTGATGAGCTCCTCCGTAGGCAGCTGGCCAATCAGACAATTGGTCACTTCTTCCAAAAGGACAGGAACACCATCTACGCCACCCAAACAAAGAATTGCAGCCGCTACCTTTCCTTCTTCATCCAACGTTAAAGATGCAGCTGCCAGTACAATGGCGAAATCCCCTTTTCTTAAGGTAAATTCATCAATGGCATATCCCGTTCTTGCTGGTGGTATTGGTATTTCAACCGCTACTAAAATTTCATTCATATCGATTGTTGTAGTTAAATAGGTCATAAAGAATTCATCAGTTTCAACCGATCGGCGCCCGTCTGTTGACTGAAGAGTAATGGAAGCTCCCAAGGTGGTTAGCATGACAGGGAGTTCTGCGGTTGGATCAGCATGAACCACACTCCCACCAATTGTGCCGCGTGAACGGATTTGAGAATGGCCGATTAGTTTCATTCCCTCTGTAAGCAAGGGACAGACCTCGGCGATCTCCTTTGACTCTTCAACTTGGAAGTGGCGGGTCATTCCTCCAATCCGAATCACAGAATCGGTAATCTGTATGTAATTGAGCTCCTTAATTTGATTGATGTCAATCAGAACTTTTGGACGAGCAAGACGCATATTCATCATAGGGATTAAACTTTGGCCGCCCGACATGATTTTCGCATCGTATCCAAAATCGTCCAGTAAATGTAATGCTTCATCAAGCCTCGTTGGCACATGATAATCAAAGACCGCTGGCTTCACGTTATCCCTCTTCCCTGACTAATTGGTAGTCATCATTTCAGCTTAAATGGCTGTACTTGTTTTTGATTCCTTTGCAATTTTCTTAAAGAAATCCTTTACGATCATTTTTGCAATGCCTGAAAGTATGCGCTGGCCGACGCCAGCAATCATTCCTCCTACTTGTGCCTCACCGTCATATTTAATCGCCGTTTTCGGATGATTATAATTCAGCTCAACCACTGCATTTCCTTCGATAAAACCCATCTTGCTGTCCGCCTTCATGAGAATCCTGTACTTGTTTGGAGCTGATTTTTCGAAGATTTTAATTTCTGCTTCATACTCACCGCGCACTGCAGCAATACCAATCTCAATCTCTGCCTTATAGCGGTCCGGTTCAACTTCCGTTAAGACTTTACAGCCAGGAGTGGCCTTTTTTAAAACCTCAGGATCATTCAGTGCATTCCAAACCTCTTCTTGGCTAGCATCAACAATAATTTCACCTTTTACATTCATTTTTTAAAACCACCTTCCCGGATTTTTATAAGCACATATTGTACAATTTCAATAGCACAAATTTTATCTGAATTTTCTATCTGTTATAAAAAATAATAAAATATATTATATATAATTGTGAAATACCTAAATTTTATGGTTTGATAAATTTTTCCTATTACCTTATCTCTCTTTACATAAAAAAAAGAGGGTTGCCCTTTCCCGGCACCCTCCTTTTTGATGATCTTCTATACTAGTCAGCTCATATCTGGCATTCAACTAATTCGCTTCTTTTTCTGAAAGAACTCACATTTCTTATTTTTATCAGCTCCGCCATTACACTGATCGCAATTTCCTCCGGCCCCTCCGCACCAATGCTTAATCCAATGGGTGAATGAATACATGATAAGGATGTTTGGGTATCAACCAATCTTTCGGTTCTTCTCTTCGGTCCCAGCACCCCAAGATATTTCGGAGGATTTTGTAAAAGGTACTGCAATATTTTCTTATCACGATTAAAATTGTGGGTCATCACAAGAACATAACTATTAATAGGAATTTGGAAATCATTAAAAAATGAGTCTGGATGTTCAGGAATGAGGTGATCAGCTTGAGGAAAATAAGTTTCACTGCAGCGTGCACTTCTTGGATCAATGATCACAACTGAAAAGTCCAATTGAGAAGCAAGACTGACCAGCGGCTCAGCATCAGGACCCGCTCCAAATATAAATAAATTCTCCTTGGGCTGATACTCCTCAAATAAATAATCACGTTGAAGTTCTTCAATATGAACAAGCTTCACTTTCTCATTTTGAGTTAAAAATGTTTGAATATATGGGGCAAGAATTTCTTCTTTTCCCAGCGTCCCAGCTAAAACATCACCTTCAAGAGAGTAAAGTGTAATCTCTCCCTGGTTGTCCCCCTCACTTATACATTTTACGGACAAAAGACCCAGATGGTGATTTAATTGTTGATCGATATACGGCCATAGGTATGTACTACGCTCTAACAGATTAAGCTCCCAACCGATGGGCTCTATGTAGACTTCAATATCCCCATCACAACCGGCACTTTGCCCCCAAGAAAGATCATCTTCCGACCTCAAATCATAGTTCACCGTTCTCGGTTCAAATAAAGCAATCACTTCCTTGGCCTTTTGAATTAAATCTTCTTCCAGGCATCCCGCACTTATCGTTCCATAATAGCTCTCATCTTTTCCAATGAGCATTTTTGCCCCTTCACGTCTATAAGAGGAACCATCCACACGCACGATGGTTGCCAAAGCATAAGTTTTCGACGGATCTTTTTTTAAACTATTCAACATTCTGGAGAAATCATTCATTACTGTTCACTCCTTTATTTGTTAATAGCCCACTCTTTTATTTACTATTCGTAATTTTTCATTTACATATTGTAAATAATGATATATTATTTTTTATAAATTATCAATATTCTAAATAATCAATCTAAAGGGGATGTTTTTCATTAATCTGCTGTATTTAGAAACCTTTTTAATTGTCTGTGATAATGGAAACTTTACAGAAGCTGCCAAAAGTCTTTTTGTTCCCCAGCCAACCATATCAAACAGAATCCGCTATTTAGAAGAGGAATTAGGGCAGGAGTTATTTGTCAGAGGGAAAGCGGGGAAGCGGAGTGTAGAATTAACAAGGGCAGGTGAACTGTTCCTGCCTTACGCCCAACAAGTCATGGAAACCTTTAAACACGCAAAGGACAAATTGAACCAGAATGCCAATGATAGCTTAATGACTGTAGGAAGTTCCATCGCATTAACCCATCCATTTATCTATGAAAAAATCAACATGCTCAATGAAGTCCACAACCAGAATATTAATCTCCTCATTATGGACCAATCGCTGATTGCTAAATCACTCAACGACAGAATCCTTGATCTCGCATTCGTTACAGACCCCATTAACAACAAAGACATAGAATCCTATCCGGTGTTTAAAGAAAAATACGGACTCATCGTCTCTCAGGACCATCCTTTGGCGGCAAATTGCTGTTTGGAGGATTTGGAAGAGTTAAAAGAAGACTATCTAATTTTCTACAAGCCTTTTTCGCATATTCAATCTGTCTTCAAGAGTATGGAATGCCGAAGAAGGATTACAACGAACCAAATCGAATTGGTACATGACCTCATACACAACCATAATGGGGTTTCTTTTCTTCCACCGCTTGCATTCCATAGCGAAATAAAGAAAGGGAATTTAGTTCACATTCCAATTCATGAAGATCTGCTGCTTTGCGAAATTGAGTATTTCCTGGCCTGTAGAAAAAATGAACTTTTCTATGAGAATATTTTCTTGTCCGAAACAAGCAGTGAAATGGTACTTAATTAACCTTTAAAGTCATTCGTCACCCTACGATACTCATAAATGATCAGGAGGATTATCGTGTACGATTCAATTCTACAAAAAAAGGGGGGAACAGCACAGCTGCTCACCCCCTTTTCTTTAAACTCTCTCTTTCAAAAACTCTTCCACTTCATCCAAATCCGGATACGAAGTCTGTGTTCCCCGCTTGGTCACACTGAGTGCGGCAAAGGCAGTGGCCTTTTTCATCGCCACAAGTACATCTCCGGTTTTAACGTAGTAATGGGAGAAGCAGCCGATGAAGGCGTCGCCGGCACCTGTGGTATCAATCGCGTCCCCTTTATGGGAGGATACGGTTTGGACACGACAATTTAAAACTGCGTGTAAAACTGCTAATATTAATAAAAGTAGTATGGAGTTAACGCTAGAAAAAGCAGTAAACTACCAATTATTAAAACGCACTTATGAAATAGAAGTAGATTTAGACATTGACGACGACAGCCCTTCATCAAGTTCAGGAACTGCTGAAAATGAAGAACTATTCCGTAAATCAAGTCCAGGAAAAGACCGTCATGCAATTTACAAAGCAATATTGCGTTTGAAATGGACAACGCCAGAATCAGAAACAATCATTACCTTTTTACACTTAAGAGAACTAAATTCATTTCCAACACGTTGGCTAAGGGGACTCGCAGTTGCTTATTTAGATGAAATCACTAGAAGATACCCAAGGTATCGGCGTGATCAGTTTGCCATCATTCATCAAGTAATTCAAAAATATCCGCAGTTGATCGACACGGTGATAATCAAATGTATGGCGGAGAGGCTTTATAGTGCAAACGATTTCGAGACATTGCGCATCACATAAACACATTGAAACACAAGCCTGTGCAAAGGGTAGGGTAGTACTGTTTTCATTGTTCAAAACTGTTTGACTACTCACTTCTAATCATTCCTCCCTCTACCCACTTTTACTTAGATGTCATATGCATGTTTTGACTAAACTAAAAACAGCTATAAAACATTCCTATATTTTTGTTCTTTAATTATTAATTCGCCTTCCTTACCAGTGAGACATTGCCTGTTTGTTAAAGACAATGCTGGTTAAGTTGACTAACCGCTAATTATAATTAAATAGACTGGGATAACAAAAAGCATAATGCTGACATACTTGAAGTTCCAATGGATAGATAACACAAATACATCAACTTTCAATAGATTAGCTAGTAGATTATTTACGGCCGTCGATGGTGAAATCGTGTTGGAGACTCCCCAACTCGCTAATAACAACACTGCAAATAATTCAGGACTAAACCCAATCATTTCCGGTTTTATACTTGTTACAAATATGGTCACCACAACAATGGGATGTATGCCTACTACGGCAGTCAGTACAATTAATAAAGAGAGAGAAAAAGCTGTCCCCATGGTAAACGATCCAAATGTACCATTGATTATTCCAACGAGATGTTTACTAAGATCAGCACGAACGAATGCCCCACTGAAGAGGCCGGCGATTAAAAACAAAACTATCTTTTTTCATTTTTGGTATGCCTAAAAAAACATGCTGTTTAAACTCTTGGGTATACTCATCTCTTTTTCCTGCGAATTCACACCAAACAAACGGAAAAATGACTGATAGTCAAATTTATAGGTAGGATCAAGAATAGATAGCTATATTTATCGCTATAACGAGGAAAGAATTCAAGAAAAATTAGGCTACCTCACCCCAAAGAGTTATGGCAGCCTAAAGGGTGTTTTATATGTGTCTCATATTGCTAGGTAAGTTCAATGCAAAACTTTTTTATGTTCCATTCCACAGATATGGTACTTTTTATAATTAGGAATTATTCTTTAACATCAGCTGCACTACCCAATAAATCTTTGGCAATTTGTTTGAAATTAATCGCATTGGTGCTTTCTATTTTTGCAATCCAGTCCGGATTTATTGTAGATGCCCCGCTGTAAGCGCCACATAGTGCTCCTACTATAGCACCGTTTGTATCGGCATCATCACCAATATTAATCACAGATAGTATTCCCTTTGTCACATCACCAGATGCTGCATGAAATACACCTAACGACAGCGGAACGGATTCATAACACTTCATTCCCGCACCAATATAGTCGTATAAATTTTCGCAAATTTCGGTAATAGGTTTATTACGGTGTCTATCCACCAACTCCATTGCTAAGCGGATTCGTGCCGCTACAGACGGTGCGGGCTGATCAAAACCACGCTGTTCTCCCACTTGTGCTCCGTAGATCGCAGCCTCCATGACTTCCCGGGTCGAACATTTCCCCTCGACCGATTTTGCAATCGCAGCAGCGATCGCACAGGCAGTTGCAACACCAGCCCTGCTCCCGTGAGAAGGTAGTGCAGAGGAGACGGCATCTTCTATCGCCTTTTCCATATTACCATGATTGAAAATACCGATCGGTGCGACCCTCATAGCAGCTCCGTTAGTATCCCCCTGTTTGCCTGCTTCCAAGTAATCTCCGCCTGAAAGAATGACCTTCAGAAACTTTCTTGTGCTTGGCCCAATAACTGTTGAATCCAACATTTTATATTCGTTTGCCCAATGTCTCATTTTTTCTACGAATAATTCCGTATCGAAACGTCCTGCTTCAATAAGCACGGATGAGATGATCAAACTTTCTTGAGTATCATCGGTGATGCCTCCTGCTTCCACAGCGTTATGAGCAGTTTGCGCCTCATCAGGAGGTAAAAAATCGGTAATTTTCCCATATACCCTTTTAATCTGAGTAGGCGACATAAATGAAGCCGGCATTCCCATCGCATCTCCGATAGCTGTGGCAATCAGACTTCCATAAGCTTTATCTAACATTATTTCTCTCACCCTTCTTTCTCTATCATGCCCGTTACATCGCCTACTGTGAATTCGCCATGCGGTCCCATTATGGTCGTTGTGATTGCTCCACATGCGCTTGCTATCTTAACGGAAGTTTTCATGTCATACCCCTTTGACAAACCATATAAAAGTCCACCGGCGAAGCTATCTCCGGCTCCTGTAGTATCCACGCTGTTCACCGCAAAAGGAGAAGCCTTGAAATAAGTATCTTCCGTCCACACTTCTGCTCCCTTACTACCTTTCTTTAACACAACATTTCGAATACCTGTTTCTATAAAACGAGATATTTCCATGTTGTCCCATTTCAGTTTGCGCTCCAGTATGTCCAGTTCCGTTAAATTTGGAATCAACAGATCGGTAAGCTTTAAAACAGAATGTAGGACTTCATCTTCTATTAAGGCTGCAAGAGGACCCGGATCAAACACAAGTTGAGCGCCTGCTTGTTTCAAGTCCGTCAGTTGATGGACAACATTATGCGCATATTCTGGCACTAGCAAATAATAACCAGTCACATATACATAGGACACACTCTCGCAAAGCTCCCGACTGATCATAACTCTGCTAAATTGACTTTCACAGCCTTTATAGGTAAGAAAGGTTCTCTCCCCGTCATATTCAACAATAGAAATACAGTACCCGGATTTTTTATCATCTGCAAATCTGATTGCTTCACGAGAGAAATGATGTAGATCCAAATAATCTTTAATTTTCCTGCCCCATGTGTCATCACCTACATTTGAGACGATATGAGGCTGGATTCCCAAGTTTTTTAACGTTGTTCCGACATTTATGGCGCAGCCGCCAACCCGGAAAAAAGAATCGGAAATCAGGACATCTCCTCCTCTGTCCGGACTATGATCTACAATTACATATTGATCTACAATGATTCCGCCAAATATGAGAATTTGTGACTTCTGTGTCATTGGATTTCTCCTTACTCCGATAAAATCTTCTGGTTCCGGGCACTCCAACTGAGATAGACTTCATCCCCATTGGCGAATGAGTTGTTTCCTGCATCGTTTTGCTGCTGAACTTTGATTTCCTGCCCTTGCGCTTCAATCAGATAAGTCGACATACTTCCGACATATGTAATAAATTTAATCGTTCCTTTAATATTCATGGAAGATGATTCTTCCTTAGTGAGGCAAATACGTTCCGGCCTGATGGTTAAAATACTAGGTTTGTCCGTTTTGACCGAAGGACTGGATGGCTGGACCGGGAAAACAAATCTTTCACCATTGTCCAATTGAAAAACCGCTTTGTCTGCTAGCTGTTCCGCGATTCTTCCTCTAAAGAAATTGGATTCGCCAATAAATCCAGCCACAAAGGTATTTGCCGGATGCTCATAGATGAAATGCGGAGAGTCCATCTGAACAATTTTGCCGCCTCTCATAACGGCGATCCGGTCCGAGAGCGTCATGGCTTCTTCCTGGTCATGCGTGACAAAGATTGTTGTAATTCCAATCTCTTTTTGAATCATTCTTAATTCAACCTGCATCTCTGTCCGGAGATTTTTATCCAGGGCGCTTAAGCTTTCATCGAGCAATAATAGGGAGGGTTTGATGACCAGTGCTCTCGCAAGGGCAACGCGCTGTTGTTGTCCCCCAGAAAGCTGTCTAGGTTTTCTATTCTCATATCCGGTTAATTGTACCATTTCAAGAGCCTTTGCCACTTCCTTCCGGATATCCCCTTTTGTTATTTTTTGCTGTTCCAAACCGTAGGACACATTCTGAGCAACTGTCATATGGGGTAACAAAGCATAGCTTTGAAAAACCATTCCAATATTTCGTTTATAGGCAGGTAGCAAATCAATGACTTGTCCGTCAATAGAGATCGTACCCTCATCCTGCTTTTCAAAACCAGCAATCAACCGCATGGTCGTCGTTTTTCCACAACCGGATGGTCCCAGAAGTGAAAGGAAAGTGCCCTTTTCAATCTCGATATCGATATGGTCTAAAACCCGGTTTGTCTGATAAGACTTCGTTAAACTTCGAATCGTTAAAAATGCCATGCTGACCTCCTACTTGAAAAGTTAACAGGTCTCGTTTTATTACTGATTGTGTCAGGTCTGTTTTTGGCAGCCATGAACTTTATACGAGAAAGAAAGGCGCTTGGAGAGGAACAACAGCAAACCATGTTAAATAAGAGTTAATAAAAAAACCGTTCTTTATTTGAACTTAACCTGAATAATGGACAGCTAAAAAAACCCCTAGTCGGGTTTTTTTATGTTCCTATTCCTTAAACTTGTTTATAATCAACACGATTAGATATTCGGGGGATCAAATATGAGTAATATATTATTTAATACCTTTCAGGTTGCACAGTTAGAGAAGAATCCCAATGATAAACTCTATATCTTATCATCCAGACTTTGAACTTAAAGTCGCAAACGAAAAACTGTCAAAAACCAAATCAAAAAACAATGGCATTTAAAGATCGAGTTTGAACGGTTACGGTAGTCCCAGCCGGAGCGATTACACTAAAAACGATTTCCACTGAATAAGTAACCGAGTTCGTAATGGTACGATTCCACGTTAGACTAGGGTTCACTGTGTAAGTGGAGGCAGCATTTGGCACGGTATAGCTTTCGGATTCTTGCAAAACAGCTATGTTTACTCCCTCTTCTTGTAAACGATACTTGATGTTATACGTATAGGTAGTATGAAAGGTGGTGAGAAAAATGGGAGGATGCTGCTGCTCTTCAAAACCTCCCCTGCATTTTAGCTTCTTTCCCTCTATTCCCTTTTTTTATTTCTAAATAATGTTTTACCCTCTCTCTTAATTGGTCTTTCTTCCTATTCCCAAGACCTTTTTCCCCTTTTTATTGGACCACTAGGAATTGTTTTAATATTCTGGTAAAATAAACCTGTATAGGTGAAATATGATATTTAGACATCTATTACTATAGAAAAGGAGTAAATAATGCTACTATCGCAAGGATTTTCAAGCAAATATCACACTTCTTTTTTGCAATATCATATTAGTTTTTCTACACATAACGATATTCATCTACAAGAGAATGAAATAGCGTTTCTTACCGACTATATACATCATGTGTCCGAGCGTCACGCGTTTGTGATTAAAGATTTAACCATCCAAGGTGCTCGAATTAACCTGGTGATTCTATGTAAAACAACCCATTACATTCCTAATATCATGAAGGCACTTAAAGGAGGTTCCGCAAGATTTATGTACAAGGAGTTTCCGGAATCGAAAGTGCAGCACGGCATAAATTTATGGGATCAAAAATACTTTATTGCCACTGAAAAAGCTCAGCTTAGAGAAATGCTTGAACTCTACCACACAAAGAAATAGCACCAGATGCTTCATACATCCAAGTGCTCCTCCATCAAAACCTAATCCTATCACTAACCAAAACGTTCCATACATAACACTTCTTTCTTAACATACAATCAGCCAAATCAACTTGAAAGGTAATGAGGCGATGAGAAATGAAGTAATTGAACAAACCGTTAACGACTCCATGGTAACGATCTTAGACTATATCCTCCAATTGATTGAACAATCCAACAAACAAAAAGACGGGGACAGGAATAAGCTAATTCAACAAAGCCTAGAACAGATGCGGCAGGACCAGCCTTCCTTATCTAAAGCTTACAAAGCGGAATTAGAATACACTCTTTATTACAATCTGGCACTAAAACAACAGCCTGAATGGTTTCAACTTACTTGTGAGCTCATAGACCGATTTCCTTATGAACAAAACAATAGCTCATTTGATGTCTACCAACATGAAGATAACGTTTGGGGTGTGGTAACCCAAGAGGGGAAAAAATCGCACAAGGTGACAACATCGTTTAAGTCCAAAGAAGATCTTCTACTCCACCTATTTGGAACAACTCAATTTGAGAAGTTCAGAGGAGAAACATTCTGGATACAACAAAATGAACAGGTTTTTTCCTTAAAAGAAAATAAGCATTTTCGTCTCCTTTTATTTACGGGACAATCCATGAAACCCTTCCGCACCCATAAGAGCCTTGAAAAACTAAGGATCTCTATTCTTAAAGATGATTTGGCACAGAATCCTAAACTAAAAAAGAAGGCCCTCCGTCAGACGTTGGAAGACAAGTCTCTTCCCGTATCCTTAATGGGAAAAACCGTTACGATCAACCAACTTGAACAAAAGCAAGATCATGTTGAACTCACGCTTAAGGAAGACGGAACCGACCATCACATTAAACTTCCAGACCTTGAAGATAAGTGGATGAAGCTAGCAAAAAACAGGGCAACTCTAGCGTTTAATGAGCTAGTGATGAATAGCCAAGCCGTTGCCCAAGGATTTCTCTCGTTTTATGGAATCGAAATAAATCAATCTCTCCAAACCAAAGCACCTGACTTTGAAGTGATCTCACACCCTAAAGGGTCTTTTATTGGTCATGTAAAAAGTGATGGTTCTATTAAAAAGCTCTCGCCTTACTTCACCGAAAAAGAAGCTAATCTTCGACTAGGCGATCTCATAAAAGAACTGCAAAAAGAAAAAAAACTTGAACAAGTCAAGAGTTTGAATCAAGAAATTTCCTTTGATGACATAATCGAAAAACATGAAGGAGGATGAAAGGATGAGAACCATAAAAAAACTCGGACCCATATTACTTTTCACTGCCCTACTATTTATCATGGTACAGGATCAAGTACTAGCAGCTGATGTGGGTGCGAAAGTCAAAGAAGGATTGAAGCAAATACAAGCGTTTTTAACGGGAATCGTCGTTATTGTCGGGGTTTGCGTGTCCATTTTTATCATCATTAAAAAGCTGCCGGGAGTGGATGATCCTCACACCAAAAATGACATGTTTCGCGGGGTCGGAACGGTATTAGGCGGAGTCGCCTTAGCAGCCGCTCTCGTGTGGATTGTTCCCTGGATTTATCAATTGTTTGTATAAGAGGTGATGAAACATGTCCACATCAAAAGAAGAAATTCGTGAGGTTTTAAAAGATCTTCTAGGAGAAGAAGACAGCCGGCGAGGAAAAACCTTTGTTTTTCCGGATAACGTCGATAAATCGTATAACATTGTCAAAGGCCTTTCGCTGGCCAACTTTTTTCGATTTGTCCTTCCCGCGATTGGAGTGGCAGTGGCCATCATGTTAATTCCCCCCTACTCCATTGGATTTATGATGGCCAAAATGCTTGTGGCTTCCTTGATCATGTTAGGCGCGTTCACCTTTGCAGTTCTACGACCGATTGGATCCCGGCCGAATATCACCTACAGCAATTATTTAAAACGTGTTTTGAACTACACCAGCCGTCAAAAACTGTATTTTATCAGGCCTAACCAGAGGAATGATTACGATGCCTAAAAACGCCAAAAACAAAACAGAATTTGATTATGAAGTCGATACCCTCATTAAAAAGGGGCAGCGGACCATTCAGGATGTCAGCATCATTGAAGGTCTGTATAAAGACTTTGTACTTTTAAAGAATGGTTACTTAACATCGATTTTGAAAGTAAGTGGCATCAATCTGGACCTACTGGCAGAATACGAACAGAATCGGATCTTTGAAGATTATGGATCCTTCTTAATGAGCCAGGTTCATGATCAAATGCAAACCATCTCTATGACGGTCCCAGTGGATCTGCGTTCCTATACGTTAGGATGGAAAAAAAGATACCTAAATGAGGTGGAAAACAAAGAAAAGCAGAAAAACGACTACAGGAGAACGCTGATCGCCTCCTACATCGATCATTACCAGGGAATTCGGATAAAAGACGAAATGTCGACCAAGCAGCATTTCGTTGTCGTACGTGAAAGAATCAAAAAACGCACCCTCCAGGATTTAGAAGGCGCGGAAAGTATCCTCACGAAAAAGGTAGAGGAAATCACTAATTCCTTGCGCTCTACTTTTGAATCTTATGATCTCACGATCAGCAGACTGTCTGAAAAAGACATGTTATCCGTGTTGTACCGTTACTTTGACTTTGAAATGTCCAAACTCTACGGATAAAAGAGGGAAAGGAGATGTCGCGATTGTTTCTCACCAAATGGTTCCCGTCTAAAACACAAGAAGAACCGCCAAGTAGCCCGCATGATCTGTTGCACTCCGTGTTAGAAAAGGAAGAACTCAATGCGATATACCCTTTTGTCTGGAAAGAGAACAAAAACTTTATTGAAAGTGGTGGCAACTTTATTAAAGTATTGGCGGTCGTCTCCTATCCGAAGGAACAGAAAGGAAACTGGCTCTCTGATCTTAAGCGCTTAAAAGGTAATATCTCCTTCGTTCAGTATTTGGAACCGGCCAATGCCGAAGGAATGATTGATTACTACAATGACTCTATAAAAAATAAAGAAGCTGAACTCTTAAAAACACGGGACCCCGCTACTCGGATTAAGTTGCAATCTGAAATAAACAGTGCCAGATACCAGTTGAACCAGGTACTATCTAACCGGTCCAACTTTATGTATCTCTATACGTACATATTTCTTCAAGCCCTCTCTTTGGATGATCTAAAATCCTTAGAAGACAACGTGCAGCGTATATTGACCAAACTAAGAATGAAAGCCTTAAATCCCCATTACTGTACACCGATGGCCTTTTGGTCCGCTTTGCCGTTAGGGGATAACCAACTTAAAGAGTACACCTACCAAATGTGCAACAGTGAAACAGCGTCTTCCTTCTTTCCCTTTGATGACTCAGAAATCTGTTACCTTTCGCCAATGGCACAGGTAGAAGGCATAAACAAAACCACCAATTCCTTAGTCGCGATCGACTACCTTGATACACAGCGCACCTTAAACCAAAACATGGTGGTCATCGGTACCTCAGGGGTTGGGAAGTCCACTTTTATGGTCCAAAAAATACTGAGATGTTTTGCCATGGGGATTAAGATGTACATCATTGATCCTGAAAACGAGTATTCACGAATTGTGAAGCTCCTTGGAGGAGAAGTGGTGCATCTCAGTTCAAACAGCGGCACAAAAATTAACCCGTTGGAAATTTTCACAACTGAAATTACCGATACGGAAGAATTTCATGGCAATACGGATTTTGTTAAAGATTTGGTGAAGCAAAAAGTGCAGCGCCTCAAAGCCTTCTTTAAAGTATTAAAGCCTAATCTCTCTCAAGTCGAATCCAGCATTTTGGATAAAATGCTGACGCAGCTTTATGATCGATTCTCTATCCATGAAGAGCTTGATCTTAAGACCTTAACCTCAACATCCTTTCCCATACTCGAAGACTTTTATGAGGACTTAGGAGCACTCAAGACGACAGACCTTGAACGCTACGAAAAAATTCAAGACTTTTATTTCATCTTGGAGAGCTATGTTTATGGCTCCAACTCTCTTTTCAACGGACATACCAATGTCAACATCACCAACTCCTTGTTTTCTTTTGATTTAAAAGCGCTGCAAAATGAAGTCGATGTCCAGGCGGCATGTTACTTTAATATCTTTGGATTTCTATGGGATGAGGTGACCAAGAACCGTGAGGAGCTCATCTATGTGTTCATTGATGAATTTCATTTCTTATCCAAAAACCCAGACTCCATGAGATTCTTTTATCAGGCCTACAAACGGTTCAGAAAATACAATGCAGGAGCGATTGCCGGTACCCAGCAGATCATCGATGTGTTAGATACCGTCGATAACCTGGGAGCGGCTATGGTGGAAAATAGCCATACAAAAGTGCTGTTTGGACTGGACAATAAAGGGGTGGACGATGTCATTCATAAAATCAACCTCTCCTTCTCTGATGAGGAAATCTCCCTTTTGCGTGCCAAACGGCAGGGAGAAGCGTTACTCGTCTATGGTTCCCAGCGTGCCTTTATCAAGGTGGAACTCACACAGGAGGAACTTCGGTTATGGAATCGGGAGCGGTATTGGGAGAAATACGGAAAGGACCCCGACGAGATTCCGAATTATGAAGCCCGAAATGAAATGACACCAATCGAAAAAGAAGAAGTTCGTCATTTTGTGTTATGAGAGGAGGGACGAATCAATGAAGATTCAATTATTTGAACACGGAACCCTATTCATCTCAAAAGAAAAACATTACCGGCTGGAGATTGGAGAAGACAAGGTGGTGGGAGAACGAACGGAAGATTTAGAAGATCTAAAAGCACCCTCTCCCTACTTTTTTCAGCTCTCTGACATCAATAAAGAGAATGACCGCTTTTTGCTGAACTATGAAATAGAGGATGAATATCAGCCTCTTACCGTCGTCAAAAACTACTCGACGGTAATGCGACTTTCTCTTCTTTACACCTTGCTTGAAACCGATCCGCTAGGAACATTCTCAGAGAAGGTCCTCCTGCATCCAAGGAACATCTTCTTTAAAGATTTAAAAACCATTAAGTTTCTCTACAGAAGTAACCGTTGGCTGCCTTATGATCAAACGTCAGCCCTTGAACAATATAAAATTTTGATTCTTTCCCTGTTTTCTCGTTTTACCTATGAAAAATATAAACGAGATAAAGAAAAGGTATTGAAAAAAGAAAAAGAGGCATTCTTTTTTGAGGTTGCTAATGCGGCTTCTCTTGCAGAACTAAAAACGCTCTTGTTTAACCGACTAACAAAAGAAGAAACCGAACATTTCTTTCAAGTTGAACAGGAAAAATCCCGCCTGAGACAGCAAAAAAGGTTATGGACAGCTTTATGCGCAGCCGTATGTTTATCAGCGTTTGGAGGAAGTTTTCTCTTGCAGCAAAACACCGTGCATAAAGTGGAAACCGCGTACGCTAAGGACCTTAATAAAGAAAAACAAGAATCCAAGTTTTATAGACTGCTAAGTGAGGACAACTATGAAGGAGCGATTACCCATTTAAAGCAACACCATGGGTCCAAGAAACAGTTGGCTCAATTGTACTTTGATCACGGAGACTATCAACAAGCGATTGATACCAATCCCAAGCTATTAAAGGCCACAATTAAACGACTCTACCAGCGTCATAAAGAACAGGAGATCTTAAAGCTAAAGGCTGACAGTTCCTATTTGCAGCTAGAAAAAAAGATTGTGAGTTATGACTATGGTGTTCTTCTCTCTGAACAATCCTTTACTAAGGATAAGGATCAATTGCTACGAATAGGAAAAGCCTTTGTGGCACATGGAGACCTGTCCGATGCAAAAAACGTAAATCAACGGCTAAGAAACAAACAATTAGGAAACATCGTCCAACAAACGGAATTAAAGAACAAAATCACGGTTCTTGAAAAACAAATACAAGACATTAAAGACCAGAAAAAGGTCAAAGAGAACCTCAAAAAGAAACAACTGAAACCAAAAAACCTTGAACTTCAAGAACTAAAAGCACAGCTTCAGCAAGTAACCAAAGAACTGGGGTGAGAATGAATGGCAGCCGTAACGGTCACCGTCAAGTCTACGATATTTATTGTTCGTAACTGGAAGCCTATTCTCATCGGCAGTGTCTTTGCATTGATTCTTATGGCCGGGCTGTTATTTAGCGTAAACATCTCTCGGCAATCCGAAGATACTATCTCTTCCCCTTTTGGGAAAGCTAACGTTCCGCCTCAAATTGAAAAATGGAGACCCTTGGTCAGTGAATATACCTCAAAGTATGGCATTCCGGAGTACACCGACTTTCTCTTAGCCTTAATGTACCAGGAGATCGGAAGCTCTCCAACGCTGGATATTATGCAAAGCTCCGAGTCCATTGGACTCCCTCCTAACGCCATTCAGGATCCTGTTCAATCGGTCGATTTGGGCGTAAAGCATTTTAAATCGGTATTAGAAACCGGACAAAAGGCGGGCGTGGACTTTGCAGCCATTGTACAGTCCTATAATTATGGATCTGGTTATATAGGTTTTGTCGCCGCAAAGGGGAATAAGCATTCGGTTGAACTGGCCAAAGTCTTCTCCATCGATCAAACCAAAAAACACGGCTGGAGGTGTACGGATTGGCGTGCACCGTACTGTTATGGAGATTATACCTATGTTCAAAAAGTCATGAGGAATCTGATCGCAGCAGGAGGCGGGCCTGGCGGAGCGGATCTCTCACCGCTCGGAAAACAAGTCTACTCTGCCGTTTTAAAAGAAGCTCAGAAATACACCGGCTGGCCGTATGTCTGGGCAGGCGCTCACCCTTCCACCGGGTTTGATTGTTCAGGCCTCACACAATGGGCATTTAACAAGGCCGGGATTAAATTGCCAAGAACGGCACAGTTGCAGTATAACGCGTCTAAAAAAATCCCTCCGACGGAAGCAAAACCGGGTGATTTGATTTTCTTTACAGGGACCTATGATACCGATCAATACATTACTCATGTCGGCATCTACCTCGGCAACGGGAAGATGTTTGACTCCAACGGATCGGGCATCGGTCTTCATAATGCAGAAGCGTCCTACTGGAACCAACACTTAGCCGGGTTTGGCCGGATGGCTCATTAGTATCCCAGAAAGGAGAACTTCCATGACAAAATTCTTGGTTACGATACTTGGCATCTCCCTCCTGGCAAATGTATTGCTTGGCTTTATGTACGCAGGCCAAAGAACCATTGTCAGTGAAGCGAGTGAAATACACAAGCAATCGGAAGCCTCGGTAGCACAGTTGAAAAGTAAAGCGAAACAAAACGAAAAATCCTTAAACGATTATAAAGAGAACTCGGCGAAGTATGAGATGGAACATAGTGAAGATATCAAACGTTTTGTAAAAGATACGTTCACCACTCTCTTTACCTATGATAACAAAACATATACCTCGCGTTTTGACCAGGTAAAGAATCGATTAGCAGATTCTGTGATCTCAAAGTTACAGGCATCAGGGGAAATGGAAAGCCCGCAGATTGATTTTTCAAATACAGTCAGTTCGCTTGAAGTATACCTTACCGCTTTAGATACGGAGAAAGTCAAAGCATTGGTCAACATGGAGACCGCGTATTCAGTGAACGGAAGCAAGTTTCCTCGTAAAAATCAAATGTATGAAGTCACGGTAGTTCAAGAGAAGAATGTTTGGGTTATCGATAAACTGGAATTAATGGGAGCTTTCGAACCGATTGAAGAAAACTAAAGGGGTGAACCTTTCATGAAGAAGTTCAGAAACCGACTGATGGTATGGATTGTTTCACTGCTGATTTTACAGCTCATCGCCATTAACATCGCCGGGTTGCTGCCTTTTATCGCAGAACAAAAAAGCCAATTGTCTACAGAGGCTTTTCTAAATTTTATTTTGCAAAATATCCAACACCCCATCCTTCAATCTACACAAATGATCCAAGAAAAAAACCCTTTGTTTCTGCTCGGCAGCCCCAGTGCCATTATCCTATCTTTCTATATAGCCTTTATAAGCAACCGAAGGAAAACCCAATATGAGTTAGCCGATAAATACGGCGTGCATGGCTCCAGCCGGTTTGCCCTTCCTTCTGAAATATTCACGCACGGTGAAACCTTAGGTGTGGCCCCCCAACAACTCATGAAAGACTTAGAAGCGAGTATGATCGATCACAGAAAGGAGTGAAGCAGCAATGAAGACGGCTTATCAAAACCATAACGGATTGATCTTAGGCATGGTGAATCAGTCCATTCTCATACAACCCACCTCCTCCACCCTTCCGAATCGAAATCATTTTGTCTCCGGGGGACCTGGGTCATCCAAAACCCAAAGTTATGTGGTAACAAATGTCTTACACGAAAAAGAGTGCTCCATTGTCGTCACCGATCCAAAAGGTGAAGTCTATGAAATGACAGCCGCTGTAAAGCGGAACCAGGGCTATGAGGTACATGTCGTTAACTTTATGGAAATGAGTTATTCCGACCGCTACAATTCGTTTGATTATGTACGAGAGGAAATTCAAGCTTCCACGGTGGCGAACACCATCATTTCCTCCAAAAACGACCCGAAACGAAAGGACTTTTGGTATAACGCGCAGTTCAGCTTGTTAAAAGCGTTAATACTATATGCTGTTCATGAGTTGCCGCCTCACCAAAGAAACATGCGTGGGGTGCTGGACTTCTTGCAAGAATTTGATCCCGAAGAAAGTGAAGACAGTACAAGTGCTTTAGACGACCAGTTTTTAAAACTGGAAAAAGCGCATCCCGCTCGAAGAGCCTATGAACTGGGATTCAAAAAGTCACAAGAGAAAACCCGAGCAAACATCATTATTTCTTTGCTTACCACCATCGGAGATTTTACCTCGAGCTCGGTCTCGGAATTCTCCAGTTTCTCCGACTTCTTTTTAGGAGATGTAGGGAAACGAAAAATTGCCCTGTATGTCATTATTCCCGTGATGGATACCACCTGGGAAGGACTCATTAACCTCTTCTTTAATCAGATGTTTCAGGAGCTCTATAAGGTGGGAGCAAAACATAACACCTCCCTGCCTCAGCCGGTCGTCTTTATTCTCGATGAATTCGCAAACCTGGGTAAATTCCCGGACTATGAACGATTCCTGGCCACTTGCCGGGGGTATGGCATAGCGGTCTGTACCATCGTCCAAAACATTACCCAGCTTCAGGAAAAGTACGGGCGAGAACAAGCGGAGTCTATCTTAGGAAATTGCGGGATAAAGATATGTCTCGGAAACGTCAATGAAACCACCGCAAAGTACTTCTCTGAGCTAATGGGTAAAACTACGGCCAAGATGGAAACGGGCTCCTCTTCCAAATCGAGGGGTAAATCACCTAGCTCCTCCTCTTCTGAAAGTTATTCTTATTCGGCCCGTAACTTAATGAACGTTGATGAGATCTTGACGATGCATCCCAACGAGTCCATAGTCCTGATCACTGGAAAATATCCGATTAAAGCCCAGAAAACAAAACAGTTTGAGCTTTTCCCGAACGTCACCAACACTTTTCGAGTCAGTCAGTTTGCTTACCAGAACAATCCTACGAAAGAAGTGGTCCAATGGTTTGAAGGGCAAAAAAAGCAACATGAGGAATATAGAAGAAGTGAGGAGAGAGAAACAGAACGAGCCAAAGAGGAAGCAAGATTACAAGTGTCCAAAGCAAAGAAAGCTGAAATTGAAGCGCAAAGACAAGAAGAATTGGCTATGAGCTTCTTTGCAGGAATGTCCTCATCTGATACATCAGACCAAGAAGGGAGCTAAAAAAAATGAAAAACGTACAAATCATTTTATCATTCATCATCGTGATGATGCTTGTAGCTTGTAACGGAGGGCCAAATGGACAAAAGTTTGATCCTAAAGTAGAAAAGAAGAAAGCAACAGAAGCGGTTAACAGTGTTTTAACCTCGTTTAAAGATAAAGAGAAGTTGGCTACAGCAACTAATAGAGATGCTGCTAATCCCATTGCATGGAAAAAAATTCAAAACAAAAATAATAAAAATTTATCAGGAGATTTAAGTAAAGACGATCAAAATCGGTTACTGTATTTACTCACAATAAATAAAGCTGAAGATACGCCCAGTGGTGGTACAAAAGCAAACTTACTTTTTAGCCAAGATACTAAGGTCAAAGAGGTTAAACTAAACAGGGATGACGAGACATTTACATTTGACATTGAACGCAGCGGCTTTGATCACAAAGCAATCACAACGGAGAAGCAAGAAGACACATGGAAGATCGTACAGGTGAAAGATTCCGAATAGGGAGTGATTCTGTGTGTTTAACTTTAAGGAAAAAATCGTCGAAGCCATACAGGGCATGTTGGAAGATTTTATTGAATGGGCGCTATTACTTTGTAATGATCTATTGTTAAAGCAGAATGCAGAAATCGAATTTTTTAGTAAGGTCAATAACTTCATACTTGCCCTCACCTCAACGATAGCCGTGACCATTGTGTTATATAAAATCCTTGAGGTCATGTCCAGGAATGCCGCTGGAGATGCCATTTCCTACGGACCAGTCATTGTAAATACACTAAAAAGTGCGCTATTGATACCCGCCATGCCCTTTGTTCAAAAAATTCTTCTCGAAGAAGTAGCCTACAATACCGGAAACTGGATGATCTCTGCAGGGAAAAATATCAGCAAGGATAAAATAGAATCTATGTTGGATCCCGGAAACTTCGCAGCGCTGCACTTTCAGGGAGCTGCCCTTCTTATACTGTTAGCAGTGTTTGCAGTAGCATTTATCGGTTTCCTGTTCTCCGTAGCAATATTTCATGCCGATATCATGTTTCTATACTTACTTAGCCCCCTAGCCTGTGTATCAGTGATTGCCGATGACAATGAATATCTAGGGGTTTGGTGGCGAGAATTACTAAGCCAGATTGTTACGATACTGGCAAAGATTTTTTTGTTCATTGCTGCTCTTAGCATCTTAATTAATGAGAACATTACGTTCTTTAACTTCTTATTGCTAATGGGCTGCTGTATCCTTTTAATAAAGAGTCCGTCGGTGTTGCGAAACATGTGGTATTCAAGTGGCTCAGGCAGAGGTATGATGGGGGCCATGAGTGGCACCACAAAGCTTGCCGCACGAAGATTTTTGATGAAAGGATAAGATAGAAAGGCGACTCACAGACTCACATGTCGCCTTTTCTTTATTACTTTTATAAGAATTCACAAAAAGATGGTCAAGTTTTTGGTATCCTTTATCTGCACGATCGAATGAAAGTGACGAATATTAAGTATAGCTACCTGTTAAATTTTAGAGGTTGAAACGAGCTCAAACTGGTTATAAACATCCTTTATAGCAGCTTGAATGGCTTGGCTTGCTTTTCCACGATAATACTTTTGTATCCTTTCTATTAACTGATCAACACCTTCATCAAGACTATAGCCACGGAGCAATTGACGAATATATTCCCTCCCGTGCTCGGTTGCAAGTGTACAAGATGCATCGATGATGACCCCGTATTTAAAGTCGAGTTCCAATGTGATCGTTACTGAATCATATAAACTCCTTGCCGCCATGCCTTGAGGAAGTTTCGCATGCCCTGCTATAAAATATGTATTCATAGAACCGGTCCCTTCTTTTTTCACTGGATGTATACAATAAATTATAGCAGTTTAAGCGTTGTGCAGGTGATTTTACATTACCTTTCATACGATTAATGAACTGAAACTTCCCCGAAAGGCCAAGCAGGCAGCTTTTGACGAAGCGGCTTATCATTTCTATAGCCAAGGGCATATTCACCCTGCATGATTGTATGAATTTCTCTTGTCCCTTCATAAATGACGGGAGCTTTGGAATTTCTCAAGTAACGCTCAACAGGGTATTCATCAGAGTAACCATATGCACCATGGATTTGCACGGCATCATTTGCAGCGTCGAAAGCAGCATCACAAGCAAACCATTTGGCTAGAGAGGTTTCTCTTGTATTACGTTCCCCTCCGTTTTTCAACCAACCAGCTTTATAAACAAGGAGCCTGGAAATTTCAAGATTCGAGCTCATTTTTGCAATCATTTGCTGTACCAGTTGATGCTTGCCGATTTCCTTTCCAAATGTTTTCCTTTCATGGCAATATTTTAGACTGGCCTCCAAACTTGCGTTAATGAGTCCACAAGCACCAGCTGCTACCGTAAAACGTCCGTTGTCCAAAGCAGACATTGCAATTTTAAATCCTTCTCCTTCTTCCCCAAGCCTGTTGGAAATAGGAACTTTAACATCATTTAAAATGACTTCTCCGGTATTTCCGGCTCGAATGCCTAATTTTCCTTTAATTGCTTTTGTTTCTACTCCTTCAAATGTCCGTTCCACAATAAATGGAGTGATTCCTTGGTGCCCCATACTGGAATCTGTTTTGGCGAAAATAAGAAAATGGTCTGCGATGTCACAAAGAGAGATCCAAGTTTTAGCACCGTTTAATATATAATGATCTCCATTTCGAACAGCAGTAGAATTCATTGCTGCTACATCGGACCCTGCATTCGGTTCTGTGAGCCCAAATGCGCCAATTTTTCTTCCTTGGGCTTGAGGAACAAGATATTTTTGTTTTTGTTCTTCTGTTCCCCATTGCAATAAAGTCATACTATTCAACCCGGTGTGTACAGAAACAGCCGTCCTATATGCTGTATCTCCGCGCTCCAACTCATCACAAACAATGGCTAATGTATTATAATCCATTCCAACTCCGCCGTATTCCTCAGGTATACAGACACCCATAAGCTGTAAATCCGCTAATCTCTTTAATATAGATGGCTGGAACTCACCATTTTTATCCCACTCCCGAATATAGGGGATGATTTCCTTATCAACAAATTTCCTCACTACTTTCTGAACACTTCTTTGTTCCTCCGTCAGTTCAAAGTTCATCATATCAAGATTCCTCCTAAATGATTTTATTTAGTTTAAAATCCGCTATATCTTCTTTACTGTATCCCATCTGTAGCAGAACAGAGTCAGTATGCTCCCCATATAATGGGGGATATTTTCTCATAGTAACCGGTGTTTTTGATAGTTTTAAAGGAGAACCAGTTAACCTTAGATTCTCAATTGTAGGATGATCCATTTCTATCACCATATCCCGCTCCTTTACCTGGGGGTTCTCAAACATTTCTTTAATAGTGTTAATAGGACCGCTAGGAATCCCTTCTCTATCAAACTGTTCTTTCCATTCTTTTCTTGTCTTCATCATCAACAGCTCTTCGCATATGGTGATCAATTGTTTTTTATTGTGAATACGTGCTTCATTAGTTGAAAATTCCTTCATATTCGCTAAATCCGGCCGTTCCAATATTTTAGTGAATCTACGAAACTGATTGTC
Source organism: Fictibacillus sp. B-59209 (assembly GCF_036216745.1). Classification (NCBI taxonomy): domain Bacteria; kingdom Bacillati; phylum Bacillota; class Bacilli; order Caryophanales; family Fictibacillaceae; genus Fictibacillus; species Fictibacillus sp. B-59209. The sequence goes on along the minus strand of NZ_JARMMC010000021.1, from coordinate 121,866 downwards.
GTTACCAACCGCAACTACAAGTTCACCGTCCTTTGCAGGAAACACTTGATACGGCACAATATTTGGATGTTGATTTCCCATTCTCACAGGATCAACTCCGCTGCATAAATAATTACTTGCTACATTAATTAAAGAAGAGACCTGGCAATCCATTAAAGAAATATCAATTTCTTGTCCCTCACCAGTTCTTTCTCGATGGTACAAAGCTGTTAAGATCCCTATGCAGGTATATAAACCCGTTAACACATCTGCAATTGCAACTCCTACTTTGACTGGGCTGCCTTCCGTTTCACCAGTGATGCTCATTAGTCCGCTCATTGCCTGAATAATGTAATCATACCCAGGTAAATCCTTATAAGGGCCGTTTAAACCAAAACCTGTAATAGAGGCCATGATTAATTTAGGATTACTGGCTTTTAGTTGCTCGTAACCCAGATTCATCTTGTCTAACGTTCCTGTTTTGAAATTTTGTACCACCACATCTCCAGAAGATACTAGCTTAGTAAAAATTTCTTTTCCTTTTTCCGATTTTAAATTAAGTGTGATGCTTTGTTTATTTCTGTTTGCACATAAATAGTACGCACTCTCCCCGCTAGTAAACGGGGGACCCCATGACCTGGTTTCATCACCTGATTCATGGTGTTCAATTTTGATGATTTCGGCTCCCAAATCACCAAGAATCATCGTACAAAAAGGACCTGCTAATACACGGGATAAATCAATGATTTTAATGCCTTCCAGAGCCATTCCCATTAAATCACCTCTTTCTTGTCTTTTCGGTACATAAAAAGAGTCAGCAAAAACAAACAATGTCTATACATTGAAAGTTTTACTGACTCTTATCCAAGGCTTGTCTTCCTGCAAAAGAAGATCAAGTAAACAAAGTCAATTCTATGATTTTCAGTATAAAACAAACCGGCTATGCAGCAGGGCTTATTGCTGTCATCGGAATGCTATTAACATCATAGCTGAATTTTCAGAATATTTCAATCTGTTTAATTAAAAATTTGAAAAACTCAACTTATTATATAGAAAATTAAATAAAAGGCTAATAACGTACTGATACGTTTTTTTGTATTTAATTTCAATAACATATGGATCCTTATACTTGCATTTTAGTTTGCCTGATACCTACATTTAAAGCTGATATCATCCCCTCATAGGTGGCTTCTTCCATCGTACGGGGTGCCAGGCAATCCCCTATCAGTTCTACAAACGGGGCTATGCCTTTAACTTGCTCATATAGTTCTATATTGGGGACACGACCTAATGATAAGACAACATTATCCCAGTCTTCTATCTCTTCAGCATCATGCGAAAATAGATTTCGGATGATTACATGGTCGTTACGAATTCCCCCAAAATCAAAATGTGGCCGGAGATGTACGTTTAGTTGATACAGTTTCTTCAAATATTCATTTCGGAGATACTGATGAACCTCTTGCCCGATATGAAGCTTAGAGGTGATCAGTGTTACTTCATGACCTTTTTCTGCTAGGAATATAGCCGCTTCAATTGCCGGCCAGTCTCCACCAAAATCAAATACCAACACTCGAGGCCCAATCGCTTCAGGTTTCCCGCTAAAAAGATTGTCAACCAATATGACACGTGAATCATTGATACCTTCAACGTGCGGAAGGTAAGGTCTAGAACCTACAGCACAGATAATCGCTTCAGGTTTAAGCTCCGATAGATTCTCAGAGGTAACTCTTTGTCCCAACCGGATATCTACATTACTTGCTGATAACTTTCGTAAATAATTATCCAGCATAGTTTCCGCCAATTCCTGTCGCATGGGAGCTCGACGCATTATTCGCAATAGTCCGCCAATCTCTTTGCTTTGATCCATCAGAGTAACATCATGTCCCTGCGCATCGGCCGTGAGAGCAGCTTGCAGCCCTGCCGGTCCTGCTCCTATAACGATGACACGCTGTTTTGACCTTGAACGCTCGATAAGCGGAAGCAACTCCTCCTCTTTACCAGCGATCGGATTTTGTACGCATCCAATAGTAAGCCCTTTATGATAATGGCCGATACATGCTTGAAGACAACCTATACATGCGTCAATGGCTTGAACGTCCCCCCTCAAGGCCTTATTCGGCATATCGGGATCAACAATCAACGCCCGAGTCATCCCTATGACATCGGCTTTTCCGGTTGCCACAATTTTCTCCGCTTCCACAGGGTCAATAATACGCGATCCAATGAAGACAGGAACTGCACCTGCCATTCGAATTTTAAACCCATGGGAGGACAGATAGGCATGCTTTACAGGGGATGGTGGTGCAATATGAGTGGAACCTGAATACGTGCTTGAGTCACCGGCTGTAACATTGATGAAGTCAAGTCGAACCCGATCCACCAAATATTCCACAATCTTTACAGCATCTGCTATTGTCGTTCCGTCCATGGTCATCTCGTCGGAGCTCATCCGGATTCCCACCGTGTAATCTTCACCAACTGCCAGCCACACACGTTCCACTACTTCAAGAATAAAGCGCATACGATTCTCAAAAGGTCCGCCATAATGGTCCGTTCGATGATTGGTATGACTAGACCAAAATTGTGATGGCAGGTAGCCGTGGGAACAGCAAATCTCCACCCCATCAAGCCCAGCTTCTTTAGCTAATTTAGCTGATATTGCAAACCCTTTAATGACTTCCTCGATTTCCTCAAGGCTCATGGGCTTGGGCATAGCCCCAAAACGCAAACTAGGTTCAGCTGAAGGAGCCCATGCAGCATTACGGTAATCGCTCGATATCACTTCTCTTCCCCCGTGAAACAACTGGGCGAAAACTTTTGATCCGTATGGTTGTACTCGTTCAGCAATTTTGGAATATGCAGGAACTACGTGTGGATCGTAACCCGCAATTGTTTTAGTGGTCAGCATGCCTGACGTGTGCACAGCAGCTGCCTCAAGAATGATAAGACCGGCTCCGCCTTTAGCGCGTGCTTCATGGTAGGCTCCCATTTCCGAAGTCGGGATGCCATTTTTCACATGATTCGTTTGGTGAGCTGTAGTCATAATTCTGTTTTTAAGTTCTAAATTGCCAATTTCAACACGACTAAATAGGTTCTTGAAATTTGTCATCACAAATTCCTCCTTCGTGTGTAACCACGGATAGAAATTAAATCCCTAACAAATATTTGACTTTGATGCAGCAAACAAAAACAAAGTAACTAATGAATAAAAAAGGAAGTAGGCTGTGATCCCACTCCCTCAATCTTTTTTGATATTCAATTTTCTACCAGTAAATCCCTTGGCTATTGTTTATTACGTGCTTCTGTACGTTTTGCTCTAGTTGCCGCCTGATCGAGTTTAAGATCGGCAGTAAGCACCACACCGTATAGATTGCTTGCTTGAGCCTTTGAAACGATTTCTTCACGAACATCTTGGGCCACAAGTTCAGGGTCACGGCTTAGGGGATCGCCCCAGCCGCCACCACCGGTGCTTTCGAAGACAAACGATTCGCCAGGCTGAAATTGAATGCCCCCTAGCATTTGTGGATGCCATGTCCCGTCATCTGCTAATCCACCAATCGTTTCTAACTCACCTTCGCGAGTTTTCCGCAGCTGTCTTTGCTGTGCTGAGTGTAGTCCCCCGTTAACTCCTGGCGAGCCTTTGCGGGTTCGGGAGCACTCCATCCAGATCATCTCGCCGCGTCCAAGGAACTCTACTTCAACATGTACGCCTACACCACCACGATAGCGTCCGGCCCCGGCTGAGTCAGTCCGCATTTCAAACGAATTGTATCGTATAGGAAATAGGAGTTCAGCTATCTCAGCAGGGAGATTCTGACAGTTTCCCAGAGGGTCCATTGTGACATGCATTCCGTCGTGAGTGGGTGTTCCACCCCATCCCCCGGCAGGCAAATCAGTAAAGATATGCAAATCACCTGTCGCCGGATCAGTGGCACTTGCCACATACCAGTTCGCATCAGAACAAGTTGGAGCCACAATGCGTTCAGGAATCGCCTTGGCCAGTGCCATCCAGATGGCTGCGGTGATCTTTGAAGAGGCTACGGTTGTGCATCCAAGTGTCGGCGATGGCCAGTGGGGATTGAGCCAGGTATTCTCAGGAATAGTCAAATCGATCTGTCTGTACATCCCTGCATTTGCTGGTGCCTCGGGATTGAGAAAGAACTTTAAAGAATAGTAGACCGCCGAGGCCGTGTTAGCGTAAGGAGAGTTAATTGGACCAATTGCGATGGGATCACTTCCTGTAAAATCAACCCCGATCCGATCTCCAGCAACAGTGATTTTGACACGTAGTTGGACAGGATTATCGGTGAATCCATCGCTGTCGATATAATCGCTCGCCTCGTACTCACCATCGGGAATTCGGTTAATTGCTTCTTTGGTCATCTCCTGAGTGTAGTCGAGAACTTCTCGCATCCCTTGCCTTAAAACATCCGTTCCGTACTTGTCTGCGAGTCGCATAAATTCATCGCGGGCGGCCCGCAGAGCACCTAGTTGCGCCTGGATGTCACCCTCAATGTACTGAGGTGTCCGTGTGCTATTCTTGATAATTTCAATAAGTTCTGTATTAGGTTTGCCTCCCTTGTAGAGCATCAACGGAGGCAGACGTAGACCTTCCCCGGCAATGTGGGTGTCAAAACCACCACCGACATCAGTCCAGTGGGCTCGGCTGACTGCAAAGCCAAGCAAAATGCCGTCATAGAACACAGGCATAGTCATGGTGACATCAGGAGTATGAGTGCCTCCATCATAAGGATCGTTCAGGATGATGACATCATCGGGACCTAGCTCTTCTATTGGATATCGTTTGAGTGAGGCACGTGCACTAAAGTGCATGGCGGCAATATGAACCGGACAGTTAGCTGTCTGACCAATTAAATTGACGTCCGGGTCAAAAATAGCGTTGGAGTAATCCACCATGTCATAAATAATTGGCGAGAATGATGCTTTTTGCAACACCAGGCTCATTCGTTCACAGGTGTATTCAAACGATCGCCGCAGAACTTCAAAGGTAATGGGATCTAGCTGACGCTTTACGGTGTCTGTTTTGATAGTGGTCATCGTACACCCTCCTCTGTAGTAACAAGGATTTTGCCATACTGGTCTACTTTCTCGTCGTTAGTGATAATAATGTTGCCAAACTTGTCGATCTTAGCCAATGCATGATGTGGAAGTACGATTTCACTGTCAGGCTGTTCAATAATGGCTGGTCCTTGAATTAGCTGGCCACTACTAAGATGGGCTGGATCGTAAACTTCCACCATATAGTACTGTCCTCCAAAGTAGACCTTGCGTTGTTCTTTGACTTCGTCACCTTTTTGGTTGTTCGTCCCCAATGATGCTTCGAGATCACTGGCCGCTGGTTTGGCTATTTGTCCATATCCCGTAACTCGTAAGGTGACAAAAGCAACGGGGAAGGATTCTGAAGAGACTCCATATTCACGCTTGTGTTCCCTGTGGAAGGCATCAACTACATCGGCCACTATAGCCTCATCAATATCGCCGCTTGGAACAGGTGTAGTCACTTCATAGGATTGTCCAATATAGCGCATCAGGGCGTTACGCTCAAACGTCATCTGCTCAGATTTAATTCCGTCATTCTCGAGCAATTCGTTACACTCCTGTTCGAGCTTGTTGAAGGCAAGTGTCAATTTACTCGAATCAAGACCTGCGGCCGGCGCATAAAAGGTCGCTTCAAGGTCGTGGCGTACCTCCATTGTTGTGGCCCCAAAGGCGCACGCAACTCCAGCAAACGGGGGTACCAGGATACGATTAATACCTGCTGCACGAGCAATATTAAAGGCATGTAGCCCGCCGGCGCCTCCAAAGGCAACAAGCGTCTGATCACGTGGATCACGACCGCGATCGGTCGAAACCATACGAATTGCACCTGCCATATTCTCACAGACAATCTCAAGGATGCCTTCAGCGCAATCGAGAACGGATAGACCCAGTGGCTCTGCAATGCTATTTATCGCGGTCACAGCTGCATCGTAATCAAGCTGGAATTTGCCGCTCAACGTTTGGTTTAAGCGCCCAAGCACAAGATTTGCATCTGTCACTGTTGGGCGGGTGCCACCGCGACCATAGCAGGCTGGCCCAGGATCGGCTCCGGCACTTTGTGGACCAACGCGTAACGATCCGCCCTGATCAATCCATGCAATAGAGCCACCACCCGCACCAATACTGCGGATATCAAGCATGGGAGTGATTATCGGCATCTCCCACTCAAGTTCATATTCGTCTGTTACCAGACCGCGGCCATTCTCCATGAGACATGCCTCAAAACTGGTGCCTCCAACGTCAGTAACAATCATGTTCTGCGTGTTAAGTAAAGTACTCAGAAAGCCTCCTGCTGCAACTCCTCCAGCGGGTCCCGACCCAATCAGTTCCTCTGGACGTTCTTTGGCAGTAGAACTTCGCATCATCCCACCATTGCTCTTGACTATGAAAAGCGGGGCGGTTGAGCCAGCTTCAGCCAGGCGTGCTTCTAATCTAGTAAAGTAGTCGCTCACAACAGGGAACAATGAAGCGCGTATCGCGGTCGTGACAAAGCGACCCAGTTCGCGAATCTTAGGGCGTGTTTCAGAGGACAGAGCAACACGTGCGTCTGGAATCACTTCCAGTATGATATCGCGCATCTCTTGCTCATGCCGACCATTTACATAGGAGTTAATAAACGCGATAGCTACGTTCTTGATGCCAAGTTTAGCAATATTTTCAGCTACTCGGCGTGCTTCGTCCCGACCAAGAGGTTTTACAGTCGTCCCGTCCGCTCCTAGCTTTTCGCTAACAGTGAAACGACGGCTGCGGCTAATCAGCGGCTGAGATTTAACTTGATACGGATCGTAGAGGTGACGGCGACGCTGGCGTCCTATTTCGAGTGTGTCTCGGAAACCTGCAGTCGTCACTAACGCAGGTTCAGGATACTTGCGTTCGATTAAGGCGTTTGTTCCGATGGTCGTTCCATGAATAATCGTTCCAATTTCAGAAGGCTTAATCCCTGCTTCTGAAAGCGCATTCATAAATCCGATTACAGGATCATTTGGCGTCGAAAGTACCTTTGCTGTGCGTACACGATCAGATTCTGCTGCTTCTTCATCCCAGGCAAAAAGATCAGTAAAGGTTCCACCAACATCAATTCCCACTCGTAACATATGTCTTCCTCCTTCTTCATTGGTTCCTGTTTCGGCTTACAACCCTACGATGATGTCAAACTTTGGAAATCATCGCGTTATAGTACATGCATAAGTTGGTTGTTTCTTCCGAAGGAACTAAACTACTCTACTCCACAACAGCTTCAATAGGTATCTTCCTATTAAACGTTATCTTCCAACCCTCCTCACTCGTTCAAGAGTCATGACGATTTACTAGCAATTTACGATTTATTTAGTATAATCGTAATAATCGGTATATTCAGTATATTGTTAATCTTATCTTGGTTGCAATACGTCTATATGAACAAACTTTATGATTGATTTCATACGATGGGATGAATGCTTATGACAATTACTGTTCGTCAACTGGTAAATAATCCGCATTTGAAGACAAAAGTTCTCGCTGGTTCTAACGGTCTTGAACGCGAGATCACTTGGGCACACGTATGTGAATTACAAGACCCTACCCCATGGCTCAATGGTGGCGAATTAATCATGACCACCGGTCTGGCTATTCCGCGAATTGCACAGAAGCAGGAGGAATACTTGCAATGTCTCATAGGTGCAGGAGTTAGTGGAATAGCAATTGCGGAAGGAATGTACGCTCCTGAGTCTACCAATCGTTTACTGTCTGAAGCTGACCGAAACGCATTCCCCGTTTTGTTGACAGCTTATGAGATCCCTTGGCTTGCCATTACACGTACTGTGGCTGATGCGAATACACACGAAGAACACGCGAGAGTGGTACAAACACTGCGCATATACGAAATTGCCCGTCAGGCCATTCAGGATCATTCTCCTACTCAAATACTCAATATGCTGGGCGAGATTATTAACTGTACGCTACATGTTGTCCACCCGATCAACAAAAAACCACTATTCTATCATTCCAAGCTGCCCAACAATATTAAGGAAATATTCGAAAAAATATCTCCCGGCGATAAACTTCATTCACCTGCTGTACACCGTATCGAACGAAGTGGAATAACCATCATACAAGTGTCTGTTCCTGCATCCCGGCCGGCTACCCTACTCGCGATTAGTAATTCAACAATTATCCCTCATAATCTCATACTAGCTCATATCGCCACGATCGTTGGTATGATAATTGAAAAAAATACGGCTATGCATGAACGCCAGCGACGGTTAGGTGCTGAGATAATGTCAGGTTTGATTGATGGACGACTTACAACCGATGCAGCCTATCTTTTACTGGCTGAGCATGAACTCGGAGAAGAACCACGGTGTATCGTTGCCTGCGCTGCTGGAGATCAACCTTTTGAACATACATGGTTACATCTCCAGTTGTATGCACGAGGCATCCCTCATCTTTTAACCCGTCGGGGAAATCTTCTTCTAGTTATGCTTTCTGCAAGCAGTAACGTACTTTCTAGTTTGCAGGCTGAATTGCCAGCAAACGTACGCTTAGGCATAAGTAACACACTGGGGCGCCCTACTCGTACACCAGAAGCGTATCAAGAGGCTTTATGGGCATTGCGTGAAGCTGAGACTCATGAAAAAACTATTGTTTACTATAGCGAAGAGTCACCCGTGTCGCCCTTCATGCCCCGAAGTAGAAGTGAAGCTCAAGAACAAGTAAAGCAGGTTATTCGTGACTTGTTAGCATATGACATCAAACATAACAGTGAGTTCACAATGACACTATATGTTTATTTGTGTGAGAATCGTTCTTGGCAGAGTGCCGCAAAAAAATTACATATCCATAAACAGACATTGGTCTACCGAATTAACAGAATTGAACAAATGACAGGCCGTCGCCTTAATGTCACCAATGATGTTGCCGAACTTTGGTTCTCTTTACAAGCCGCAAGGATGCTGGGTTTACTGCCAGACCTATCAAAGATCGGGATTCTGTAGAAAATATTCTAGTTGAAAAAAATAATCCCTTATTTATAAGTAAAGGTTTCAGATTGTGCAGCTGTAGTGCCTGGTCAGCAGATGTATTTTAGAGATCATGGTCGAAGAAGGCAATTAATGATTAACAAACAATTGGATGAACATACGGAAAACAACAATCCTTTAATGCCAGAATGGATTGTTGTTTTTCAAATGAGTTTACACCTTTTGCTAAAAAGGCAGGCCAATAGTAAAAGATGAAAGTAATGATAATAATCGCAACGCCGAACACCATCATGTAGCCTGGGTATCTGGATGTTATTTTCATCTCTTTAACTTCATCAACTTCTATCGGCCGTTAAAATGGATGGAAACTTATCATAACAGGTTTGATTTCGTCTTAAGAAAAACGAGCCTTGAATTCATTCACCCGGCATACCTAGACGAATTATTGCTGGTCGGCTGCAGTGTCGTTAAGTTGGGGAAAAGCAGCTTTAACTCCAGTTTTTCCATCCTTCGGGAAGGGGAAAATGATGCACCACTTTTAGAAGCGCAAACCACCTATATAAATATCGACCAAAACGGAAAACCTCGTTCTATACCTGAGGATGTCCGTAGCAGGATTATACAGTTTGAGAAAAATCTTGACCTTGGGGCAAAGGTGTCTTCATCGAATCCATTTTCAAAGGGGTGTGATATGAGATAATAGTTTTCAGCATGTTATATGAGATAATAGTTTTCAGCATGTTATATGAGATTCACAAACTACTCATTTGTTCAATAAAAAGAGAAAACGCATCTCTAGTAAACAGGATGGTAGCTTTCAGAACCATTTACTGTAAAAATTAAAGAACCGATTCCCTTGTATCTTAAAGAGAATCAGTTTTGTTTTAAAAAACAATACAGAGTAATAACCTCAATTTCTACTGAGTAAGTCGCAGAATTGGAAATCATGTAATTCTACATCAGAAATATGGTATAAGTAGAAGCACCATACCGAACGGTGGAACTTTCACATTCTTGCAAATCTGTTTACATCCATTTCCTTGTAAACAGCAACGTAATGGACTACATTTACATATACGTCTTTGTTAATAACGCAATGTGTTTTGTCCTTATACATCAATCGATTTTCCTTTACTCAGCGATTTTTCATATTGAAGAAAATTCAGAACTCCTTGTTTGGCTTCTTCATAATTAGGAAAAGAAGCGTTTTCGATGCTTTTCCCTCTTTTTGAAAGCAACCTCCATTTGTCCCCTTCCTTTTGAATAGCCAACCCCGAAAATTCTTTTTCTTTAACCGTAACTTTCCCAATAGGTTCTTTCGTAATATGTGCTAATAAAGCTTGAGAAAACTGTGTATCTTCAAACTCCACATCTTTTACCCTAGCTTCATGTAAATAGATACCGGGCAGCTCTCTGTTTGATATGTATTTTGGAGACAGATCCGTATCCAAAAACCGCGTGTGATCCAATAACGTACGGCTTAAGTTAGTTCGAGTCAGTTCGCAGTCCTGAAAGTTTACATGGATTAGATTCGATCCATCTAAATTTACGACTTTAAACTGGCAGGAATCAAACTCGGTATCTGTAAAATCTTTTTGACTTAAATCCATTTCTTTAAATACACATCGATAAAAAACGGCTTGATTAAGATGAGGGCTTGTTACTTCACAGCCTGACAGATCAAATCCATTTAATATCAGCTGTTTTCCTTCTCTTCCGCTTGATCCAAGCCAGATCTCATGTTCAGTTAAACGATTGTTTAATACTTCCTGCGTCAGGTTAGAGACATTTTGAAAATCATTCTGCGGATGCAGATCTATATGAAAGGAATTAAGGTTGCTAAAGGCTAGAGATAGCTCTCTTTGAAGTCTGGTGTATCTGGAGTCAATGTGAAGAACGTCTTGGGTGGTCTGTACTTCCTGGAGTTTTCGTAACAATACTTCTTTATCATCACTAGTTGCAATGGTGGCTTTGTAATTAACAGTTTGCTTGATTTTAGGATCATAGGTTTCAAAGGTTAAAGACACATGATGCACCGGAATGCCCAGCTTAGAGGGATGAAAATAGACGCCGGTCACCTGGCAGTCCAGGTCTTTAACATCTTCGTATTCAACGCCCTGATTTTGAAGGAATCCGAGCTTCTCAGCAATTACAAGCTCCTTAAAATGCTTCATGATTTGGGGATGATTAGGATTTTCCTGGTCCATAGGTTCCTTGAAACGGCGGTTTTGGTGGATTTGTTCATATTTCTGAATGATTTCAATACGTGTTTCTAAAGGGAGTCGGCCGATTACACCACCTTGCAGTTGCTGCTGGTCAATGAGAGGAAACCGGTCACACTTCACGACCCCTTTAATCCCTGTTTGAGAAGTGAAAACCGCTGGAATTTCGACTTCAAAAGGCCGAAGGGGCATACTTCCTGCTCGGCCGCTTAATGTACCAAGTTGGGTAGCTGGAGCGAGAGTGACCTCATCCCCTATTTTTGACAGAAACATCGCATATCGGGACTTGCCCCGGCTTGGGTCATCTTGAAAGGGGTAGTTGCGGACACGAATGATGTCACCACTATAGAGATGCATGCTACTCTTCCCCGTCGTATTCGTCTTCTAAATAGTCTAAGAAGCGGTCCGCTGCGTCTTGATGAGGGCCCATCCTATCCACTAGCTTTTGAATTCGAAGTTTGGCGGCATCCATGAAGGGATGGAATTTCTGCTGGATCCTCAAATCTTGAATAATCTGTTCATTGGATTTATCTAGTACCGTATAGTCTGTCCAATCAAACGTTCGTTGGAATATCATCACTAGACCTCCTCGTTTAGTTAAGGACCTGAAAATTGAAATCTATAAAACTGCGTTTTATGATTTGATTTGCTGTAAAAATCATAGTACATACTAAAAGTATATCAAACTGTTTTTTATTTTTCAGAAAATAATAAAAATTGTCCGTGTTGTTTCGTACAATAGTCTTACTTCATCGGAAATTGGCCCCTAAAAAAGCGACTCTTCATTTGAAGAATCGCCACAATCCCGTTTCCAGATAGTTTTCTAATCTTGGCATTAAGAGTTCGTTCGGATTTCTGTTTCCAACGGTTTATTGTTATTTCTTTTTTTCTTAAACACCATGTTCACAATCGGTACAATGACAATCGCGATAATAATAAGGCTAAGAACGAGAGAAATTGGTCTCTCAAAAAACGTAAACCAGTTTCCATTGGCAATATCCAAGGAACGGCGGAAATTTTGTTCCAATAGTGGACCAAGCACTAACGCCATAACAGCAGGAGCAAGTGGAAAATCAAAACGCTGCATCGCATACCCGATCAGACCGAAACCGAATAACAATATTAGATCAAACTGATTGTAATTAATGCCATACACACCTAAAACCGAAAATGCTACCACGCCAACAAAAAGTGGAACAGTTGGCAGCTTCAATAACGAAGCAAATACACCTACCAACGGGAGATTCAAAATTAATAACATAACATTCCCGATATACATACTAGCAATAATTGCCCATATCAATTCAGGATGTTGGTTAAACATACCTGGCCCAGGCTGCATCCCGTACATCATGAAAATAAACATTAAAAGAGCTGTGGTGGCCGAGCCTGGGATCCCAAGCGTAAATAACGGAACTAAGGCTCCGCCTACACCAGCATTGTTAGCCGCTTCAGGACCGGATACACCTTCAATGGCTCCCTTTCCAAACTCTTCAGGCCGTTTGGAAAGCTTCTTTTCCATCCCGTATGACAAAAAGGAGGCTAAAGATGGCCCTAATCCCGGAAGAACCCCAATGATAAATCCTAATAGAGAGCCTCTACCAAATGGTCCAACGGATCTTTTCCAGTCCTCACGAGTCATCCAATTTGATCCTTTAAAGTTTTGGACATTCATTTTTGCCACTTTGCCCTTTCTTGCCATAGTTGAAAGGGCTTCTGGAATAGCAAATAAAGCAATCGCAACTAAAACAAAATCAATTCCGTCCAATAAGTTCGGAATACCAAATGAATATCTGGGAACACTGGATTGCAAATCAATCCCCACCATCGCAATCGATAGTCCAAACAAGGTAGAAATATATGCCTTTAAGGCAGACCCTGTCGTTAAACTGGAAACCATGGACATAGCGAGTACAATCATAAGAAAGTATTCTGCCGAACCAAAGAAAAAGGCTGCCTTAGCTAAAACGGGTGCGAGCAGCATCAAACCTAGTGTAGAAAGTGTTCCAGCGATAAACGATCCAATAGCAGCGGCCGATAAGGCACGTCCAGCTTTTCCTTGTTTCGCCATCTCATATCCATCCAACGTTGTGACAATCGAAGCTACTTCCCCTGGTGTTTTCACGAGTATGGCAGTAGTCGAGCCGCCATACATAGAACCATAATAGATTCCGATTAACATAATGAGGCCGCTCATCGGTTCCATTCCATATGACATCGGTATTAGCAGAGCGATTGCGGTAATGGGGCCGATTCCTGGAAGGATTCCAGTTAATGTTCCTATCAAAACCCCGATAAAGGCAAAACCTAAAGTCTCCAACGATAATGCCTGGCTGAAACCTGACATGAGATGTGAGAACATATCCATATTGTGCTCCCCCCCTAACCTAATGGACCTAACGGCAGATAAACCGCCAATACACGATCAAAAACAAGATAGATAATACCTGGGAAAGCCAATGAATAAATCACATTTCGAATCCAATGTCCCCGGTCCAAAAACATCGTCACACTTAAAATAAAGAGGGCCGTTGAAAGCAAGTAGCCCAGTGGAAAAAATAATAAAACGTATCCAAGGAGAAGGAGGGAGAGAACAAAAACTTTTTTGGGATCTTGTTTTTCCTCCTCTTCTTCCAATGGATTTTCAGGCTCTGTCTTGCCATGTTGCTGCCGTTGTTCAAGCCACCCTTTACCAATTAGCATGATAGAGGTAATGATTAAGAGAATGCCAATGGCTGCCGGAAAGACGGAAGGACCAATCACCGCTGTATTTGACGATGATGCAGGCAGCCGGAATGCCATGATCGTATAAATAAGCGCAAAAATGAGGATCACCATTCCGGAAATGGTATTCTTGTTCATTTGACCACTCCTCCCTTTTCAATATCAAGATTGTATGTTTTATTTTGCCTGTCCTGTTTTTTGAAGCGCTTTTTCAATTGAGTGATTGGTTTCATCTAAATATTTCTGCAATTCTTCGCCTTTCATAAAAGTTGTTTCCCATTGATTCTTTTTGGCGATTTCTTTCCAAGTATCCGATTGAAGCGATGTTTCAATCACATCCTGCCAATACTTAACGGCTTCTTTGGGCATATCCGGTGGACCCATAACACCTCGCCAATTTCCGTAGGATACATTTACGCCTTGTTCGATTGCTGTCGGGACATCTTTCACAGCACCACCTAGCCTTTTGTCGCTTAATACAGCGAGAGCACGGAATTTACCGGCTTCAATTTGGGAGCTAAATTCGCTAATCCCAGACACTGCCACTTTGAGATCACCATTCAGTAAGGCATTTGTAATTTCTCCTCCGCCTTCATACGAAACGAATTTAAGCTGCTTGGCATCACCGCCTGCTTCATCCACCAATAAAGCAAATGGAAGCTGATCGTCACCAGAAGCACCTACAGGAATGGACTGAGGTTTTTCTTTAACATCATTTAATAAATCTTTAAGGGATTTATACGGTGAATCTTTGGGAACGACCACAGTGTAGTATTCAGTCATTAGCCTTGCGATCATCGTTACATCTTTATAACTGTAGTCAGAATTGCCGCGTAGGTAATTGACCATAATCGGAGTTGAAGTTACACTAATCTTGTCAACGGCACCTTTACTTTGCGTTACTAGTTGGGATAGTGACACTGCCCCAGTCGCTCCAGGTTCATTCACGACCGGTATTGGAAATTTGACTGCCTTTTCTTTCGTAAAGGTTTCAACCAGCGCACGAGCCGTTAAATCCCAGCCGCTTCCCGGTGGGGCAGGCGCCACGATAGTTACTGGCTTTCCTTTCGAATATACGTCTGCTTTTGCCCCGGCCTTTCCTGCTGATGAACTAGAATTGCAGCCGGCCAATACGACAACGAAGGTTAGACAAATGATCAACACCATGATCCATTTCTTTTTTACACTTTTCAAAACAAATCCCCCCTATAATGTTTATCAGTGAATTTTCCCTATCCTTACGCTACTTACTGATTTTTTCTTGAACAGTCGGTGCTGCTTGAAGTTGGCCAGCTGGGCCTGCCTTAAAAATGGCACTTTCCAGAGGATGTCCTACCACCTTTTCAACATGCTTGGATAGTTCAAGCAATCGTTTCAAATCGATTCCATTTGGAATATTCATTAGGTCCAGCATGTGAACGAGATCTTCTGTTGATACATTTCCAGTTGCACCAGGAGCATAGGGACAACCGCCTAGCCCCCCAATCGACGCATCAAACGCACGAACACCTGCATCAATTCCAGCCAAGACATTGGCAATCGCCATTCCTCGTGTATTGTGAAGATGAAGACTGAATTCGACGTCCGGAAATTGGTCAATCAGCCTTTTTAACGTTGTATAAACAAGCTTCGGATCGGCGACGCCAATGGTATCCGCTATGCTTATAGACCGGATACCCATAGAATAATAGGCTTCTGCGACATAAAGTACCCTTTCAAATGAAACCTTACCTTCAAAAGGACAGCCTAGCGCGGTTGCCATTCCTCCTTGAACCTTTACATTATGTTCATGAGCTAACTTGACTACTTTTTCATGTTCCTTAAGGCTTTCTTCAACCTTTTTATTCGCATTGGCCAGACTATGAGATTCTGTTACGGAATGCATCAGCTCCCATTCATCTGCTTTCATGGGCACAGCCCGTTGTGCGCCGCGTTCATTTGGCACTAAAACACTGTACAAAACGCCAGATTGCCGATCAATGTTTCTCATTACTTCTTCCGCATCTGCCAGTTGAGGAACAGCTTTCGGGTGAACCAAAGATGTTACCTGAATACCTGTAACACCGGTTTTGGATAGCGCATTGATGATATTGATTTTTTCCTCAGTCGGAATCCATGCTTTCTCCATTTGAAGGCCATCGCGCGGCCCCACATCTTTCACTTTAATAAAATCATTGAACTCCCAATTCATATGACTCCCTCCTTTTCTAAAATTTGAATTTCTTCAGGTGTAAAACCAAGTTTGGAATACACTTCATCATTGTGCTCCCCCAGCTTCGAACCCGAATTCCTTACAGAACCTGGGGTTTTAGAGAATTTTGGTACCACACCTGGAAGTTTTATTTTCCCAAATGACGCATGTTCGACTTCAACAATGGAGTGACGGGCTTTATATTGTGGATCTTGGAAGATGTCTTCTATGGAGTAAATAGGAGAAATTGGTACGCCATGGTTGTCGCAAAGAATTTGTATATCTGATGCTGTATATTTCCTCACCCAATCTGCAACCATGGTCATTAATTCAACTCGCCTTTTTTCGCGCTCTTTGTTGGTTGAATAGCGAGGATCGGTTATCATTTCTTCCCTTCCCATTAATTCAGCTAAGCGGTAGAACGTACGGTCTGTACTCGTAGTAAGGACCATCCATTTTCCATCAGCTGTTTGAAAGGTTCCAACTGGCACAGATGCACTGTTATCATTCCCTTGCCTCTCCATCACGGTTCCAAGCTGGTCGTAAGTAGCCACCATGATTTCCAGCAAGCGGAACATCGATTCATAAAGAGACAAATCAATCTCTTGCCCTTCTCCCCCACCAGCATCTCGATGGTACAGTGCCACAACAGCTCCTATCGTTGCAAATAGTCCAGTTAAATAATCAACAAGCGATATCGGCGGTGATAAAGGTGGTCTGTCCCTGTCACCATTAATATAAGTGTAGCCTCCGAAGGCAGTAGCGGAAGTGCCAAAACCGGCTTTTTCACGGTGTGGACCGGTTTGTCCATAACCACTAATTCGGACAACAATTATATTCGGATTCACATCTCTTATGCGTTCGATTGGTATTCCCCATTTTTCAAGCGTTCCAGGACGGAAATTTTCAAATAATACATCCTGATCCGCTAATAATCTGAGAAATACCTCCTGGCCTTTTTCCTTGCGCAGGTCGAGTGTAATCGTTTTTTTATTACGTGAAACCGTTGCCCAAGGAATCGATACATCAAGTTTCATTGGTTGAAAACCGCGGACTGGATCCCCTTTTCCTGGTATCTCCACTTTTATCACATCTGCTCCGTAATCTCCCAATAAGGCTGCGGCGAAAGGGGCTGCATAAACGGTTGCAATATCAAGAACTTTCAAACCCTTAAGCGGACCCGCCATCCAATCACCTCCCAGTAAAGTTTATTTGATTCTTTAAGCTGTGAATCTAGATCACTCCCTTGTTCGCCATGTCTTGAATCATTTCATTTGTTAGCCCAATTTCTTTTAGTACGTCCAGATTATGTTCACCGATTTTCGGACCTAGCCAATTGACTTGTCCTGGAGTTTTGCTTAGCTTAGGTACAATTCCAGGAACTTTCATCGTACCAACGTCTTCATGCTGCATTTCCAGGATCATATCCCTTGCTTGATAATGAGGATCATTCATAATGTCTTCAGCATTATAGATGGTACCAGCCGGGATAGCGTTTTCGTTTAATATCTCAAGACATTCGTCCAGCTTATTCCTGCTAACCCATTCCTCAATTACCGATTCTACGAATTCTTGATGCTGAACCCTTCCATCGTTCGATAAAAATCGTTCATCACCGACTAAATCCTCTCTTCCCATAACCCTCAACAACCTCTGGAAAATGTTATCGCCATTTGCGGCCAGCACAATGTGCTTTTTATCACTCGTTTCATAAACATTGGTCGGGACTATCCCAGGAAAAATAGAGCCTGTCCGTTCTCTGATAATCCCCTGTTTGTCGTATTCAGGAATTAAACTTTCCATCATACTGTAAATCGCTTCGTAAAGAGCGACATCAATCTCTTGTCCCCCGCCATTCCTTACATCTCGGTAATAGAGGGCCATTAAAATTCCAATTACGGAATAAAGGGAGGCAATTGAATCTCCTATACTAACGCCTACTCTCACAGGAGGAAGTTCAGGGTAACCAGTTAGATATCTTAAACCTCCCATGGCTTCTCCAATCGACCCAAACCCTGCACGGTTACTATATGGCCCTGATTGACCATATCCCGATATATGGCTGACAATGAGTTTTGGGTTGATTTCCTGTAAAGCTTCAGCGGTAAGGCCCCATTTAGCAATCGTGCCCGGACGGAAATTTTCAATCAATACATCACATTCCTTTAATAGGCTCTTAATGATCTCCAATCCTTCTTTGGTGCGAACATCCACGGTTATACATTTTTTGTTTCTCGATTGCACATACCACCATAAGGATGTGCCATTATGCAGCGCTCGCCATTTCCTTAAGGGATCCCCGATTTTTGGTACTTCCACTTTTATGACCTCTGCTCCAAATTCCGCTAGAATCCTTGCACAAAAGGGACCTGCAATTAAAGAACCCATTTCCAGTACTTTTACACCTGACAAAGGAAGACTATTAGATGTAACAGCCAAGGCTATGCCCCCTCCTATCCATATCGTATTTTTTCTGAAAGCACTAAAATAAAGCGCTTTCATTTTTGTGTTCATAATTCTACTTGGTATTGATTAAACCCGCTTAAAATATTTTCCAAGTCATCTTGTATGTGATTTTTCATTAATTCCTCCGCTTTGTCAGCATCTCGGTTATTGATAGATTGAAGAATCGCCTCGTGTTCATCAAAACCGGTTGACCTAAAGCCAACGGAGCTAGTAATAAAACGATATCGGACAATTTCCGTACGAACCTGGTCCATCATCTGGATTAACGATGGGTTTTTGCTCAATTTTACAATGGTTTGATGAAATAAAGTGTTTTTTTCAACCACTCGTTCAAGGTGGCCAGCTTGAAAATACTGTCGGCCGAGAATAATATACTCTTCCAATTGATAGTAGTCATTTTGTTGTATATGAAGAGCGGCCTTTCTTGCAGCCAGTCCTTCCAAGACAGAACGGCATTCATACATGCTCTTGATCGTTTCTTTATTTAAATCGGTGACTTTAGCCCCAATAGAAGTCTCAAACGTGACTAGACGTTCTCTTTCCAGCTTTCTTAAAGCTTCTCTAATTGGAGTCCGGCTTGTATTAAACATTTCTGCTAGCTTCATTTCCCTCAATCGTTCATTGGGAGACAATCTCCCCTTTATAATTGCATCTTTAATTGATAAATACACTTGCTCATAAAGACTATGCTTTCTATGGTTCATTCTCAATTCACCTTTAACCTAACTTTGTATTCCATTTCAGATATTGTATACAATTTACATCATAATAATTCTGACTATTCATTTCAATCAGAAAATTCCGACAAATAGTGATGTTTTTGTTCATTTGTTTAAAAAGGAAAAATTTGAGGAGAGGATAAACCTGGATAATGTTTCGTTAATCGCGACTGAGTGAATTATTTCGATTTTTTTACTTGTCGTTTTTTCCCGCTTATTTTCACAAACACTTTCACAAGTGATATTGTTTCTGTATACAGGTGCGAATTCACTTGTGTATTTATTTGTGTTTACACAAACCTATCGTTCCATACTTCTATTCTTCTTTTTCTTCAGTTGTCGACGTTCAAAATCATCTTCTTTCCATTTCTTGTTCGCTTCTCGGATCGCACTCTCAAGAATCTGGAAGAAATCAGAAGTCCTCGATCTATCGTACTGAGGTGAAGGGTATGGAGTATATATTTGATTCATAAGATTAACATCATTCGTTAGATCCCTTGGATTAACCAGCTCTCCAAGCTGCCTTTGAGCATTTCCTGATAATTCTGCAACCGTTTGCTGACATTCTTGATAAAACATCATGAGGTAGGAGTCATTTTCAGGCTGAAATTGAGGATAGCGTTCGACCAGTTGCTCATAAAGCCGTTTTCTTTCTGGATAGGCAACCTTCTTACTTTCATACAGCCTAGAAAGAAGATCTTCTTGTTCAATTACAGTGTATCGTCTTGGTGGTTGAGCCAAATCAGTAGGTGTAATCTCTTTTTCGTAATATTCTTGCGCCCTTACCAGCCATTCTTTTTGCTCAAGCGTTAAATATAGCCGGCCTTTCCACTGTGGATAGAAATCTTCTAACCGGTTGTCATAGAGCTCATCCATTAACTCTAAAGCTTGCATGGAACGTTCCTTTTTCTGAAGCAATAACTGAAGCCTTTTTAATACGGATTCCGGAGCCTGCTTCACCGAGTTTGGATGAGCAAAGTCAATGTTTTCCTTGAGCCTAAGTGTTTCAAACTCTTGTTGAAGAACATCCACTTCTTTTTGCAAAGATCCTACAAATGCTGGCCGGTGATTCAGCAATTGATCAATCGCATTCTCCACTTCTCTTTGCTCCACATTTTTTAGAATGCTTTCGATCTGTTCATGGTTCAGTGTCTTATTTTCCGTCAGAGAAACATCCACAATCGCTATCTTTTGTTCTTTGGAATAGTGATCTTGCTCAAGTGTAGGATAGTAAGCGGTTAGGAACCGGCACGCTTCTTTCTCGAGAATGTTTTCGGCTCTTTCCAGCATCAACGTTTCATTTTCAATTCGATCGATTTTTTTCTGTTTTTCAACTGATTCACGTTGGAAGGTGAGCCGCGATTGCCATTTTTGTAACTGCGTTTGTCGTTTCGTGACATTTTCGTAATTTACGAAAATCCGTAAGCCTTGAGCCGCCTCTTTCAATTGCTTTTTCTCTAGGGGCGTAAACCGCCGGACAAAGGAATGAGCTCGCTCCCTCTTTTGTATTTTTCGTTTCGCTTCGGTAAGCTCGATGACCGTTCGGTTATATTCTTTTCGATCCCTATTGATCTGCATGCGATCCGATACTTTTCCTTCACTCTCCATCTTCCTCGCCGCAAATCCTTCATGAATGGTAGGCAGGGTTTCCAGTCCTCTTGCTTCATGTGATAAATGAGAAAGGCGTTCTGAAAAACCGTTCTTCTCTAAAAAACGGTTCGCATAATGGGCCCACTGCTCTCTCCAGTATAAAAGTTTCTCTTTTGTGTTCCAGTCCGTTGTATGTATCGCCATCGTTGTTACTTTTCCATTGATGACTTCCTTGGTTTTCTTTTGTTTATTTCCCCAAGTTCCGTCTGGATTAAATGGACGCATCGTGAGCAATACATGAAAATGCGGATTCTCCTCATCATCGCGGTGGATGGCCACATCGGCTACCATTCCGTCATCTGCAAAGATCTCCTGGCAGAAGGTGATCGCCAGTTTTTCTTGTTCTTCGTGAGATAACTCTTTTGGCAGTGCCACATTGATTTCTCGGCAAAGTTGGGAGTTCCACTGCTTCTCAACCCGTTCTACTTCATTCCATAGTCTCTCTCGTTGATAAACCCACTGTGGCGCATGACTGGGAGCTAAAATATGAGTAACCGGCTGAACCGATCGGTGGTAATATTTTTCTTCATTCGTTCGCTCATCCACTAGTCTTTCACCTGACCGGTAGGCGGCAGCCGCAATGGCATTTTGTTGTTTTTTCCGAGACTTGATCTGATTGGAAAAGTGATAAATGGCCATACGCTGTTCCTCCTTTATGGTTTCAACATGAGCGAAGCGAATTTTATAGACGCCGCGCGACGTGATTTTGGTTTTCGCACGATATCACGATAGTGGTATATAAGTGCGCCCTTATAATTCCATTTTCGGGATTATTGTACCATTTTCCATGTTTTGGTTCAAATGCTATAATAAACTAAAACTATCATATTGAGGTGAAGAAATGGCTTCCCAAAAAACGAAGAATCAAATCTTAGAGATTGAAGACCAGATTAAGAGATTAAGGGATAAACAGAAAAGGTTGCTTGCAAAGACACAGTCAGAAATCGGAAAGTATGTAATGGAAACCTGGAATATCCAAGACGCTGAATCGGCTAAGATGTTTATTGATTCATTCAAGGAACAAGTTCTTTCCTCACAGCAAGTCGCAGCGAGCGACGAGACGAATAATCAAGAAGGCTGATCCTATGATTCTTGAAGAAATGAACGTAATCAATGAAAAGATTCGGGTTTTAGAGCAGCGAAAAAAAGCGCTGGAATATAAGTTAACCAATGAAGGACGAAAGGAACGCACTCGGCGGCTTATCCAAAAAGGAGCACTTTTAGAAAAGTATTTAAATATAGAAGAGCTGACTGTGGAAGAAACTGAAATTGTATTAAAAGTCGTCGCACATTTTAAAAATAAAAACACTGATTACTTTGAAAATCAGATCAGACGGTTCCACGAAAACAGAGATGTTTAATTACCAATAAGTATAGGTTATCCAGAGATGTTCGAATGAGTAACCCTATTTTTAGTAGTTCTAAGTAGTATCAAATCATGAATTTGTTTTAATAGAAAGGCGAGAACAAATTGAATAACTTAACCAAAAGAAAACGATTACAGCTTGCTTTCCTTTTAGGTTCGCTTACCCTATTAGGACCTTTTACGATAGATACGTATTTGCCTTCATTTCCTACGATTGTAAATGAATTTGATACTACAGCATCCTTAGTACAAATTAGTCTTACTACATGTTTATTAGGTTTGGGATTGGGGCAATTGATTATTGGTCCAATGAGTGATGTACAGGGTCGACGAAAACCACTGTGTATGTTTTTAATTTTGTATTTAATCGCTTCAGTAACATGTGCCTTTGCACCGAATATTTATTTCTTTATAACCAGTCGTTTTATTCAGGGTTTTGCAGCTGCAGGTGGACTTGTAATTTCTAGGGCAGTTGTACGTGATGTATATAGTGGTAGGGAACTAACCAAGTTTTTTGCTTTATTGATGTTAATAAACAACCTTGGCCCTATAGCTGCACCAATTATTGGAGGTAGTATCTTAGCTGTCACAGACTGGACGGGAGTTTTTCTGGTTTTGGCTTGTATAGGCATCGTGTTGTTCTTAATTGCTGCAAGGAAATTAGAAGAGACCTTACCACAAGAAAAACGAACTCCAAGTAATTTCTATCAAATATTAAAGAATTTTGGATCTTTATTAAAAAATCGTCAATTCATAGGCTACGCCCTTACTCAAGGTTTTATTATCGCAGGAATCTTTGCCTATGTGTCTGGTACCCCTTTCGTCTATCAAAATATTTATGGAGTGTCTCCACAAGTTTTTAGTCTGTTGTTTGGAATGAATGGGATAGCATTAATGATAGGAAGCCAAGTGGTTGGTCGCTATACTGATTTCATTTCAGAGAAAACGTTTTTGAAAATAGGTTTATTGACCTCTAACTTATCTGGTGCTGTATTACTGTTAGCTCTCTTTTTAAAAGCACCGCTACTAGCAGTGGTTGTTCCTATATTCTTTTTAGTAAGTTCTCTCGGAGTTATTGCTACGACCTCTTTTTCATTAGCAATGGAAACACAAGGACATATAGCGGGAAGCGCCTCTGCCCTTTTAGGTCTATTGCCATTTATACTTGGTTCATTAGCGGCTCCGCTAGTAGGAATAGCAGGTGAACATACAGCTGTTCCAATGGGGATGGTTATCTTTTCGGCCAGTTTTTTAGCATTTATTGCCTATTATGGATTAGTCCGAAAAGCTACTTTTCCATTAAAGACTACAAGATATGGAAAGGAACTCTAACGTCTTAATTTTATAAGATGAAAAGGAATTTAAATAATTAATCATCAAGGTTTACTTCCAACTGAGTTGTTACTGTTCATATCAGAAATATGAAAGAAGCCCATTCCAGCTAAATCAGCTGGGATGGGCTTTACTATTATATTAGCTGAATAAATCTTTAATCATGTTTTTACCGCCTAAATCAATCATTTTCTGTAATCTTTAATTACTCTTTGTTTCTTATTTGTTTGTTATGGCCATAGTTTTTATATTTCATATCTTCCATTTTTTCAAATTATAAACATCTTACTCATAAGTCAATCCAGTCTGTGCAATCACGTAAAGTTGTTTCTCCCATTCAAATCATTTGGGTTCCGTCGATCTCACCAACAATTAAATTATACCTATTAATACCATTTTCCTTTTCAGACCTTAAACAGGACCTTATTAAATAAACTGCCTGTCAGTTAAATTGGCAGAAAAATAACAATCCACCGAATCTAATTCGTAATGTATGGTTGCACTTGTTTTGACTAAAAACTTTTCCAGTACACCATGACGTAAGCATTTACTTTTGCATTACAATTGCGTGTTCATTTGTGAAAACAGTTGTGTATTAACTTGCCTTTACGCGTCCATTAACAGCAAAGAATTTAGTTGATTGTTCTATAGATGATTGGAATTCATTCAATAGATTGTAGACTCTTTCACAATTTTGTTTAGTGGGATTTTTAATTTGTATAGATCCTTTAACGGAAGTGTATAGGATGCTTACCTTTTGAACACAAGTCCTGCTTATAAGGCATCTTAGAGTGTTTTTTTTTACAGAATATTCACAAGCGTAATCATTTGCGTATCCATAGATACATATATAAACAAACATATATTTGTATTATAAGTGTTTACACAAACGAAAACATAAGTGTTTATGAAATTAAGAGACTATTTTTGTGTACATTCCATGTTAGATTGCTTACTGACGGAAATTAGGTTGTTATCTAAATTCAACGAGTATTTATAGAGCTTGGATGCAAAAACACAAGCATAAACATTTATATTTTTACGTGTGGAATACGTGAAGGTTTTCCTATCACATTGATCCTGGTTAATTTCTGGTTAAGGTAGCAGTTTAAGTTCGTTATTTGTGTTCTTTAATCATGAGCACAGAAGTATAAAATATACAAATCACAAAAATATTTACACTTGCGTAAACGGTTTTGTTATTATTTGCGAGTTTGCAATTATTTGTGATGGGGTCAATCTTTGCATTTGTTTGCTTAAAATAACATACACTCTATCAGGATTTTGTCTTGTGGATTGTAGATTTAGGTAGCATTTCTTTTACTGGATTATATATAGAATGATTTACCTCTTGAACAGATTGGGGTGTAAAGGAAGTTTAACGTCTTGTTGTTCAAAATATTCACAAGCGTACTCACTTGCGCAATCATAAGTACATATACAACCAAACATATATTTGTATGACAAGCGTTTACATAAACGAAAACATAAGTGGTGATATTTATGCTGTTATTAAATTGCAGAGGATTTTATCGAACTTACACACAAAAACACATGCATAAACATTTGTATTTTTACTTATGAAACCAATTGATGATTTTCCTTTTACTTTGAAACATGGATAGCTTTTTTCTGTTAAAGCAGTACGTTTCATTATTAGTCATCTTTAACCAGGATACAGACATGTGTACAACATTTATAACATTATTTACACTTGCGTAAACGGTTTTGTTTTTACTTACGAACTTGCAATTATTCAAAATATGTACTTTATTATATATTTAAAAACAACAAGCAGCTCTGTTGTTGTTTTATATGTTTTTATTTTGTTTATATTGTTTTAATTGTTTTAGGAACAGCTGATCCCTTGATACGACAGGATTCTACGAACCTATCTATCACTTAATCAGCGCCAAGTATCACTATCTCAGCGTGAAGTATCACTGATTCAGCGTTCTAATATCACCTTTTCAACGTGAAGTATCACAATTTCAGCGAACCATCACTTTTTTAGCGTAAATATAGATTAAAAGCCGTTTCGCCCTGCTGTTCTCGGTTATTTGGATAAAACTATCACTATTTCAGCGTTCTACCATCACTTTTTCAGCGTTCAACTACGACCAACGGTAATTATCACAAATTCAGCGTCAGCACTAATCTTTAATTATCACTATTTCAGCGTGCAGGATTGAGGATAATGTCAGGTGGGTGTCATCGTTCTAACTATCACCTTTTCAGCGTCCCGATGTAAGTTCTGATTTTCCGTGCCCTTTGATGTTACTATCACTAAATCAGCGTTTAGTTTAAACTGTTTCTTTTAATGATCACGAATTCAGCGCGTAATATATTTTATCCCTCATCCATACCTATCTATTCATGAAGCCCCTTCTTTATGCTAGATTTCAGAGTAAAGGTCAAGATGAACGTAATATCACTAAATCAGCGTTGTTTTTATCGTTGATGCTCTAATCAATAAAAAGGATGAGTATTCTGTTAAAGATCTGTTCTATTATCACTTTTTCAGCGTGGCAGCTATTTAAAGTATCACTTTTTTCAACGTTAACAGTTGTATCACTAAATCAGCGTGTTTTGTAATGCGCTGCCGACTATCACAAATTTAGCGTGAAACGCGTCCTTCTAAGATGAAACAGCATCCAAAAGCATTATTCGAAAACTATCACCATTTCAGCGCATAACTCATCCAGCTTTTATTTTGTTTTATCCTCTTTTAAGAAATGAAAATTTAACTATCACGATTTCAGCGTTGCTACAAAAATGAACAATTATCACTAATTCAGCGTTGATCAAAGACAAGTATCACTTAATCAGCGTGAGATAATAGTTATTATCACTCTTTCAGCGTGTAAATGAATAAACTCGTCGATTTTTATAAGTTTTTGGTATTTTTTTCTTTCAATAATGTATCACTTGATTTATAGTAGTGATAAAAGGATAGATTGGAGGTCATTATGGTTGATCAAAAATATGATAACCCACCTCTCAGTGATAGTTTAGCTTATTACGGTATGCAGCATTTAGAAATAAGGGAACCGGATCATTTAAGCGGTCATAACTGGGTAACCAAATCAAATGCCTTGATCGAAAAGACGTATCAGTTGTCTGTCATGGAACAGAAATTGATTCTAACGCTTGCTAGCCTTGTCCAGCCGTCCGATGAGGCATTTAGGCCCTATCAGATAAAAGTATCCGATTTCGTGCAGCTATTGGGCTTAAAATCGACAGGAAAGTACACAGAAATTCGAAAGATCGTACAAGCTCTACAGCAAAAAACATTGCCGATCAATACGGGCCAGTCGCTATTAGATATCACTTGGCTATCGAGTGCTGAATATTTTCACGGTAAAGGCTACGTCGAATTGGAATTCAGTCCTAAATTAAAACCTTACTTATTACAGTTAAAAGAGAAGTTTACTACATATCAGTTGAAAAATATCATACAGCTACGCTCTTCCTACTCTATCCGGATTTATGAATTATTAAAACAATATGAGCCCCTTAAGCAACGATCATTTACGTTAGAAGAATTGCGAGAGGTACTCGGCATTGAACCGAAGAAATATAAGTTGTTTGGTCATTTTAAGGATAAAGTGTTGAATGTAGGGAAGAAAGAACTTGAAGAAAAGACTGATCTCCGTTTTGAATTTGAGGAGATAAAAAAGGGCCGCAAGGTAACCGGGATAAAATTCCATATTTACAAAAATAAGGCCAAGGTCAAAAGTATCTCTCTCTCTGGCGATGAGGAATATGAATCTGATGTTCAAGAAGCGTTAGAAAAAATGGGAGTAACTAACATTGTAGCGAAGAGTTTACTCAAAGAGTACGACCTGGACCAAGTGGAACGCAATATTGCTTATAGCAAACTTATTATTGAAAAAAGGAAGCTGGACAACCCTGTCGGTTTCTTAATTAAATCCATCAAAGACGATTATGCAGCAAGCAGCAAACAGCAAGTTCCTAAAGAACTTCCAGAGTATCTCCTCGACCAGGATGAAACGAAAAAACCATTGAAAAAGAAACAGGCACTGCATGAACAAGAAGCAAGCAAAGTAGAAACACATTTGCTGGAAACCAAAGAGCTCTTCCGCAATCTAATGGAGATTACGGGTGGAGATGAAGAAAAATTAAACCATCGTTTTCAAGAAGAAGTGGTTCGCTGTTTTAGTGATATTTTAAAATCAAGGGAACAATTAAAACTTCCTCTTTATAGAGCAGAGGAATTTAATGATGAAGAAATTCGTTCATTATATGTTTCCTTATTACCTGTTCAAGTATAAAAAAATACAAACGAAAGCCAATGCCTGTGCGTTGGTTTTTTTGTTCCTTACATTCAAGTAAAAACACAAGTGTAGACACAAACATCCTCGCAAGTGTACATGTTTATAAAAATATAAGTATAATCTATTTAGTTCTTGGTAATATTACTAATACACAATCAAATCCATATATGTTTCAAGATCACATATTAAGAGACGCTGTTTTAGTGATAATAAAATAATAAGTATTTATCATGATACATTGTAGTATTGAAATGTTTACCTATAGAGTTCTGAGTAGATAATCTCCATACACAAGTGATTGTAAAAACACACATGTACAAGTGAAATTCCATTGTATAAAAACACTTATGTATATACTTGTGTTTTCGTAAACGTTAATGTACATGAAAATAATTTAAAGTTAATTCTTCACTTGCTGCAGCCACTCATCCACCATATGTTTTAAATGGATAGTTCGGTCTTTAAACTCTTCCATTAAAAAACTAATTAATTGAGCTAATGTTACTTCTTCATTATAAGGATTGTTCTTATTTATAAATTTAAGAATCTCTTTAAGCTGTTTGATTCGTTCTGGATCTAGTTGCTGATGTACAAAAGATTCAATGTAGGTTTTTACGATGTCTGTTTGCTTAACAGACATTTCTAACAAAATCATTGTAGCAGAGGATACCGTAAGATCGAGAGCATAGGCCAGATCGGCAAGTTTATCATGCGTGGTCTGTTGAAAGCGAATAGTTACCCTCTTCTTTATCCCACCCCTCTTCACGATACGATGGGTTTGTCTGGTAAGATCACCTAGATATAATAAATGTTCTGAAACTAAAAAATCTCTTCTGAAATATGAACTCAATTTCTCTATAACGGCTTTAGATGATAATCCATAGTTGCAGAGATCTTCTGCTACGTCTTTAATGGGTCGATTCGTAACATAAGATAGCCGTGAAATACAGTCATACAATTCAAGGGGTACCGTAGGTTTGATATCGCGTTTTTTATCGCAGCGCACTTTACGAGTTTTCGTATTGGTTTCTTCTTTCTTCATCATTCACCTCTAAATGGATAAATAAGATTGGGACACATTCTCGCCTCCCTAAAATATGTATATGGCATAGGAGAACGTAATATGAGAAGAATTCGATGAAATTACATAAGATACAACAATGCTAAGGAGGTATTCTAACCCGATTACATTATCATTTATGCTTGTGTTTACACAAACGTAATTGGATATATTTTTATATGCAATTTCTTTTAGATTTAATAGTTAGAGAGCATAAGTAAAAAGGTGTAACCGAATATTTGTTTTCGCAAAGGGATGCTGCCACGGGCCTTTTCATAGGTCCCTTCCCTCTTTCTTTATATCCCCAAAAAGAAAAATAAGGTTGGGACACATTCTCACTGTCCTAAAATATTTTTTGAATAGGGAAGAAGTATGGATTTAAACAAGTAGAATGTCTATTTTGATAAATAAATATTGTTGAATACACAATCGTTAACACAAGCGTTTATAATTGTGTTTACGCAATCCATATCAAAAAATATATACATATTAAGATGTTAAATAATGAATAAACAAATGAAACAAGATGTTAGTTAAGAAGTACCATAAGGATAGGGGATCTGGAACATTCTCCGTCTGCGAAAATACAAAAACTAACCCCTGGAGATGCAGTACAAAATTTACATAAAGGGATCTCTGTTGCTAAAAGTGTTTTCTTTATCTCTTATAATGTAAAAAGGATCTGTGTAATCTCGGAAGTGGAGGAGGAATCTATTCCTTAAATAACGTTTCCAATTACTGAATGGAGATTTGGATTTATTCTATTTTGTTCTCATTTATTGCTGTGCTGATCATGTGTCATTCGTTAATCCAATTATGAAAACACAAACGTATACACTTGCATAGATGCATATGTAGATATATATGTGCTGGTTTTTTCGGTTGTTTGCAAAGGATGGATATTGAAATAGGAGAAAATAATTTGAGTCTTTAGTTTGTTTCAATGAGTTATTTTGTTTAATCAGGTTAATGAGCGCTTGTTTGTATCACTACAATAGCTCTTTTAGTCAATTGAACTATAGTATACGAGGGAGAGTATTATGAGCCTCTTTCGCGGATGACAAATAAAGAGGGCCGTTTTTCATTGCAATATATTTTCAAAAACAAATACACATCCGAAAACGGATGTGTATTTGTTTTTGAATGAGAGTATTACTTACATTCTACCGCTTCTTTATGGTCCCTTCCCTCATTGTGTAATCCATCCTTTATAATAAGTTTAGGACACATCCTCATTGTGCGTGTCTTTTTATATTCCTAGATTTTTTTGGTATGAAACTTTGAAATGTTGTCCATCCTGTTGTTAGAAAGGATTAGCTATGGAGGTGCTTGTAAGTGTCTAAAATAAAAATGAGTGATAAAGAGGCTACTAAGCTCGCAAAAAAGATATTGGATCATGGTAAAAAACACAGCATTCCATCTAAAAAGAAATAAACCATGACTGGGTATCTTAATAAAATAGAGTCTCACTTAATTTGTAAACACAAGTGTTTACGAAAGTATAAACAAGTGCAATTATACAATAAATAGACTTATAATTTTATGGATTACATAATTTCAACGCTTCCTTTCGTAAAGGATACGTACGTGATTTACTCAATATCCTTAGGACACATTATGAGTGTCCTAGGGATATTCTTGTTTTCTTAAATAATACATGTGTTTATGGTTGTGTATTTACAAACGTTTTTGTTTTCAATATATTTTATAAAAGGAATACACTTTTTTATATTTATAGGGTGAAGTAATGTTTAGTATTATAAAAAATTATGAAATGTTGCTGTAAAAATGATTTTTAGTCAATGTAGACGCCCAACTAAACGTAAACAAGGATAGAGGAAATGAAAACCTGTTTTCACTGATAAACAGCATTGGTATGTAGGCAGAGCTTTTCTCAATCGAATAAAATATAATGTCATTTATAGTAAACGGATCCTTTTAAAAAGGACCCGCTAATTAGGAATAAGATTTAACCGGAACTTATTCATAGATATATTATTGAGCTCTATATGGCCTCATAAAATTTTGATCAGTGCGATCAGGCAATTCATAAAGATAGATGTACTTTTCCTAGTACTTATTTCAACATGATCTTTTAGATCTTTTACTGAGATTAACTATAGATTCAAAAACACAAGTGTTTTTATATACACATGTGTTTGCACATGTGTATATGTTAACTTATTATATATAACCTTGATTGAGTGTTGATTTATATATTCAATTAAACAAACTTCCATAAAGAACGAGGTAAAAGCTTGTGTTATAATAAAGTACAAATGGATACACAATCATTTACGCTTGTGTAGAAGGAATTGTAGATGTATGATCGAATAGAAATAGAAAGGAGGGAACGTGGTGGCAATTACAATTAGTTTTGGCATTCAAAAAGGTGGGGTAGGTAAAACCACAACTGCAGCAATCACAAGTTATTTACTTAGTAAGGATGCAAAGGTCCTGGCTATAGATTTTGATTCTCAAGGTAATTTAACGAGCTTTCTTACACAACGAAATATTTATGATTTTACGGAGAAAACGGTGTTACAAGCATTGAAAGATAAAAATCCAATACCGTACATATATGAAGTTACACCTAACTTGCATGTGCTTCCAGCAGAAGACTACCTTTCTACGCTACCGCAGTACCTATACAGGGAGTATGCACCCACAGGCAAAAACGTAAATGAACTTCTCAAGGATACAATAGCCGTGGTTAAAGATGAATACGATTATGTCATTATTGATATGCCGCCCAACTTGGGGGACCATACAGTAAATGGTGTGACGGCAAGCGACTATGCAGTGGTACTGCTGCAGTCTGAACCATTTTGTTATGATGCCCTAGAGCGGTATTTAGAGTTTTTACAAGGAGTTAAAGAATATACCAACAAAGATTTAAAGTTAGCCGGAATCCTAACGTGTATGTTAGATGCTAGGGCAACGATAGATCTTTCAATTTTAGAGAAAACAAAAAATGATTATGAAGACCTCGTATTCGATGCTGTCATTCGCCGTCGAAGCAAAATTAAAGAATATACGATTGAGGGTATTCAAACTCATACAAAGAAAGACAATGAAGCATTGAAACAATACATTGATTTTGTGAAGGAGTTGAAAGAGCGTGTCCAAAAAAGACCGGTTCAACGCACTACTTAAGGATAAAGATCAAGAAACAAGTAAGGGCGAAGTAAGTAAAAACGCTCATCTTGCTCTTTTCGGAAACGAAAACACTTCCACCAACGCAAGCGAAACTGAAAGTGTCGTCGCAAACAAAGAAACGGTCTCAGCTGAAACTGTAAATATTTCTGAACTTGCTGATAAGCTTGCTGCTGCTAATAAACCCAAACGAGTGAAATTTGAAGATACCCATACTAAATCCACCTATTGGATCCGAGATGATATCTTAAAAGCATTTAATAAGATAGCTGGTGAACGCGGCGAAAAAACGCGAATCATTAACCAGGCATTAATTGATTATTTTCAAAAACTAGAAAAGGAAATGCAGCAGCAATTATAAAAACCACCTGTTGAGGTGGTTTTTTTTATGAAAGCATTTAGTGATGTTATCAATTGAATATATATATTTACACATTACAGTTCCGCAAGTGTTTTTATTACCAATGGTAAATGAATTATCACAATCATTACCACTTTCCTTGTATTAGGAAGTTGAATTGAAATTTCTATTTTATAATACTAATATAAGCAAATTCATACTTGTTTACACATACGTAAATAAAAGCATATTTGTTTTAGGAAAAGTAATCAAATATACAAATGTAAACGGAAGCGAAATTATAATTGGTTATGTATATAAGTGTAAGGTCGCAAATGTATTTGAATATGCTTGTAATGATGATTACAAAATAAAACATTTTATATAATCTTTTCTAACAGCCTAAGACTCATATATCACTGAAGGACTTAAAGATAAGTTCTAGTATTTTTCACTTGAACACTAAAAAACACAAATTAAAACATTTGTGTAAAAGGAATCCTAATGCAAGATTTATTATAAATATATCAACAAATAGATTGAATGGTTAATTGTTAATAGTAGCCTTATAAATCTATTCAATATTGTGTAAAGGCTATTGCCAATAAGAAAATTTTTTATTATGGCTGACAACAATAAAGTAAAAGAATTTTAGCTTGATAATTTCCAGCACAGGTTGAAATTGTGTTTATATTTTTACAAGTGTATTCGTTTTTGTTTTTAACTGTGTAAATACATGCGCTTTAACAAGTATCAATATATACACAATCGAATACGGAAGTGAAAACACATGTGCAAGTACGCATGTGTTTTTTTCCTTAATATATAAGGTCTCAATTGTCTTCATGAATGAATCTTAAAAGTAGGAAAAGCAATGAACTGGTAAAAACATCTCTTTACACATTAAGTAAAGAGATGTTTTTTATAATGAAAAAAGCAAATCAACAATTGCATGATATGGGAGATAAAAAATACTTTGTGCATCAGTAGGTTCCAATCATTGGTTCTCCTCTTAAGGAGAGAAGGGGGACCGACTTACTTATGATTGCATACAATGAGGGACTTATCATACGCTCATCAATTTTCTTGTAGATCTCTTTAAGATAATTTTTATTCGTTACTTTTTATGTTCTTCAATCTGCATCTTTAGTGATTCCTTATGTTTAAACATGTAACTCATATTCTCTGTGCCTGAGTTAATGGTCGATTTTATTTAACCGATATTCTGCTTCTAATTCACTCAAAGTTAATTCATATAACTGTTTATCCTCTTTTTTATAAATACCCCATTCTATTAAGCACGTTATAAGGAAATTTTTCCTCTGTTCGATAGCTAATCGAAGACGATTTGGCATCCATCATCCACCTTTTAATAAAATTTCGACATAGAACGAGAGGGTGTCAATAGACCCCTCCTTATTCTATGAACACATTCTATGAAAGGTGTGGCCAGGATCAAAAAAGCAACATTAAATACGAAAACAGCATAGCGAATAGAAACGAGAAATTGGAAATAATGGTTCTTCAGGGTTGGGTCTATTTTCTCCTATCGAGCATAGGATGGTCATGGTAGTTCAAGACAAAGGAAACAAAGAAAAGAAAAAGAATAAACATGTGTGTTTGAAATATTAAGGAGACATTGCCAATGGTAAGCCAAACAACGATCATTTCCATATTCGTGCCGCTGTTCTTTTCCTTTCTGTTGTTTATTGGACTGATTCTCTATTATAGGAAACGGACAGGGATTGCGAAAAAACGCTCATACTCATTGCGTTGGGGTTCTTTGTATTCACACAAGTGTTAGAGAAAATAGTGCACGCGGTCGCCGTTGTAGGATGTGTCGCACTCCTCATGAACAAGAAAATGAAAACAGGGTTTGAAAAGGTTGAACCGCAACATAAGGGAGACAAAAAGAGATGCCAACTTGGCATCTCTTTTTTGGTTTATACCCTTTCAGATTCTTGGGTATCCTAGATCAAAAGGGGGGTACTTGATGCAACCCGATTTTTTCTTATCTATACCAAAAAAAGATCGCATCCTGCTCATGCAGTTCTCACGCATTCTTCCGATGGAACGTTTTAAAAAATATGCCAATGAACGAACCGCTCTCACTCAGTATCTCGATGATTTCCCAGAGTTTCACAGCGTATTTGTGATGCTAGACGATATGCAACTCTATTATCATTATTATCCACACGCAAGGGAGACCAAGACAGAAGCGATTACTACTTGGGAATCGGAACTGAAGAAACTCCAAAAACAAATTCAGCCCAAAGCACAAAAGTTGGTGAAATTGTTTCAACAGTTAAAGAAACAAGGGAAAATCACAGAAGAGAAAGCGAATCCCCATACCAAAGGTAATCACTTCTTGAAAGCTCGGGAAATGAGCCAGCAATTGGCTTCCCTTTGGTTCATCGGAAAGGTGTCCCTTTTCGGGTCGGTAGCCTCGGGATTAGAAAAAGAGAGTTCGGACATCGATCTCATTCTGCACCACACGATCCGAGCCAAGAAAAAATTAAAACCTGTTTGGGACAAAGTAAGAACAGAGATGGAACGAAGGTATAATGTCCAGATTCGCATGTGGAACCATTCCAAACACTTGGAGAGAATTGCCTTTTATGAACCCACTATTTCGATGGCTGAAAAGCCAACCATAAACATATTCGGACAACAAACCATCCTTAAAAAAGACCTCAAAGATTTCGTTGTGGACGTTTATTCCACTCATACACTGCAATTCATTCTTTTACCCAGGAGAACCAACGACACGGGATATTCAGCCGTATTGATTTCTGATACCGAACAAATCGCGCTCTTTTCCATCAAAACCGAGGGTAAGTTCGGCATTTCCCGTGTCCTAGCCGCAAATGGTCTTGCTCTCAAAAAACAGAATATCCCTTTAAAGGAAGACGCCTTCCAGCGATTTACAGGCGAAATATTCACTGAACTGATGAAAAAACATGTCTCCGCATTGGTTCATGTATTCCCCGAATCGTTCTATGAATCGCATAAAGACATGCCCTCGTTTTAGAGAAATGTGAGCCGTTGGTCTCATATGTTTTAGTGTGCTTATCTTAAAGATTTCCTTGAGAGATACAGTCCTCCTTATGCGGAGGAATTATCTCGAGGAGGCTACTCCTGCCCTGTTGATTCTCACCCCATAAGATATTCGATTTAATTTATTATAGATAGATTGATTATAACTCTTATCCATTAGCCTTGGTTGCCCATTACTTATCTTAGCAGGGATAATTTGAGTAGATACTTTCCCGTTGTCTAAGGTTAACTTTACGATTAAACTCTCTTTGCCACGAGGGTCACTGGAATTGGTAAATACATGGTTTCCTAAGCTGTAGAGGATCGGTTTTTTCTGTTGAAGTTCCATACCCATGATGGTGTGACTATGAGAACCAATAACTGCATCTACACCAGCATCAACGAACATTTTACCCATTTGTCTCGCATAGGATTCAGGATAGTCTTGCCGCTCACGGTTCCAATGAATCATAATGATGGTATAGTCTGAGTTTTTAACCGCCGTTTTTACATAAGACATCATCGGTTGTGTCGTGTAACCTTGCGCAATGCCTGGACGATTCTTTCCTGCATACCATGACACCTCAGGAAGGACACGGCTGATGCCAAGAATAGCAATACGTTTCCCTTTTACCGTATTATAGTAAGCAGAGTAAGCGCTCTTTTCATCTTTACCTGCCCCAGTATGCCCAATGCCCGCCTTATCTAAATAGCCAATGGTGTCAAGGAGGGCGACATGACCATAATCGTTGGCATGGTTATTTGCCAGAGATACCACGTCAACTCCGTTTCGACTGAGACCTTTCACGGTTTCTGGTCTCGAACGAAACGTGAACTGCTTATTGGCAGCAGAACCTCTTGTAGAGACGGAGGTCTCTAGATTCACAGCTGCAATATCAGCTTGTTTGTAAAGAGAAGCAACCTTGGCGAATGGGTAATCTACTCCATATTTCTTAATGGCTTCACCTACCGATTTATCCAAAAGTACATCTCCAGTAAAGGTGAGAGTGATAGGCTCGTGCTTGGTTACCTTTTTAATAGGGGTGCTGAATACCTTGGATGTTTTCTCAACACCTGAGTGAACCGATGCTACTTTGCCAGCTGCTGGAGTAGTGATAGATTGCAAGCGCTCTTTATCTTTTGCATCTAACACATAAGAAGATTGTACAGCCATTGCAAAAACCAGGACCAACACACCTGCCATACCCCAATAGTAAGGCGTTCTTTTTTTATACCGATAGTTCTCTATCATCTTTGGTTTTTACCCACCTTTTTAATTTTCTAAATATTTCCACAAAAGTAGCTCGATTCCTGCACAAAAAAAGCACAAGGGTTTGAAAAAAGTAGTCTCATATTTTTCATGTTCATCCTAAAGTTATCACTCTATTAAACAAAATTGATAGCAATAGTGAGTTTCAATCTTTAGTTGATAATGTAATAAAGAAATAGCGTCCTTAAAGAACCAACTCGACAATAAAGAATATCAAAGTGTTATTGAAAAAGGGAAATCTTTGCAGGTAGATAAAAACATTCTCCCGTCTCAATTAACTGAAGTCAAAAATAGAGTAAGCTAAAACGAAGCTAAATGAACAAATCGCAGCCCAACAGCAGGCTGAGAAGGAAGCAAACAAAAAGCTGAACAAGAGAGAAAAATCAGGGAAGAAAAACAACAAAATTCCACATTAAGTCTTGTAGAAATTCGAAGGCAAAGCAACTGCGGCAAGCAATGGATCCTTTACTTTTAAAATTGCAAAACAAAAAGCATGCTTCAGTTGTTGTTAAAAGAGGCAGCACGGTTTTAGGCAGTAAAAAATCGGATGCGAGCGGGAATTGTAAGATCACCATCAAAGCACAGAAAAAGGGAACAGTGTTGACCGTTTCTTCTACAGACGCTGCAAAGAATACAAAGACCGTTAAAGTAACGGTAGTTAAAGCGAAGTAACCGTATCAATGGCAACTAAAAAAGAACAAGAAGTACTATGTTTGGGATGTATTGGATGTCTTTTGTCCCAACCAGCCTGAAACATGTTTATACAAGTAGGGGGTGAACAGTTTTGTGGACGGGATCAGTCTAAGTTTTTTGCTTCTCATATTGTCGGAATCGTCGAACTAGGGACAACACCAGAAAACACGGATGCATTTTATTGCGTAGCGAAGTCCAACTTTTGTCGGGTTTACAATATAACAGCCAGAAGTATAATCAAAATATCCCCTAATTACTATATAGAATGCTTGAAGGAAGTGCGCTGTGCTGCACTTCTCTTTTTTATAGGAAATCACAAAGTATCTACATAGAGCATGAAAACGATTGGAATTAAGTTATCACCTCAGAATGCTTGATAATTCACTTTGTTAGATTAGGAAACTGTCGTAAACTTTACAACCTTTGCCATAGAATGGCTTACTGGCAATGAAAAAAGAAAAGAGAGAAGAGGAAACCTCTTCTCTCAAAATGTTTATAAATATCCTTTTTCTTTCAAGCTGAAAAAATCACCACATGCATTGACGATCAAATGGTCCAGAACTTCAATTCCAAGGATTCTACCGCAATCGACTAAACGAATCGTAACGTCGATGTCTTCCTTCGATGGCTTGCAGTCCTGTGAAGGGTGCTGATGGCTGATGATAATCGACGAAGCATTATTTAAAATGGCAGATTTAAACACTTCACGAGGTACAACAATACTGGCGTTCAATCCTCCAATATGGCAGCGATGGACAGCCACCACTCGATTCTTCGTATTGAGGCACATCACGAAGAACACCTCGCGATCGTCCTCGCCGATGAAGCTTGTGGCTATTTGGGCTCCATCTTGAGGGGAGCGTATGATGTATTGTTCGCCCCCTTCTACCTCCTGAATAATTTGTTTAATCCGTTGAATTTCATAAATTTTCTCCATAGCAAAACAGCTCCTTCCATAGTTTGAGACGGAAGGAATGTTGGGCACGAACAGGGGGAAGGGGGCGCTTGACCAAGAAGCGCACTCGCCAGTGAGCCGTAGGCAAAGCGCCCGCTCTTAGCGTTTTGCCGTTAGAAATGGAGGTAAGCCCAATGACTTAGGGACCATTAGAAAGCGATGTTTGCTTTTTTAGGGTCCGTTAGCCGACTTGGCTTAGCCGATTTCTTTCGGTTCACGCCAGCCCTTCCGGCTGTCATAAGCCCACACATTATAATGGAGAGAACAAAGGAAGGAAACGTATACCATCACAAGTTTAAGTGAAGCTGTCTTCATCAAGGCTAATTGTCTGGGTCAGTTGAGGTACCGTTCGCGTTGTTTTAATTAACTAAATGGAATTAAACGTTTGTTTAATAAAAATCCGTCATTTTAGAAAAATCCATTTTTTAAAATAATGAGCTGAACAAAGTGGAAATTAAATGATACGCAAGCAATTTCGCTTTTGTGTATGTTTGTGTTTTTGGACACACGCTATTGCTTTCAGTTTATAGAAGCAGGAATCGTAGAAATAGACAAAACCAAGCTATGATAAGCGGTGGTGGGATAGCGCTATTAAACTATAATATTTGAATAAAAAGTTCATCGAAACTAACGCACCGGTTCGTATTGGAGAATGACCTGCAAGTATTGAATACCAACAGGATAATTGTGCGAATAAGATCGAAGCCTTTATGAGCAAAAGTTGTGGAGTATAATGAATTTGATCTGAAATGAAAAGCTGGAGTGACATTTTAAAAACATGGGTCTCGGAGCGATCTGTGATATTGACCTAGCAAAAAAGCGATATGTGAAGAAACGTATCCTGAAGTTTATTATGAGGGCAGGTGGCAGATGTACGTAATCAAGTGCGCCATCGCTCTTAACAAATTCCGGAAATTTCAAGTTTCCAAGCTGGCTTCTCATCAAAAACATAGGTAAATTTGAATGCTTGACCAGGGTTACTACCAGGTAATCGGTTTTCGATTCTATATTAAAAACAATCGTTAAAGCTAAGAAGAGACTTAAATTCTTTCGGTAAGTCATGGAGTTAATTATGGTATAATTTTCATATCAGTTACATATGCAGGGTGTGGTGGCACTTCCCGAAAGAAGGGAGGTGCTTAAAATGGTTGTTACTACGCAGCATTTACTAGTTATGATTGCATTTGCATCATTAGTCGTAGCGATAATCAATGCAAACACAAAAAAGTAACCCCACCCTGTCCAGTAGCATGTGATAGGTGAGGTTACTTTCCTTTACTTATTCAACTGGTCACCGCACCTTGCGGTTGTGTAGCTGTAAGGGCGTAGGTCTGATCCACCTACGTCCTTTTTTATTTCGCTTCAATATATCGCTATTATACACCACTCTTGAAATATTATGCAAAACTTCATTTTAATAATCCCAAATGGAATGTACTCATTTTTTTATCGGTAATCGCACGTGTCTATAGGTAAACCCCAAAAGATAAACAAGTGGAAGCTTTCCACTGGTACAAGATCTGTCAGCGAGTGCATCATTGTGATTCCTTCTTATCCGACATATTAAAACTGATCTAAGGTCGAGGGATATACGTGTTATACTATTTTGTAGCCTGTTCCAAGAAGAAGGAGTTGATGTTTTTTTGGCTGAACCGACAAAAATTTTTATTAGTTCTGCAGCACAAGATCGATTAAAACCATTGAGAGAAAATATACATACCGCTCTTCGTGCCATGGAACACAAACCACTGATGTATGAAAAAGACTTTGGTCCCTGGCCTGCCGATCAATTAGTCGAGAACTGTTTGCAAC
This sequence comes from Fictibacillus sp. B-59209, assembly GCF_036216745.1. Lineage (NCBI taxonomy): Bacteria > Bacillati > Bacillota > Bacilli > Caryophanales > Fictibacillaceae > Fictibacillus > Fictibacillus sp. B-59209. Next base: position 81,577 of record NZ_JARMMC010000021.1, on the reverse strand, counting down.
ATGTAGAAAGAAGCGATATTTTTCTTCTTCTTATCTCAGATAAGGCCGGAAATTACAGCAACTTTTATAAGGCGACCATAACGCATTGCGAATTTCAAAAAGCGTATCAATCACACAAATATATTATTGTTTTTGTGGAAGATTATATTTATGATTTGTTTTGGTATGAGTTAAGATTAACGATCGCGGAGATGCTCAAAGCTTACCAAGAGGAATATGGGAAAGATCCAGATTCCTATATGGAAGTGGCCCAGAAAGCATGGAATGAACACCCAAGTAAAGAACAGTATTCAAACATTGAGCCTTACATCTGGGGTTTTTTATATGATATTTATAAAAAAGGCCACTATTTAGAAAAGCTTCCTTTTGGCATTGATCCTATTCCGACGATTAAACGCTATTTTAGTGATTTATTTCGGCAAGGAAGTCAGTACTTAGCGTTTCAATCAACTATTGAAGAGCAGCTGAGACAAGGTCCGATTTACAAAAAACACGCCGAGTTCTCTGGTAAAATGATTCATTACTTAAGAGATGGGGAACTACAGAACCCAAGGATGTTTTTGGAGTACCTGCAGCGCTTTTTAACAAAAGGAACCATATACAATCAACCAGGTACTATGTTTGAACAAGAGCTCGGGGTATATGAATCCTGTTCAGGGAGCACATTATATAAAAAAGAAGAAAATCTTTTGCGACTTATTAGTGCTTCAGGTATGGCAGGTGGAGATAACAATTTTTATGATCTGCAGGATACACAGTCATATGTCGTGCAAGCCTTTCACAGCGGGAAAACAGAACTGTTTTTTAGTGAAGAAAAACAACAGTTTTATCTTGCCATAAAATGCGGAAATTATGTAATCTGCTTTCATTTTCCGGTTGAAGGATTTTGGTCGGAAGATAAGGTTCACCGCTTTAAAGATGACATCATGCGTGATATAATGGAAACAGAATCAGCCTTATTTCGTGACTTCGCCATTCAACTACTAGGAGGGATTAGATAATGTCCACCATTAAAGAAATGCGTTTTGAAAATGATAAGATTATCCACGTCGCCTCCGGATCATTGAATGCTGGAAAGCGATTTATCGAGGAAAAAGCCAGACGATTTGATGAAAACAACCGAATTTTAAAAGAAATCTTTTCAAAAAGCAAAAAAAAGTAAAACACGATATATTTTCAAAAAACTTGCAGGTTCGGTCATATGACCGTTCTTGCAAGTTTTTTTTGGTTGTAATAATCTTGGAATAACGTTTGTAATCGTATATGAAGTTAACTAGAAAAATTTGTTGTACGATAGAAATTGAAGCCGGAGCCTTTTGTTAGGAGGATCAAAAATGGAATTTATCATTGGTGTGGATGGTGGTGGCACGAAAACGGAAGCAGTGGCATATGACCTGAACGGAAAAAAATGTAGTGAAGGTAAATCAGGATACGGTAATTTACTCATCAATCAACAAAAAGCCCTTATTCATATTTTGGAGGCTGTAGAACAATGTCTCATCCCCTTGGATCGATCCCATTGCCGCTATATCTGCCTAGGATTAGCTGGTTACGGTGGTGTGGAAAATACTGATCAGGTTAAAAGAGTTTTAAGCAATAGCTTCGCTACCATTCCTTTTAAGATTGTAAATGATGGAATCATCGCCCATGCCGCTTTGCTAAAAGGAAACGATGGCATTTTAACCATTGCTGGAACGGGTTCGGTCAGTATAGGAATCCATCAAGGGTTGGAAGTAATGGCGGGCGGATGGGGACATTTGCTAGGTGATGAGGGGAGTGGTTACTGGATAGCGATGCAGGCTTTTAAAAAAATGACACAAGAAGAAGATGAAGGTTCGCGGTATAGTAAGGTAACAACGTCGATACTCGATTACTTAGCGATTCACCAGATAGCAGATCTGAAAAAATTCATCTATTCTTGCACGAAATCGGAGATTGCCTCCCTGGTTCCTCTCCTTGTCCGGCAAGCCGAAAGAGGGGATGAATTCTCACAGCAAATTTTTCAACAGGCAGGATACCACCTAGCAAAGACAACGCTGAATGTTTGTAAGAAGTTGAACTATAGGGATGATGTAACTATAGCTATAAAAGGGAGCGTATTGGCAAATATCCCATTGGTTCAAACCTCGTTCATTGACCAGATTAAAAACAAAAAATCAGAAGCAAAATTTATTTTAGTGGATGTTTCATCCACTGTGGGTTGTTACCACTTAGCTTTGAAGGAGATAGGTTAGATCATAAGCTATAATTTACATAAACGTAAACGCAAGTAAAAAACACTTGTGATTATATTTTTACTTATAGATACAAAATCGTGTAAAAAGCCGACTTTTGGTGGCTTTTTTATATCATTGGTATAATTTGGAGTGAAATATTATTACAATAATTTGAATTTCTTATTGAAATTTTATTTTTATTTTTCTATACTTTACTCGTGAACTGAATATTCAGAATAAATAAAAAACCGCGAATGGTTTCAGGGAGGGAGGTCTGATAGAAAGACCATGCTTGATACGAGCCAAATTATCTTAGGACCATGGGAAAAGAAAGAACAAATGAACGTAATGGCTCTTTGGAATGAAGAGGTTGGTAAGCGTTTTCCAATGAGTAAACGACTGTTAGCCCAAAATAGCTTCGACAACCCAGATGTTTACTTTGAAGGCTCGAGAGTTGCAAAAGAAAAGGACTCAGGTAGATTAGTAGGTTTTTGTGTAACAAAGATTCATCACCACATTGATCACCCATCCCGTTCTTACGATAAAAGGGGATGGGTTCAAACCCTTTTGGTCAGGTCGTCTCATCGCGGACGAGGGATAGGGACGCTTCTCTTAAACGAGGCAGAAGCCAGCTTAAGAAGGAGTGGGATTCGCCAAGTACAGATAGGAGCCGACTTTTTTCATTATTTTCCGGGTGTACCGTCAGAAGATGTGCATACAAGGAAATGGTTTGAAAAGAAAGGGTATGTTCCATCTGGGGAAGAGTTCGATTTATTGTTCGAGGGGGACAACAAATGGATCCTTAGCGAGGATCCATCCGTGAGGTTTCCCATCCTAAAACCAGAAGAAAGAGATCGCTTACTAACGTTTCTTAGCCGTACGTTTCCAGGAAGATGGGAATACGAAGCCCATCATTACTTTCGATCGGGTGGAACGGGAAGAGAATTTATCGTCGCTAAAGAAAACGAGAACATCATTGGTTTTTGCAGAATAAATGACCCTAGTTCTCCCGTTCTTGGGCCCAATGTTTCCTGGTACCCCTCCTTTAACGGAACACTTGGTGGGATTGGGCCGTTGGGGATCTCACCCGAATACCGAGGGAAAGGGTTAGGAAAGAAGATCGTGGCAAGAGGGATGCGTGTTTTGTTTGACCGAGGGGTCTCGCACTTGGTCATCGATTGGACAACGCTCGTTGATTTTTACAGTAAATTAGGGTTTAGCGTTTGGAAATCGTATACCAGGTATCAAAAAGAATGGGGTTCAATGGAAGGGGGAGTTTCATGATAGAAGAAGCACTCCGTTTTCTAGAAAGAGAAATTGAAAAAGGCGCCATACCAGGCGCAGTCCTCTATGTCTCTCACAAAAAAAAAGAAATCATAAAAGCAGCGTTAGGTCACCGTTCGATCTTTCCAGAAGTTCAGCCGATGACGCTTAGTACCGTTTTTGATCTAGCGTCACTAACAAAAGTGGTTGCTACCCTGCCAGCCATCTTAAAATTAATAGATCAAAAGGTCATCCAGCTCTCCGATCCGGTTTCATATTTCCTTCCCGCCTTTACGTCGCAGGGAAAAGAATCGGTGAAACTGCTTCATTTATTAACTCATACATCAGGGCTTCCCCCTCATAAAGAGTACTATCTACAAAACCTCAAGCGTGAAGAGGTCATTGATCAAGCTTGTAAGGAGGAGCTAGTCGCGCCTCCTGGAACGAAGGTCATCTATAGTGATTTAGGATTCATGCTGCTTCACCGTATCGTAGAATTCGTGGTCAACGAAACGTTTCCCGAATTCGTACACCACCACATCTTTCAGCCGCTTGGTATGAATCATACTGGTTTTTGCCCTCGTTTTCCTCAGGAGCGTTATGCAGCGACAGAATTTGATGCCAAGCGCAATACCTATAAATCGGGCATTGTGCATGATGACAACGCAGAAAGCATGGGCGGAATCAGTGGGCATGCAGGATTGTTTTCCACGATAGATGATCTTAAACAGTTTGCAGACATGATTCAGTATGATGGAGCATATCTTGGGTCCCAAATCCTTTCCAGTAAAGCGGTGCAGCAATCTCGCAAGGATTATACACCGGAAAGTTTAGAACGACGGGGGTTAGGTTGGATATTACAGAGCAGGGGTCCATCGTCTTGTGGGCGTTATTTTTCCAGTGATTCTTACGGCCATACCGGATTTACGGGAACCAGTATGTGGTTTGACCCCACAATCGAACTCTGTGTCATTCTTTTGACCAACCGGGTTCATTTTGGCCGAAACGAGGAGATTCACCGGATACGGCCAACCGTTCATGATTTAATCCGAAAGCAAATGCAATAAAAAAGGAGGAAATAAACATGTCACAACTGGTTCACCTCATGTTAGTGGGTGCGCATTGTGGAGATGTGGAACTTCAAGCGGGCGCGATTGCTCACAAATATGCGAAAGCAGGACATGCGGTCACTTTTTTACATTTAACAGCGGGTGAAAAAGGAAACCCTCCACACATTTCTGTTGAGGAGTATCGCCAACAAAAAATCCAAGAATCAGAGAAGGCCGCCGCCATCCTTGGTGCCAAAAGCATCACATTAGAATACAAAGATGCCGAGTTAAGGGCGAACGATGAGACCATCACACATGTCGCGAAATTGTTCCGTGAACGAAAACCAACCCATGTGATTACCCATTGGAAACATAGCATTCATCCCGATCACGCCTTATGCCCAAAAATCGTAGAAGCGGCATGGTTGAAAGCGGCCTTACCAGGATTTGAAATCGAGGGTTTACCACCGCATTCCTTGCGTTCCATGTTTCATAGTGAAAATTGGGAAGATATGCAAGAGTATGATCCGGACATCTTCGTGGATGTCACAGAGGAGTTTGATGCGTATCTAGAGGCTATTTCCCAATACTGGTTTGTGATGAATTCCACTTCATTCCGTTATTTTGAGTATTATAAGGCGCTTGGGACGGTAAGAGGTTGTGTCAACCGCACCACCTATGCGCAGACATTGAAATACCCGGTGGGAGGAAATGTAAGGAAAGGTTCGGCCATTCCGGGGATCGAACTGTAATCCTTTGGAACAAAGGAGAGTGATCCGATTGTCTGAGATAAGCCTTAAAGAAAAAATCGGCCAGCTGATGGTTTTTGGGTTCGAGGGTCTTACCGCCACCGAAGAGATCAAGCACTTTATCCAGGAATACAGAGTGGGAAGCATTATATTGTTTGGAAGAAACATAGGGAACGCAGAAGATGTGTTAAAGCTTACAACAGAATTGCAGCATGAGGCGAAAGACGCGCAGCATCCATTTCCTCTATTGATATGTGCCGATCAGGAAAATGGAGCGGTCCGGCGATTAGGAGAGGGAAGCACCATTTTTCCTGGGGCGATGCTGTTGGGTGCAACAGGGAAGTCAGAAAATGCGTTTAAGACCGGCAAGGCTACAGCGAGAGAACTAAAGGCACTCGGGATTAACTGGAACCTTGCACCGGTGGTTGACGTCAATAACAATCCGGCAAATCCCGTTATCGGTATCCGTTCATTCGGTGAGAAGCCGGAAGTGGTTTCCGAATTTGGAAAAGCCTTTTTGAAGGGGTCTCAGGAAGAGGGAGTCATTCCGACACTTAAACATTTTCCTGGTCATGGAGATACAGATATCGATTCCCATCTGGATCTGCCGGTTATCCGCCATACAAAAGAAAGGTTAGACAGGGTTGAACTGCTTCCTTTTAAAGAGGCCATTGAAAATGGTGCGGATGTCGTTATGACTGCACATGTTCATTTTCCTGCCTATGAAAAAAATGAGGGTATCCCCGCTACGATTTCAAAAAGTGTCATCACTGGATTATTAAGAGATGACCTAGGATTTGACGGGGTCATTACAACAGACTGCCTGGAAATGAATGCAGTTTCAAAGACAATTGGAACAGCACAAGGAGCTGTAGAAGCGTTAAAAGCCGGTGTTGACCTTCTCATGGTGTCCCACACCTATGAAGTTCAAAAGGAAACGCTGCTCGCCGTACTCCATGCTGTTGAAAGCGGGGAAATAGACGAGAGCACGATAGATCAGGCATACACACGTGTTCAGAGGCTTAAAGAATCCTACTTGAATTGGGAGCATCTGAAGACAGATCCTTTAAGCGTTCAAGTCCCTGAATGGGTGGGCGGGGCTGAGCACACTCGATTAGCACAAGACATTTATCGTGAAGGAATCACGATCGAAGCAAACCATACTACCATGCTGCCATTATCGAATGAGCCTGGTCACCCCGTGCTTTGTATTTATCCACAAAGTCAAAGTAAACTCCAAGTGGAAGATAAAAAGTATCTGAACCTCCAGGTAGAAGACATCATTCAAGAGATTCATCCGAAAGCAGAGTCTTTCATCATCTCTAATCCGTCATTAGAGAAAGAAATAAACGCGATTAAAGAGAAAGCATACGACTTTGAAACCATTATTTTCATGATTTTATCACTGAACAATGAAAATCCGCTGCTTCAGTTAATGAATGACCTGAAAGAAGAAAAACAAGTGATCGCCATGGCCATCCGAAATCCGTATGCATTGGAACACTTGCCTTTAGGATGTGCGGCCATCTATACCTATGAACCGACATTGCCCGCCATTACCGCAGCATTGAGAGTGATTTTTGGAAAACAGGAGGCGAATGGAGATTTGCCGGTATCTATATATAGCTGTCATAAAAGAAAAAATAAATAAGGAGGGTTTTATCATGAAAAAATTCTTATCTATTTGTATCGCTTTGGTTTTGTTGGTCAGCTTGATTGGTTGCAGTGACATTTCTTCGACGACTGGAAAAGAAAGTCCGAGTAAAGGTAAAGGTAAGTCTGGAACCGTAGAATTATCCCTACTCACGCATTATTCGGCACAGCAAGAAAAAGAACTAAAAAAGTACATCGATATGTGGAACAAAGAAAATCCAAAGATTCAAGTCAAACATAAATCCATTGCAGATTTTGCCCAGCTTTTACCGACCATTATGGCTCAACAGACATCAGGCCAAACCTCCGATATTGTTCATGTTTATTCGCTATGGGGCGGTCAGTTGGCAAAGAGTAACGTGTTAGCCCAACCGCCAAAAGACGTGTTGGATGACATCACGCAAAACTATGCGGATTCAGCCATTAAAGGATCGACTGTGGATGGGAAAGTACTGGGTTATCCTACTGAGGTTCAGACCTATGCCCTTTTTTATAACAAAAAGTTGCTGAGTGAAGCGGGTTTTGATAATCCACCAAAGACATGGGATGAATTAAAAGAAATGAGCAAGAAAATCACCAAAAAAGACAAAAAAGGAAAAGTACTGAAAGAAGGGTTCGGCTTAACCTCGGGTTGGGATTCTGCAGTGGTTCATCCGTACTTATCCTTAATGGAAACAGCAGGCGGATCCTTTCTTAATAAAGACAATACAAAAGCAGAGCTGTCTTCAGAGGCAGGAAAGAAAACGTTGGATTTTGAACAAAGCCTGATTCAAGAAGGGGTTACAGATCCAAGCATTAATGTGTTAAAAGCCTTTCCTTCTGAGAAAGTCGCCATGACCATTAATGCAGGATGGTGGAACGGCTCGTTAAAAGCGGCAATGAAAGATCGTTATAAAAATGTCGGTGTGGCTCCTATCCCTTCTCCGGATGGAAAGACCCAAGGATCGGTCTCATACAGCTTCTTTTATGGGGTAAATAACCGCTCCGCTCACAAAGAAGAAGCATGGAAATTCTTAAACTGGCTGAATTCTAAGCCACTGGACAATAAAGCGACCCCAGAATCTAACTTCTTGCTTTCGCAGGGCATTATTCCAGGCCGAACCGATGATTTGACAGCGCTAGAGAAAGACCTGAAAACGCCGAATAATCAGCCGTTTATTGATGCATTGGAATATGCTACTCCTGAACCAAATGTCCTCGAAGGACAAAAAATTAAGTCCACCTTGCAAAAAGAAATAGAAAGTGTGTGGTCTGGCAAAAAGAAAGCGGATGAGGCCATCCAATCTGCCTCCTCTCAAATTGACCAAGAATTAGAAAAATAAGAAAAGGGGCCATCTTGGCCCCTTGCATTTCGATATGAAAGGCAGGTGTAACAACTATGTTACCAAAACTGCAGCCATCCACAGATCCATCATCCATTGAATATGCGGCTAAACCGCAGGCAAAGAAGTATCTATTCAGCCAAAAAACGAGACAAGCATGGATGGGTTATCTCTTTCTGCTGCCTATTATTCTTTTCTACCTTGTCTTTTTAATCGTTCCCCTCATATTTTCCGTATTCCTGAGTTTTACAGAATGGGGAGGCTTCGATTTTTCGCTGATCAAATGGGTAGGCTTGCAGAACTTTCAACAGATTTTTTCTGCTGACTCTCCATTTCTTTATCCGATCCTCACCAATACCCTCTTGTTTGCCGTAGGGTCTGTTTTGTTTTCATTTGTAGTTTCCTTAATCGTGGCATACATGATTACACGCCTACGATTTGAAGGGTTTTGGAGAACGCTCTACTTTTTACCTATGGTCACGACGGTGGTAGCCGTTGGGAATGTGTGGAAATACATGTATGATCCAAATGGAGGGTTACTCAATGAGTTTTTGAGGGGAGTAGGTCTACCCACCGTCCGATTCTTAAGTGATCCGGATACGGCGCTTGGTTCATTGATTGTGGTGGCGGTATGGTCAAGCATTGGAGGCTCTGTTTTGATTCTTACAGCAGGGCTTAAAGCCATACCAGAATCGTATTATGAAGCTGCGGTGATCGATGGTGCCAGCGTTTTTACGCTATTTTGGCACATCACCCTTCCACTATTGCGCCCTTCCATTTTGTTTGTTTTAATTACGGGGTTTATTGGAGGACTACAATCGTTTACCCTTTCTCTGGTGATGACCGGAGACGGCGGACCAGGAAATGCGACCAACGTGGTGGGATTAGAGATGTACAATCAAGCGTTTAAATTTGGGTCCTGGGGGGTTGCCAGTGCGATGGCCATTGTGCTTTTTGTTATCGTGTTGTTGATTACCTTGTTGCAGCTGGCCATATTCAAACGGGGAGGTGTGGAGTCCTACTGATGAAAAAGAGGTTTCCTTGGTTCTCCTACATGGTTGTGATACTCGGAAGCATATCAATGATGTTTCCATTTATGGATATGCTGTTTACCTCGTTTAAGGGTCCTGAAGAATTAAGCAGCAGCACGTATCGGTTGCTTCCAAAGTCGTTTGATTTTGCCAACTATCATACCGCCTTTGAGAGTTTGCACATGGGCAGGTTGTTTATAAACAGTCTAATTGCCTGTTTTGGGGTGACCTTATTGGTGTTAATTACCAGTACATTGTCGGGTTATGCCTTGACGAAATTGAAATTCAAAGGAAGGAATTTTATTTTTAAATTTACACTTGCAACAATGATGTTCCCAGCATTTTTGTTCTTGATCCCCAACTTTTACATCATGGTTCACACGCCACTGGTGGGTGGTAACAACCTCTTAGGGGAAGGAGGACATGGCGGTTTGGCCTCTACGATTCTTGCGCTGATTTTACCGTTTGCAGTAAGTGGTTTTGGAATCTTTCTAATGAGGCAGTTTATCATGAACATTCCGGACTCCTTAATCGAAGCAGCACGGATTGATGGAGCGTCTGAATTTAGAATCTTTTGGCAGATTATCACTCCCATGACCATGCCTGCCCTTGCTACCCTGGCGATCTTTACCTTCATTGGACAGTGGAACGAACTGATATGGTCCTTGTTGATTTTCACCGTCAATAATAACCTTGCAACGCTTCCTGTGGGTATTCAAATGCTTCAGTCGTATTTGGATTCGAATTCTACCCAGGCAATTGTATGTGCAGGATTGACCATAAGTATCATTCCTATTTTTCTCGTGTTTATCTTTCTCCAAAAATACTATGTCAAAGGCATCAATATGTCTGGTTTAAAAGAATAGCAGATGATGAGAAAAGGAGATTAAAAATCCTTATGAAATTAGGCCTGGAAGTTTTTCTGGATCGCTATGTCAGTCACTATGAAAAAAAGCGAGCAGGGCTTGTAACCAATTTTACAGGGGTTAATTCAAAGCTGGTTCCCATTATTGATTTGTTTGCCTCCCACCCGGATATTCAGCTCACGGCACTTTATGGACCAGAACACGGCATTCGCGGAGATGCAAAAGAAGGGGAAGAAGTAACATCTTCTATCGATCCTTATACAGGACTTCCGGTGTACAGCCTTTACGGCAAATCTAAAAAGCCTTCCAGAGAAATGCTGGAGGATGTGGATGTTATTTTCTTTGACCTTCAGGATCTTGGCTCCCGCTACTATACTTTCATTTACACCATGGCTTATGTGATGGAAGCATGCAGGGAGTTTGGAAAGCATTTTGTTGTCTTGGACCGGCCAAATCCGATATCCGGTGTGCAGCGGGAAGGGAACCTTGTAAAGGAAGAGTTTCGATCATTTGTCGGTTTACACCCTATCCCGAATCGTCATGGGTTAACGATCGGTGAAATGGCTCTTTATTATAAAAACGAACGAGGGATTGATTGTGAGTTGACGGTCATTCCAATGGAAGGATGGGAGAGGTCTCATTATTTTGATGAGACCGGGCTTCTTTTCGTACCTCCTTCCCCTAATACGACGGGACTCGATATGGCTGTTTTATACACGGGGACATGCCTGGTTGAAGGGACCAACCTATCGGAAGGGAGGGGAACGACCAAGCCGTTTGAATATGTGGGCGCCCCCTTTATTGAAGGAACAAAACTAGCTAGAAGGCTCAACGAAAAGAAACTGCAAGGCGTCATTGCCCGGCCTGTGTCTTTCAGGCCTACCTATCAAAAATATAAAGACACGGTTTGCAGCGGCGTGCAGCTCCATGTCACGGACAGAAGGAAAATTCATCCGTTAAGAACGGGACTGGTTTTGCTGGAAACGATTGCCGAATTGTACCCGAATGACTTTGAATTTCTTACCAAAGGGGGAAGACGTTCCTTTTTTAATCTATTAATGGGTACGGATGAGCTTCAATCCTATATTTTAAATCAGCAATCAGATTTCTTTTTGGATCAATGCCAAGATGAAAGATTAGGATTCGAAAAGAAAGTAGAACCGTACCTTTTATACCAATAATGGGATTAGGATGGTGTGTCATGAGTGTAAATGCAGAAATTAAGGAGCTCGCCACTGAGCAAAGAAATCGAAAGTCGATGGAGATCGATAGGAAAGAGACATCTGAAATCCTGCAAATTATTAATGAAGAAGATGCCCTGGTGGCACAAGCTGTGAAAGAACAACTGTCCGATATCGAAGAAGCAGTTGAAGCTGCCTATCAAGCTATCAAGGGCGGGGGACGAATCTTTTATGCCGGAGCAGGGACAAGTGGCAGAATCGGGATTATGGATGCTGTGGAGTGTCCCCCGACATTCAGCATCACACCAGAACGGGTTCAGGCAGTGATGGCCGGTGGAGGCAATGCTTTTTTGAAAGCCGTAGAAGGAGCAGAAGATGATGAAACCCAGGGTATGGATGATCTGAAGCGGTGCGGGCTTACTTCTAAAGACATGGTGATAGGAATTGCGGCAAGCGGCAGGACACCTTATGTCAAAGGAGCACTCAAATATGCCAGAAATATCGGGGCAGCCACCTCATCATTAACCAACAATAAGAATTCGATCCTTTCCGATTATGCCGAAATCAATATTGAAGTCCTTACAGGTCCTGAAGTCCTAACCGGGTCCACAAGAATGAAGGCAGCCACCGCGCAGAAGATGGTCTTGAACATGATTTCCTCCGCTGTCATGATCAAAAGCGGTAAGGTCTACGAAAACCTTATGGTGGATTTGCATGTCAGCAACGAAAAACTCAAAGAGCGGGCGGTATCGATCGTACAAACTGTAACGGATGCATCGTATGATACATCCTTAAGAGTGCTGGAGGAGAGCCGCTATCAGGTAAAAAATGCGATTGTCCGGATAAAGACCAATGCTTCGTATGATGAGGCAGAGCGTATGTTAACTCAGGCTGGCGGCTTTGTACGCAAAGCATTGGAGAGCCATTCAAACGAACAGAAACAATAGAGGAGGCTGTCATGATTACTTATCAATCGTATCGATCCGGCGATGAGCAACTAATTGTAAACCTTTGGAACGATTGCCTGCCCCAGGACCCTATGACAAAAAAACGGTTCCGTCACCTCGTCCTGTTAGACGCGAATTTCGATCCGGAGGGGATGAGGCTTGCTTTTGATGAGGGAAAGCTGATCGGCTGTGTCTATGCAGTGAGGCGTAAACTTCCCATGTATGGAACGGACCTTGAGCCGGACAACGGATGGATTCCTTTCTTTTTTGTCCATCTTGAATACAGGAACGAGGGAGTGGCTGACCAGCTGTTTCAGGAAGCGTATGATTTTTTGAAGAAACATGGGAGGAAGCAGGTGTTTTTTGCTTCATATGCGCCTAACTACATCTTGCCTGGCGTGGATGAAGCTTCCTATCCTGAAGCTTTTCAGTTTTTGAAAAAGCAAGGCTTTGAAACACAGTATTCGCCGGTTGCCATGGATAAATCCATTGTCGGCTTTACCCGGGCACCTGAGGTGACCGCATTAAAGGAAAAACGCGATCGCGAAGGTTACTCATTTTCGGCAGCCCGCGACCAAGACCTCTATGAAGTCATTTCATTCGCCAGTGAAAAGTTTAACCCTGACTGGGGCAGAGCCATAAGGGAAGGGATACTGCAGGGACTGCCGCTCGAGAGGATTTTAATCGCCCGTGAGCAACATAAACTGGTTGGTTTTTGCTTGTATGGGGGATATGAAGGGATTCCAGAGAGGTTTGGTCCGTTTGGGGTCGATCCCGAGCAGCAGGGAAAGGGATTAGGAAAGATTTTGCTTCAGGAATGCCTGTTTGCGATGCGGTCAGAAGGTCTTCATACCGCCTGGTTCTTATGGACGGGAGAAACCACCACAGCCGGACATCTATACAAAAAAGCAGGGTTCAACATCACAAGGAAGTTCCATGTGATGAAACAACATCTGTAAGGAAGTGAGAAGAAAACAATGACTGGTGGACTAACCATGCTTTTGCACATGCTGCCCAGCTTACCGCCTTCGGAAAAAAAGATTGCAGAGTTTATCATGACTCATCCAGAACAGGCTATCCGGAGCACAGCATATGAATTAGGTCAGCGAAGTTCTACGAGCAGTGCAGCAGTGATTCGACTCTGTAAATCACTCGGTTTAAAAGGATTTCAGGAATTAAAGCTGAAAATTACGGGTGATCTCCAGAAACCAATGGACCAAGGGTATCGGGACATCCAGCCCTTTGAATCCCAAGAAGCGGTCATCCAGAAGATGACGAACAACAGCATTCAAACACTGAAAGAAACAGCAGAAATCATCAATATTGACGAACTGAGTGGGGCTGTAGAAGCGTTAATCAAAGCAAAATCGATACACTTTTTCGGCATTGGGGCGTCGAATATTATTGCTGCTGATGCCCAGCAGAAGTTTCTACGGATTAACAAAAATGCGACTGCTTTTACAGATACACATGTTGTGGCAACTCTGGTAGCCAATGCGAGCAAAAACGATGTCATCGTGGGAATCTCCTTTTCCGGAGAAACGGCAGAAGTAGCGAAGATCTTAGAACTCGCCAATAAAAAGGGACTTACCGCCATCAGTCTGACAAAGTATGGGTCTTCCATCGTTTCAGAGCGCGCGGACATCAAACTGTTTACTTCGTATTCAAAAGAACCGACGTTCCGAAGCGGCGCCACCTCATCAAGACTTGCTCAGCTTCATTTAATTGATATTTTATTTATGTGTGTGGCGACACAGCAATATGATGAAACGGTTCAATATCTTGATTCCACGAAAGAGGCGATCACCTACTATAAAGAACATGGACTAAAAAAGAGACAAAAGAACGAACAATAAGAACCTCACCCAAGACCATTCTTCCTGTGCTATCAACTAGAATGGTCTTTTATTTATACGGAAAAGGTCCGTTTACCCAACTTTTAACTTTTTTAAAAATTGAATGACTAAACCATAGGAGGCATTATATGAGTAAAAGAATAAAATGGCTTGGTGCGTTTCTGCCATTACTAATCGTGATTTCAATGTTAATTCCTCATCAAAGTGAAATCACGATCCTTGGGAAAGAAAAGAAAAGCACCGTTTCAACCCATAAAGAAAGCCAAAGTACGGTGTTCATAAATTCAGAGGATAAGGCGGGAGAAATCAAAAAGGAATTGTTTGGCGTCCATGTGCCGGCCTGGAACGAAACCGTCTATGACAAAAATGTGCTGAACCATCGCCTGGAGAACAATCTAGACAAAATCGGGTTAGGTTTTCTCGTCTATCCCGGCGGGAACTATGGCGCAAATTTTATTTGGAACGATCCTAATCTTCCCACTGAGATGCGCACGGACCAATTTTTTAAACTGGCAAAAAGGTTGAAGGCAACGGCAAAAATTTCAGTTAACCCCAATGAATCCCCAAAGCTTGCTGCCGATTGGATCACGTATGTGAATAAGAAGAAAAAGGCTGGAGTGAAATACTGGGAGATTGCCGATGAGCCCTACTTCACCATGAGTGCTGAACAATTTGTCCAAAAAGTAAAGGCATTTGCCCCTGTTATGAAAAAAGCAGATCCCAGCATTAAAATCATTGCAAATGTCAGTCCGTATAACGAAGCCTTCACGAAGAAAGTCATCAATGAAGTGGGGGAGGACATTGATGTTTACTCCATTCATTCACTTCCAATGCAGCCCTCCGATCAATTCAGTAAAGGCTCTCCCTACTCAAAGAATAACAAGCAAAAGTATTTTGACGACCTGCTTAAAACCCCGCAAAAGCTCAGAAATGACTTAAATACTGTTAAGAGCTGGGTGAAAGAAAAGGGTGGAAAGAAGAAAGAATTTCACATTGGTTCCTTTAATACCGTTTGGTGGGCCCCGGAAGACTGGACTGTCAATTCTTTGCCGGCTGGCCTTTGGACGGCGGATATGCTCGGAACGTTTGCAGAGGAAAAAGTGGACGCTGCGGCGTACTGGGCATTAATGAATCCGTTTCCTCCGGGTAAGGGGGACTATGGCTTGTTCAGTCCAGAAATGAAGCCTTATGTGAACTATTATCCTTATGTGATGTACAACCAGCATTTTGGGGATGTTTTACTGGAAAACGAAACCGATTCTAATAATCTCTCGGTTTACACAAGTAAAAGCAAGAACGGAAAAAGTCTGTACGTGATGATGATCAATAAATCAGCTAACGAAAACGAAAAAGCAACGATTAATTTAAAGAATTTCAAGGCCCGTGGCGATGGTGCAGCTTGGATATTAGACGGACCGGTTGTAGCGGACCATGTGTATGACTACGGGTTACGGAAAGAAACCGTTGGTAATCTGGATAACGAGTTTGCCTTTACGGTTCCTTCGTATTCAGCCGTAGCCCTGGAAATCCCAAGAGAAGACAGCAAGGCCTCCTTATCTGACACTCCGAATCTGGCAGAAAATAAGCGGGCCAAAGCGTCTTCAGAAGCCTTCCACACGGATTACGAATATGCCCAGACCAACGACTTTGTTGCGGACAAGGCAATTGACGGGGATGTTACCACGCGTTGGGCGTCTAAAGTGTTTAAGAAAGAGGAAGAATTTTTGCAGGTTGACCTTGGCAGGACTCAGAACTTCAACTCTATTCAGCTTCGCTGGGAATATTGGGCAGAAAAATATGATATCGAAGTCTCTGATGACGGGGAGACATGGAAGAAGATTGCGGACCAATCAAACGCCAGTGTGCTAAAAGAAAAACCACAGCCAGTGGAAGACATTCGTTTGCCGACCGATGAACAGGCACGTTTTATAAAAATCCGCATGATAGGACGGCCGAAGAACTCAGGGATAAAAGCAGGTACATCCCAGTGGACACCAGATGCTTTTTCCTTTTGGGAAGTAAAAGTCCTTTTAAAATAAACGATCCTAAAATAAAAAATGGAGAGGATGGATCCACTTGAAAAAGGTCCAGCATTTACTGATTAAAGCGCTGCTTATGGCCTCGCTATTTATCCTGTCTGCCGCGCCTGCCTATGCGAACGAAAACGAGTCAGAAAAAGGAAAACATAATATGAATGTTCGACAGCTGATTTCAAAAATGACGATGGAAGAAAAGGTTGGACAGCTGGTGATGTCCATTACGCATCGTTCGTATGATGACCCAGATGGTATGCCGGATGAGCAGACCGAGAAATTGATCAAAGATTATAAGGTAGGATCGGTTATTGTTTATAACAAAAGAAATCCGACAATTATGGCCAATTATTCCAATCAGCTTCAAAAATGGGCATCAGAAACCCGAATGAGCGTGCCCTTGCTTGTATCCGCGGATTTAGAATACGGGGTCACCCATAATATTAAGGAAGGAACAACCTCATTTCCCCGTGAAATGGGACTAGGTGCCTCGCGGAATATTGCTGATGCCAAAACAGTGGCTGCCATAACTTCCAGAGAAGCAAAAGCGATGGGTTTGAATTGGAATTATTCACCGGTGGCAGATGTGAACACAAATCCGAACAACCCTGTCATTGGAGTGCGTTCATTTGGTGAAAACACAGAGTTGGTTTCAAACATGGCATCTACGATGGTGCAAACCTACCAAAAGACAGGCATGATTGCTTCAGCCAAGCATTTTCCTGGCCATGGAGACACAGACTTTGATTCCCATCTTGGGCTTGCTTCTGTTTCCTATGACCGTAAGACACTGGAGGAAGTTCATCTGCCTCCGTTCCAGGCAGCCATCGATTCAGGGGTAGAATCCATCATGACGTCGCATGTCATCATTAAAGCGATTGACCCGGAGCTCCCGGCTACACTTTCGCCTAAAGTACTGACAGGGCTTCTTCGCGATGAGATGGGCTATAACGGCATCATCGTCACGGATGCTATGGACATGTATGCCATTTCAAAGAACTGGGGGGCAGGGGAGGCAGCGGTAATGGCGATTAAAGCCGGTGCGGACGTCATCATGTCTACAGGGGCTTACGCTGATCAGGTGGCTACGTACAACGCCTTGCTAGCGGCGGTTAAATCAGGTGCGATTTCAAAGGAACGGCTAGATCAATCGGTAACACGCATTCTAAAAGTGAAGAAGAAGTACAAGTTGTTCTCAAAGCGTTTTGTAAATCCCGATCAAGCCGAAGCGATTTGCGGGAACCCTCTGCACCAGGCAGTTGCAGAGAAGATAGGGAATGATTCCATAACTCTTGTAAAGAACGACGGGACTCTTCCGATAAAGAGAAACCAAAATGAACGTTACTTTTTAGCAGGTGTTACGGAGACGGACGTTGTCGGCAAACAATTGAAGGATGGAGGGGTTAATGTCTCTTCATGGCAATCGGCAACGGCCAATCCGGCTGAAGCAGACATTCAGAAGGCTATTCAGCTCTCTGAAACAGCCGATCGGTTAATTGCCCTTACGTATTCACAAGGCGTCCTACCAGAAGGTCAGAAAAAATTGGTGGAGGCTTTACGTTCGACAGGTAAACCAGTCATCGTGGTGTCACTTGGTCTTCCGTATGATCTGATTGCGTTTCCTTCGGTGAACAGTTATGTAACGGCGTATGCCATTGACAGATGGAAAACGAGAAACCAAACAGCTATAAGTGCGGCAGTTAATGTGTTGCTCGGATCTCAGCCGGGAGGCAAACTTCCCGTCACAATAAATGAAGAATATCCATATGGACATGGTCTGCGCTATGGCAATCAGTAAATACAGCAGAAGTAGAAGAGATCAGGGAAGGAGTGCATCATGTTAGGGATAGGCTTAATGTCGGGAACTTCATTGGATGGCATTGATGCCGCGCTGGTAGATATCGAAAACAGCGGGCCCGAGTCCAAAGTAAAGCTGGTTGATTTTACAACTGAATCCTTTTCTGAGGAGATAAAAAAGGAAATAGAAAATGCCCTTTCATTAGACCAGTCGAATGTAAAGCTCATTTGCAGCCTGAATTTTAAATTAGGCAAGCTGTTTTCTGAAGCCTGTAAGAAGATTTGTGAAAAAAATCAACTTACGTTTGATCAAATAGACTTTATTGGTTCTCACGGACAAACAATCTATCATTTGCCGTTTACAGAGGCAAATTTTATTCCGTCCAGTCTTCAAATTGGAGAAGCAGCAGTAATTGCTTATGAAACAAACACAACGGTCGTTTCTAACTTCCGTACGATGGATATGGCAGCTGGAGGACAAGGTGCACCTCTTGTTCCGTATACAGAAATGATTTTATATGGAGATCCTGAGAAAAACCGCCTGCTTCAAAACATAGGGGGGATCGGAAATGTCACATTACTCCCAAAACAAGGTTCAATGAAGCAGACAATTGCCTTTGATACCGGTCCGGGTAACATGATTATTGATGAAGCATGCCGGAGATTGTTTGACGTAAGCTATGACGAAAAAGGAGGTATTGCTGAGTATGGAAGAATAAACGAAGAAATGCTGAAATATTGCATGGACAGCTCTTATATTCAAACCCCTCCTCCCAAATCAACGGGAAGGGAACTTTATGGTAGGAAATATACAAGTGATCTAATCGCTAAATTTTCACATGTGCCCAAATATGATTTTATCACAACCGCAACCATGTTCACTGCTATGTCCATTGCAGAAAATTATAGGAAGTTTATATTTCCAAAGATAAAGATAGACGAAGTAATTATCGGGGGCGGCGGAAGCAGGAATGAAACACTTGTCTCCATGATCCGGGAGCTATTGAAAGAAGAATGCAAGGTTTTGGTTCAGGAAGACATTGGTTATTCTTCAGATGCAAAAGAGGCGGTAGCCTTTGCAGTTTTAGCTAATGAAACATTACAAGGTAATCCAAGTAACATACCTTCTGCAACTGGCGCTAAAGAACCAGTGATTCTCGGTTCTATTACTCTGCCACCCAGAGCTACCGCTAAATATTGATCCCTTAATGGCTATTGAATGAGTGGGGAGGAACCAACGATACCCCATGTCATCTTGATTTACCGATGAAAACTTGTACATGGAGAACCCTTGTATCCAAGGGTTCCTTTCCTTTTATGGAGATCCATAAAAGATGAATGAAACACCTTAACAAATTTTACCCGAATGTATCATACTAGACTTGTTCTTCAGTTGGTTCTTGTAATGATCAATATATCCTTTTATAGAAGGTTTGAAAATGTTTGTGTTTCTACTTTAAACAAATGTTTAATGTTTATAGTAGTTAGGGACATGGCATTTTTTTCACTTTGCTATGTCCTTTTTTATTCGTTGGGGATGTTTTCTATTTTTTTGCTGTGTAGCACCCAAAGAAGAATAATGTTATAACCAGTTTTTGAAAGATTATAAATGCCTCTTTTTTATTGAGTGATGCGAATTATTCCCCGTAGCTTTCAATCAGGTTGGCCATATGGGCATAAGCACCACCTGCCAACAGAGCAGCTGCAACTAAAATAGCTTCTGATAGCTCTTCTTTTGTTGATCCTGCTCGTTGGGCAGATTTTGTATGAACGTCAATGCAGTACGGGCATTCTGTGGTATGGGCTATTGAAACTGCTATTAATTCTTTTAACTTTGCATTTAATTTTCCTTCTTTGTTTGCTTCAGTGCTGAAACGGGAATATGCGCTAAAACCATTAGGGATTAATTGTTTCAAATTGGCTAACTTTTTAAGATTGGATTGGCGATAGAGGGTATCATTGGCATCTTGATCAAGGGCATTTTGCATATGAGTGCTATGAGTAACTGCTCCTCCGGCTTCAAGTGCAGCTGTTACAAACACTGCTTCTACCAATTCTTCGAGGGATGCACCCGATGTTTTGGCATTACGGGTATGCACATCAATACAATAAGGACACTCAGTTGCGTGCGCCACAGCGACAGCAATAATTTCTTTATCCTTTTTTGTAAGAACGCCTTCTTGCATTACGGTTCTACTAAAATTTTCGTACGCTTGTTGTTGTGCAGGAGCTAATTCGCCCAGCTTAGCAAGATGACGTAAGTTTTCCCTTTGATATAAGTTGTTTGCCATCATTCATATTCCTCTCTTAAAAACTGCTTGTTTTAAATTCAAAGTCCATCCTTTATTACTTCCTCAGATTCACCTTGGCCTGTTCCATTTTTTTATACTATCCATTTTGAATAAGAGTATTCAAAGCTTGTCAAGCCGTATTTTACTAGGAATTAAAAATCAGTAGGTATTTTCTTGGACATAGAGCTGTCTGCTTTTTCCTGCCTGGTATGCAGCTGATACCGGTTTACAAAACTTTGCGAACAACAAAGAAAACAGGTGAAAAGTGCAATTGTAGGTAAACCCTTACCGCACCATTTAATATAAAAATAGGAAACATTTTAGAAATTATTGCATAAAAAATAGTTTAAATTGAGATGTTATTTAAAAAAGGAGGTGAGTACATAATGGCAAATCGTAGTGGTGGTAATCGTAATCAAGTATTAGTACAAGGTGCACAACAAGCACTTGATCAAATGAAATATGAAATCGCAACTGAATTTGGTGTGCAACTTGGAGCTGACACAGCTTCTCGTGCTAACGGTTCAGTAGGTGGTGAGATTACAAAACGTCTTGTTGCTCAAGCACAATCGCAACTTTCCGGAGGTTTTGGTGGAGCATCTCGTTAATTGTAGGTAATAATGTATAAGTTTTACTTCTCTCAAACAAACATAATGGATCAGGCTGCCTAAAAATAGGTAGCCTTTCCGTATTTTCGATTCAAAACTAGATCTCCTTTTTTTTAAAGTGCAAAGGGATAACAAGAGGAGGTCTACAATGGCGAAGCAGACTGAATGTTATCCCAATAATCATTAACATCAACAAAAGGATAAAAAATATCCATTTTTTGTGTTAAATAAATGTAAATTTACTACATAACAATCGTTGTTTTGAACAAAAAATTTTTAAACTGGATTTATAAATACCGAAAAGCCTCGTCACAACTGGCATCGAGCGACCAAACAATTACTGTGGTAAGGTAAGGCTCACGACAGTCGGGAATTTAGATGTACGACGATCAATTAAAATAACAACATTTAAAAGACGATGATAAAAGCAAAGCTCCCAATAGAGGGAGCTTTTTCAATGGGATCAATTAATTTTAAAAGTATTATCTGTCTCCCCAAAATAATGGGCATGTGTGCCATCTACAAATGACCCGTTAAGCACAATCAAACAGGCGGTATTAACCTACTTTGACATTTACAATTGAGCTGTCCATCACGAGACTGGTTATGCTTGTGACGATGATAGTTGATGTCAAGAGTTTACGCCATTTATTACATGTTGAATGTTCAACTTTCTCCCTTTAATCTTAATTTTCCATTCTATTAAAGAAGGTTATTGAAGAATGAAAGCGCTTCTTATAAAATTTAAATAGACACAAATCTATAATAAAAACTTATCCCCCAATATTCAAGAAGGGACATAACCACTGCATATCAAAAAAATTATATTTTTATACAAGGATCTATTATATTGACTTGTACTAAAGAATATACAAAGAAGAGAATACCATCGTTAAGAGCCAATATCACAGTGGAATGTATGACAAAAATCTGGTTGTAATAGATACAACGATTTGGATGGTATCAGAGGTACAAGAAGATTCAAAATTGGTAGTTAAACATAGTGGTACCAAAAAACAACAGCAAAGTGAAATTTATAGAATTAAGGAGAAAAGAGGGAAACCATGAACGTAGAGATCGTTTTAAGGGAACTGATAAAGGACTTTGAGGAAAAA
This sequence comes from Fictibacillus sp. B-59209, assembly GCF_036216745.1. NCBI lineage: Bacteria > Bacillati > Bacillota > Bacilli > Caryophanales > Fictibacillaceae > Fictibacillus > Fictibacillus sp. B-59209. The sequence continues at coordinate 59,600 of NZ_JARMMC010000021.1, read as the reverse complement.
CTTAAAAGGGAGTTACTCCCAAAAGAAGTCGATTTCTTAAAAGACATTCTCTCCTATGAACGTGATGACGAAACATCCAGTTAAACCCTTTGTAATTCCTTTTTTATATTTCTTTTTTTTAATTCTTTAGCGAGTAGGTCAATAAAATCCTGGGCTAACATTAGATTTTTTGCTTCAACATAAGCCTTCATTAGAGACTTGTTAGACATCTTGTCTAAAGTCATCTGTACCATTCCTTTCTAACTGCATCAGACACTTTATGTACAATTATAATAACGTTTTTAACAAAAATTAACCCTTATTTTGTCCTATTGTTTCGACAATACCCTTTTTTTTGTTCATTTTGAACAATCACCCCAGTTCCGGTTCATGCTCTTTTTTTTGAAATAATTTGTTGAGACATCGACCTCCTATGTTAGCCAAACCTGCTTGCGACGATATTTGTTTTCTTCCACTCACGTATGGGGAACGTTTAACCACTCCAGAGCCAGAAAGTTGTAATCAGGAATTATTAAAGAAATTACGGTTATATGCAATCTCTCCCACATAAGCTTTTCACCACATCGTGTATCCGCTTTTCTACAACGATCAATGGTAGTGGCTCGAATACTCCCGCTAGTTGTGGCACTGGTATCTTTGTTTTCTATCATTTAAAAGGTTATTTAGTTCACGTTGTGGAAATAGTCTTGTGAGGAAAAGGAGGGATGTTATGAACAAGTGTAGCATGGATCATTCAAAAGATGATGTCGAACGTAAATACGAGGCACGGAAGGAAGAACTTCCAGAAGATATTTGTGGGTTATTTGATGATTTTTTAAACAAGAATAACTCACAACCCACCTTAAATGAGATGTTTCATCTTCTCAAAAAATATGATTTAGTTGATGAATTGGAAAGATTAGAACGAAATAGAAAAATGAGATCGTTACTTCTTAAATAGGGATGTAATAAGACTCCTATTACAGGGGTGCTGACAATTCAATAGGCATTTTAGAACTTGTATCGTACTTTCGATACAAGTTCTTTTTATACGGGCAATTTTTATGATAGGAAGAATAGAAGAAACGGTCTAAATCGTTTTTCGGAATATGCCCCTTTAAATGATTATAATTTCACGTACCGTAATACTTTTAAAGGCTGTGAGCGGAGAAAGTTGATTGATACAGGCTACTTGCTTTGGTGCTGAATTAGCGTGTCTGCACTAATTTCTCTTTCTTAACAAAAACCACCACCGAATGGTGGTGGTTTTTGTTTTTTATGCACGTTTGAAAGCCCGTGAGAGAGGGTAGGGGTCAACAAGGTCGAATAAGGATGAGGTGAATGATGATGGCAATCCGTACTCTGAATGAGCGGTATATGCTCGTAGAATACCCTGTGACCCTAGCGGAAATGAAAGGTTCCATGAAGGACATGCCCAAAACAGAACGTCTCTATTATGAATACGCATTCAAAGCTCTTCGAAAAGACATGAAGGGGACGGAAACCATTCATTACTTTACGGTTGCCGACTCCGAGTTAACCAAAACAGGTTTTATTGTGGTTGCAGACAGCAATCTATATCTTGTTTCCATTAAGATGGGGTTCTTTGGCGGAGCACAGACCGAAGCCATTCCCTATAAGAACATCAAGAGTATTGATTTTGATCTGGCACCTGATCCGTTCGGTTTAGCATTGACGAATCTCGGCATTCTGTATTTGGAGATAAAGGGAATCATCGAGTCCAGCAAACGTACGATTCGTAACATCCCTGAAGAACAATTGGATAACCTGCGAAAAGCGATTCAGGCTAAAATATAAAAGATGTTCAAGACGCAGCGGAAAGATATGATATTACTTAACCTTAGTATTTCGTCTCAATTTCATTAGTATTCTAGTGATATTGAGACGTTTATTTTTTAGTTATACATAGCTTCCTAGAATTTATCTTATGTAAACTAACTTTTTTCTTTATGGACGGTTTCTCTCACCTATTTATAAATAGGTGGCGGTGTCTTGCCCCTGCTAGTAAACGGGAGGAACCGGCGGGTTCCTCCAGATCAATCATCAGTTCCTTTATGTCTGACGGATCCATAGGTTACTTCGTCATCATTTAATAATATTTTAGATTTGTTCAATGTGAATTTCATTCATGAGTGAACCTACCAGTTTTTTGCTTAGGAATCCTGTACCCTCTTCCATTGCATTCGCTGTTCCGCATGCGGATGCAAATTTTATGGTCTGGATCAAATCTTTTTGTTTTGATAATCCTATTGCAAATCCCGCAACCATTGCATCTCCAGACCCAACTGGATTTTGAACTGCAACTTTTGGCAGTCTCACTCGAAACACATTTTCCTGATGGATGAATATGGATCCGTCCCCTCCAAGAGAAACAATTACATACTCTATCCCGCTTTGACTAAGAATTTTGCCTGCTTGAATGATTTCCCTTTCTGTACTAAGGGACTGATTCATTATCGTTTCAAGTTCTTCTAAATTAGGCTTAATCAGTGTAGGAGATGCTTTGATGCCTTCTAATAAAGGAACACCGCTTGTATCCAATAAAAAAGGAACATGTTTTTCTTTTGCTTTATGAATCATATCTGCATAAATGGTTACTGGCATACCTGACAATATGCTACCAGATGCAACGATTATCGAACTCTTATTTAACAATGCTTCATAGTGATCCGAAAAAAGGGTAATTTCCTCTTTCGTTACCGTTGGGCCGGATTCCAGAATTTCCGTTTGTTCACCACTATCAGAGAGAATAGCAATACAACTTCTCGTTTCTCCCTTTATTTTTACAAAATGATGAGGGATGGATGAGTCTTTTAGTTGCTGCTCGATAAACTCACCAGACTTCCCTCCTAGCAAGCCAGTAGCAAATACCTTTTCCCCAAGAGAAGAAGCAACACGAGCTACATTTAAACCCTTTCCTCCTGCTGTTGCTTCGAAACGGGAGGTCCGGAAGATCTTTCCGCCCTCAAACTTCTCCAGCATGTATCGCCGATCCACAGAAGGATTTAACGTAACACTTGTAATCATGCTTTGCCGTTGCTGCCACACATAAGTATTTTTTGGATTGCCACTTGTTTCATTGCTTCTTTACCAGGCGTTAAGTACTTACGGGGATCATTAGCCTCAGGATTATTGGTAAGATGGTTTCTAACTGCTTCTGCAAAAGGAATCTTCAATTCCGTTGCAATGTTCACTTTTGAAATTCCAAGTTCGATCGTTTGTTTCACATCTTGTTCAGGAATGCCTGATCCCCCATGAAGTACTAGAGGGACATCCACCTTCGCGTAAATTTGCTTTAACCTTGGAATATCCAGTTTTGGTTCCGACTTGTACATACCGTGAGCTGTTCCTATCGCCACCGCAAACGAATCGATACCTGTTCTTTCCACATACTCTACCGCTTTTTCTGGGTCAGTAAAAAATGAATCTTTTTCATCGACGATTAAATCATCTTCTTGTCCTCCAAGACGCCCTAATTCCGCTTCAACGGATACCCCCATTTTATGCGCATACTCCACCACTTCACGAACGATATCGATATTTTCATCAAATGGATGGTGTGAAGCATCGATCATCACGGATTTATACCCCATATCAATTAAGGACTTGATGTATTCCACATCTTCAGCGTGATCCAAATGAATCGCAATCGGAATTTGAAACCTCGTGGCTGCCACGTTGGCGATGGCTAACAGAAAATCAGGACCCGCATAGGAAAGTGTGCTGGGAGTCGCTGCAATCATAAGTGGTGATTTGCATTCTGCAGCTGCTTCCGCCACCACTTGAATGGTCTCCAAGTTATGTATATTAAAAGCAGGTACAGCATATTGCCCTTCTCTTGCATTCTCTAACATTTGTTTTGCAGATACTACGCTCATGTAAAAAACCTCCACTGTTTATTAGATTTCTCTCAATTGATCCCATGTCGTGTTTCCTTCCATTGGACCTTTCTTTGTGACAGCAAGCGCTCCTGCCTTATTAGCATATATAACGGACTCTTTGAATTCTAAGCCTTTATTTAAACAGGAAATCAAGGTCCCTCCAAAGCAATCCCCTGCTCCTGTAGGGTCGACTTCGACAACTTGAATGGGGTCAATTGAAAAAGTCCCTTCCCGGCTATAGGCTCGGCATCCTTTTCTTCCGTTTTTTACCACAACATATTCAATTCCCTTATCAAAAAGATGGGCAATTGCACCATCCTCATCTTTCGCGTTGACTAAAAGTTCTAGTTCCTCTCCTCCGGGAAGGAAGATGTCGCAATGATCTAATACATACTCCAAACACTCTCTCATCTCAGGGTCATACAAAAGTTCCCGACGAATATTGGGGTCAAACGAAATTTTTGTATTTGTTCTTCGACATATTTCAATTGCCTTTTTTACTGCTGAACGAATGTTTTTGTTAAAAAGCGCACTGCCCATGATGTGAAAATAATTGCATTCTTTAAAGAACTCTTCTTGAATATTATCTGGACCGATTAAAGAGGATGCTGAATTTTGGAGGTGAAATATAAATTCACGATCTCCATTCTCTTTGTAGGTAACAAATGCTACACCTGTTGTGAGTTGATCTGTGATGGAAATTAGACTTACATCTACCCCGTCTTCACGTAATTTGTTATGGTTTAATTTGCCAAAAGCATCGCTTCCGATTGTTGAAATGATCCCTGCTTTGCTGCCAATCTTGGCTGCTTGATTTATAAAAATAGCAGGTGCCCCGCTTGCATAGGGACCCTGGAATACCCCGGTCTGTTCGAAGGTTTGATTTACTTCTTTTGCCATTATTTCTACTACTATTTCACCTAAAGTTAAAATTTCAGCCATTAAAAATCCTCCTATTTACCAAGTATTCTCTCTTTGTTTTTAACATCCAAGTAAACGGCCACTATAATTATGAGACCCTTTACGATCTGTTGGTAAAAGTAAGGAAGTCCGATCAAATTCATACCGTTATTAATGACGCCCATGATAAGTGCCCCTATGAAGGTTCCAAATACGGTCCCGTACCCACCTGATAAACTGGTTCCTCCTAAAACGGCTGCAGCAATGGCATCGAGTTCGTATCCACCTGCTGCATTTGGCTGTGCAGAGTATAGTCTTGATGAAAGAAGAATTCCACTAATGGCAGCAGTTACTCCAGAAATGATAAAGATCTTAATCTGAAGAGATTTCGTATTAATTCCCACATATTCAGCGGCCAATTTATTTCCACCCGCCATTTTCGCTCTTCTTCCGAATTTTGTTTTGGAAAGCATGATATGGAATACAATTAATAGTAGCACTACAATGATGACTGGAATGGGAATCAGGTCAAACAGCTTTTTATTCCCTAAATTTAAAATAAATGAATTTTCGATCTGAATGGGTTTAGCATCGGTAGTCGCATAACCCAGGCCCCTGAAAATACCCATTGTGGCAACTGTTACAATAAACGTAGGGATTCTGAAGCGGGCACTAATAAATCCGTTTGCTAATCCAGCCAATGCCCCTGCTACGAGCACTACGAGAATTGCTAGCGATCCACTCAACCCAAATGAAAGCATGAGTCCTAATACGAGCCCGCAAAGAGCAGCAATGGAACCGACGGATAAATCGATTTCTCCGATCATCAGCACAAATGTCATACCGAAGGCCATAATTGCAATGATGGACACTTGTGAAAAAATCGTCAGTACATTATTGGTATTTAAAAAATGTGGACTTAAAAACGTAAATAGAACCACTAATCCGGTTAGGGCTAACAAAACCCCACCATATCCTTTCATTAATCTATTGTCTTGCAGAGTTTTGAAACCATTCCAACTCATTTCTCTTCACCTTCCCTGTCCCGAACACTACAAAATAAGGAGTGAACAAGTCGTGTAATTATCTATTGCGATTTTGTCTGTGTAATATAGCTCATGATTTCTTCCTGCGTGGTTTCTTTAGGATTTAGTTCTGCAGCTATTGCTGCATCTCTCACCACAAGGAGACGGTCTGCTGTGTTCAATACTTCTGGCAGCTCTGAAGAGATCATAATGATACCCACCCCTTTTTTTGCTAGCTCAATAATAAGTTTATAGATTTCGAATTTTGCCCCTACATCAATTCCTCTGGTTGGTTCATCTAAGATTAAAATTTCCGGTTCAATCTCAAACCATTTGGAAAGGACAATTTTTTGCTGATTTCCCCCGCTTAATTTATTTACCGTTTGGTAGATACTAGGGGTTTTAATTTTCAAACTTTCTACATGCCGTTTGGTGATTTCGACTTCCTTTTCATGCTGAATCAGCTTAAACTTGCTTATTACTTTATCCAAGTTTGCTAGGGTCATATTTTCATAGACGCTAGAGGTTAATACAAGCCCTTCGTGTTTTCTGTCTTCAGTTACAAAAGCGATTTTATGGTCAATAGCCTCAAATGGACTGTTTACTTTTACTTTTTTTCCGTGAAGAAATAGATCTCCACGATCCTTTTTTAACATCCCAAAAATCCCTTGAGCAATCTCAGTTCTTCCTGAACCCATGAGGCCGTATATCCCTAATATTTCTCCAGGACGAAGAGTGAAGGAGATATCATGAAAAGCTCCTTCTCGGTGATATCCTTTTAATTCGAGTAATGATTCATCCCTGACGTACGGGAAAGTTTTTGGGGGATATATTTCTTTCATGCTTCTTCCTACCATCATTCGAATCAGCTCATCTGAAGTCGTGTCTTTTGTTTCTACTGTTCCAATGTATTTTCCATCTCTTAAAACGCTGACAACATCAGTCATGGCGAATATTTCTTCCATTCGGTGTGAGATGTAAATGATGGAACAACCCTGACTTTTCAACTTTTCTATAATGGAGAATAGTTTTTCCGTTTCTTTGCTGCTTAAGGCGGATGTCGGTTCATCCATTATAATGATCTTTGGATTAGAACTAATTGCTTTTGCGATCTCTACCATTTGTTGATTAGAAATCGATAAATCTTTTACAAGTCGAGTGGGTGGAATGGAAATATCGAGCTCATTTAGTAACTCTTTTGTTTTGCGGTTCATTTTCTGTTCATCGATTAATCCATACTTCATTGGTTCATACATAGCAAAAATATTCTCTGCGACTGTTAAATTCGGACTTAAACTAAGTTCTTGATAGATGATGGATATTCCTAATTCCCTGGCGTGAACTACATTTTGAATGTCCACCTCTTCTCCAAACAATTTAATGTGTCCACCGTCAGGCCGATAAGAACCCGATAGTATTTTCATCAAAGTGGATTTTCCAGCTCCGTTTTCCCCTAATAACGCTAAAATTTTACCTTCTGGAAGCTTGATATTAACTCCATCAAGTGCGACGACACCTGGAAACTCTTTACGTATGTTTTTCATTTCAAGAATCGTATTCACCATTTCACACCCTTTGAGAAAAGGAGGAAATACCAATGTCCGGTATTTCCTTACCTAATGATTACTTCGCTATTTCCACTTTTCCATGATCAACCTTTACATCCACAAATCCTTTTCCATTCACATAAAGACCTGGTGTAATTGGTACTTCTTTTTTAACTTTCTGACCTTTTGCCAACTTCACGGCATTTTTAACTGCTTCTGCTCCCATTTTATCTGGGAACTGAACCACAACTGCTTTGAATGCGTTATCAGAATCCACTGATTTTCTCGCCTCTTCTAAACCATCAAACCCAACAACTACAGCATCAGACTTCTTTTCTGTGATTGCAGACGTAGCGGCGATTGCCATATCATCACCAAATCCAAAAATGCCTTTGAGGGATGGATGTGCAGTAAGCATGTCTTCAGATGCTGATTTGGCTTCTTCTCTTGTGCGGCCTGGAAGCTCTTTTACAATTTTTAGATCTGGGTGATTTTTCGCGTTTTTCTTAAAACCATCTATGCGATCACGTACTGATTGGACTTCGGGATAAGTGGTTAATCCTACTTCACCTTTACCGCCCATATATTCAGACATAGCCTCAGCTGCAATCATTCCACCTGTGAAATTATCAGTAGCGATGTGAGAATCCACCTTAACACCGTTCGCTTTTACATCCACTGTAATCACTTTGATGTTTGCGTCTTTTGCTTTTGTGATGACACCTTTGAGACCGTCAGAGTCAACAGGAGTGATAATGATCGCGTCCACGCCTTTGTTAATGAAATCTTCAATTGCAGAAATTTGCCGGTTTAAGTCTTGATCTGCCACCGACACATCAACTTTCACGTTTTGTTTTTTAGCTTCTTTTTCTATTGCTTCTTTAATAGCGACTTGGAATGGATGAGACTGAGTAAGGAGCGAAGCACCAATTGTGATCTCATCCGATTCGCCAGAGGTTTTTTCCCCACAAGCAGTTAAAAGCATCATCGTTAGTACTAGAAGTAATGCAAACCATTTCTTCATTTCATTTCCCCCTTAAATTTATTCATTTCGTTTCCTAGACTCACTAAATTCCATTTATGTAAAGCTGATGAAAGCTTCGTTATGCCTCACCTCCTTGAAATTATTTTTAATTATTAGTTGAGCTTTTTCACGGATGTACCTGGAAGGATTTTCGTTTTTAAACGCTCAATTACAGGATAGAAGTTGTAATCGCTTTCAATCCTCTTTAAAATAAGAGTGGCCGCACGTTCTCCTATGTCTTTCATTGGCTGTACTACTGTGGCGATTGATGGCTTAAGCATCTGGAATACCTCGGTATTGTCGTATCCAAACAAAGAAATCTCTTCCCCGATTTTTAATCCTTTTTCCATCATGTATTTCATACCAGTCATTGTTGTTTCGTAGTTGGTAGCAAAAATGGCCGTTGGCTTATGAGGTAATTTCAAAAGTTGATCATACCCTTGGTAGCCCGCTCCTTTTGCATATTCCGCATGGACGATGAGAGCGTCATCAATTGGAATTTGATAATCGTTTAGCGCCCTTTTATATCCGTTTAATCGTTCTCTGGCCGTGTACACGTAAGTGGGACCTGCAATAATCCCAATTCGACGGTGCCCGACATCAATTAATTGCTCAACCGCTCTATAAGCACCATTCACGTTATCACAAACTACTGCGTCACTTTCCACACCCTCTAGTAATCGATCAATAAGAATAAAAGGAATACCCTCATTTAGAATCTCTTGAACATGCTCGCTTTCATCAGAAACAGGCATCAAAATGATTCCATCCACCCGCTTTTCTTTTAAAAAGAGGATTTTTTCTTTTTCAATTTTTAGGTTATTTCTAGAACTGCAAACCATGAGGCTATAATTCTTGTTATCAAGTATTTCTTCCATCCCTTCTATCACCTGATTGCTAAAAATATCTGTGATGCTGGGAATCAATACACCTATGGTATAGGTTTTATTTGTCTTTAATCCTCTTGCCATGTGGTTAACCTTATACTCAAGTTGTTCAATGGCCTGCTCAATTTTGAGCTGGTTTTCTTTTTTGACTTTATAACCGTTTAAAAACCTGGAAACGGTTCCAATTGAAATTCCAGATAAACGAGAAACATCCTTAATAGTACTCATAATAACCACCATTTTCTGTAAATTAAAACGTTTCAATTTTATTTCAACAAAAAATTGAAACGTTTACATTCCTTATTTTGATATATATGCTCCTTATTGTCAATAACTGAAAAGTAAAATTATTAAAACTTTTTATTAGTATGATCTATTACTATTCTCCTGGAACTCTCCACAATAAAATAAGTATCAAGCGTGTTAAAACAAAAGTAGAAAACTTAAGAACGGTAGAAAAAGTAAATGGGGAATTCAAATTTTTATGTAGTATATAGATGGGTAACCAATTAGATGGTTAAATAACCTTTGAAACGAAAAAATTAACAAAAACACATACCTATACGCATGTGTTTTTGTTTTAATATATTTAGGATGTTAAAGCACCAGAGGTAAAAAGTCGGTGCATATGAGTTTAGTAGAATCTGTTGTTAAAGGAAATGCCAAAGGTTCCACGATTGGCCTTGATTTTGCAAACGCACCCACAAGCCTTTATGCATCGTTTACACTTCTCAATATCAAAGAAATACGTATTCACCTGATTCGCAGCGACACCCTTCTTTCCGCCTTTGGTTTTTCGGATTGCCATATGTCCGGCTTTACAAACATACATGCCTGCATCCTTATTAAATTCAAATTCTTCTTCCTTCTTTCGGTATCCCTGCGTAACGGAAGGGTTTAATTTCCTCACTGTATTCAAGGTTTCCTTTTCAGAATAAGCGGAATCTCCAATAACCGTATTAACCTTCATTCCAGTTGCCTTGCTTTTTTCGATAAGCGTCTTTAATTAAATGCAAAAAAAACACTTTACTAATGGTAACCTTTATACCTTTACCAGTTCACCATGAATTTATTAACATTTAAAAAATTATTCTCAGCAGCCATTCCTGGTACAGCTGCTTCAGTTAAGGGTTTGTCTCATTAACTGGATTCTCGCCTTGAATTGCTGCATTATTATAAATTGCTTTTACTGCTTTTGACTTAAGGAAAGCCGAATAATAAGCAATTCGTCGTCAATTTATTGATTACCCGAGGCCATCCCTGGGATTGTAGCGCAATTGCCTCTAATGCATACTCTGTGAAAATCGGCATTTTAGAACCGGCAATTTTAAGGAAGGCATCTATCATTATGACGCGGCGCACCATCGTTTAGTTTGTTTGAGGGAAGGCAATTTTTATAGCTACTTAAAGAGGGCTCTAGGCAATCGCTGTGACATATCCACCTCTTTTGGCACTGTCTTTATCTCGACGTTTTTTTGGAAGAATTAATTCAAATACCATAACTTCTCTTACCGCTTGCAAGGGTTGGATTCCGCATTTGTGATCGGTCAGCTGCTGGAAGTTGGAAAGCGACTCGGTTTTGAATCGGGAGTCTACTATCACTTTCTTGATCGCGCCATCCAACACCTTCTAGGTATTACTAATATAGAAGAAAGTGTGTATGCGGTTATTCCGCTTTCGGTCTACCGAGAGATGAACTGGTTTCGAAGTCATGATGCAGAGGAGGCTTCCACTGCTGAAAAATTGTGCAGCGAATTGAAACCACTAAAACCTAAACATTACGTCCGTTCCAAGGAAATCAGGGAATATCCGATGCTGATCAAGATGAATGAAGCATGCATGATGGACGCGTTCCCATCTCTTCAGCAAATGAAAGAAGAAAAGAAAGAAGAGTTAGGCAGCCCGTGTATCAGGTTGCCCCGTGTTAATCAGTTGTCTTATGAATGCTCTTCCGCCTGTAAAAGTCGATATTCACCTGGAATGGATTTTGTCCTGAAGCCCATAAATCAACAGACATTGTCCGCTCTTTTATTCGAAACCATCTCAACGAGTTATTACCGAAATGATATAGACAATGCTTTTTAGAAATTCCCTTCCCGTGTCTCACTTAATTTTTGTAGTTATAACATAGAAGACTTGCCGAATGGCGTTTATACCTATCATGGATCAACACATGCTTTAAAACGTATTCAAACAGAGATTTTCGGAACTCTTTACAAGACGGACTGCTATCTGATTTTGTAAACATGGCACAAATTCCGCTTTCCTTCAACATCACTGGCGATAAGGATCATTACCAAAGTGCTTATGGATATCGAGGACATCGCATCCAACACATGGAAGCTGGCATTCTATCTCATCACTTGCTGCTGGCTGCTTTGGCATGGAATATGGGAGGGCATCCAATCCTAGGATTTGATGTACATTCGTATGATGAACTCTATAAACTGAACGAAAAAGAAAAAACCAGCTTGCTCCAAATCCCGATTGGACACTTCCGGCCACATCCTAGATTACAAGGAAGTCTGCATAACTGAAGAGGGATTATCAAGTAAAAAAGAGATTGGAAATGCCGCAGTTTTGGTTCATAGAGCCTTCACTTTGGTTCATAGTCAGTGGTTTGGTTCATAGAGTCTTTATTTTGGTTCATAGCAACACTAGTTTGGTTATTCATAGACCCCATCAGAATCTCTCTACAGGATCCAAATGGAATAGGGACTGGCACCAAAAGGAGTCAGTCCCTTCTTCTTTATCTTGGCAGCGAAAAGAATTCCCTGCTTTCACAATAATTCCCGGCAAACCGGCCAAGCGTCTGCAACTTTTCGAGATCCATCTAATAGCTCTTTCGGATCAAACTGTATGTTCACTCGCTCTCGCTTTTCTCTTTTTATTAACATTTAACAATATCAATAGAATCGCAAAAACGATACATAACAACGCTGTGATAAAAAACCAGCCTGATGTATAGCTGCCGTTCAGATCTACCATAAAACCAAAGACCGGTGGTGCGGCTATAACGCCAAGCGAACCGATTGTAATGCTCAAACCACTGGAAATGCCAGCTTGCTCAGGGGGAACCAGTTCACTTGCAAGGTTCATCCAGATCCCGTTAAACCCTGAAACAGCAAACCCAAAGACTGCAATGATCGGAACTAGAAATCCAAACGGGGTATGTTCAGGCAATAAAGCCAATGTACTGCTGGATAAGGCAGAAATGACTACAATCACAATAACAATGACAACTCTTTCACCGTTAAATATCCGGTCACTTATCACACCCCAGGCTACCCTTCCAAACGATCCGAATGCTTCCGATATAACAAGCAGCAATCCCGAAAGAAAAAGGGATATCCCCATCTTCTCATAGGCGAAGAGCACGAGGTACGTGTTTAAGCACATCTGCGCTCCGTTCAGTCCGAGCGCACTCAAACTTACGAGCAGCAGCGGCCGATTCCTAATCATTCCCCACATCGATTTATAGAAAACAGACAGCCGTTGATCGTTACTGCCTTGTGGTGCAGTCTTAGAATCGCGATATTGGAAAAAAGATAATACTCCGGTCAAAATTAAAAGCATAGCGGCAGCAATTACAGCGGTCCGCCAGCCATATGATGCAGCGATTGGAAGCAAGATCACCGCCGATAAAGCGGATCCGAGAGTTACCCCCATCTGCTTGATTCCCATCGCTGTTCCCCGCTGTGTTTGTGAGAACCAATAAATGATTCCTCTGTTTGAGACCGGATGCATCGCTCCATATCCAACTCCGCCAATGATAACGAAAATAAGCATCGACCAAAAATGCGTAAAGAAGGTTGCGAAAATAAATCCGAATCCTAAACACATCGAAAGAACTAGCAGAAGCTTTCGGGATCCCAGCCGGTCCACTAAAAAACCTGCAGGGATGGAAGCCAAAGCTTGTCCTAAAAAGAGACCCGCCGGGAGCATACCGATCTGAGCTTTCGTGAGAGAAAGGTCATCTCCAATCAATACGCCTAGCGGGACAAGTCCTCGTCCTACAAAAGCAACCATTATTTGAACAATCAAGAGCCAGATTAGCATCCGCCAAAGTGGCTCAAGACGACTACGTTTAACGCTCAAACTTAAATTTGCCATTTCTGCTTCAACTCTTTTTTTAATCTATTGTACTATGCATAATTTTAATTTATCATTATCGCTTGGTATTCTCCTCAGTTGTTCCATATTTCTTGAATTTTCACAAGCTGCGGACCATTTTCAGTACGTAACAATACAGGACTTTTCCCATTGGAATATTCATCTAGCGATATCGCACCATTTGGTGTTTCAAGTTGTACATCTACCCTGACCTTAACCTTACTGATTTGAGTTCTCAAATCCACGGCAAGTTCCATTGGTAACAAGCTTGGTGTCCTTACGACCAGGTCTAAATCACTGGTCGGTTTTGCTGTATAGACATTACTCGCCAGCTCAAAACCAACACTTCCTGTTGGCCCCCAATTAACAGAAAACCGGGATAGTGTTTTACTTACATGAGGAAGTGATTGTAGTGCATCAATAAAATGAAAACGCTCATTCTGTTCCCATGATGTTTTCTCTACGAGCTGTTCTGGAGTAATCGTTTCTAAAATTTTGTCATAGGGGATAAAAGCTGCAAACCGTTCGGATCGCGATTCTCCCCTTATTCCGACCGGTACTAATTTCTTCATTAATGGAGCCCGGCGAACAACGACAAAGGGTGCTCTACTAAGAGATTCCTTCACCCAATCTTGTAGAGGAGAGTCACATATCAAATCCTCTTCACCCTTCAGCTTGAGTAAATCATGTGGATGGAATTCCATTGTTGCTCCAACAGTTTACGGGTTTTGATGGAAGCTGTACGGCCACCATTTATCGCCTCTTTTGTCAGTAACCGATTGCTTAAGTCAGGAGGATCAGAGCGTGTGTCAGCAATTGCGTCCGTTAATTTATTTTTAATCGTCTGAATATCTTGTTCTCCTGGTGTATCTGCTTCGATTCCATCAATAAGTTCATAAAGAGCACCAAGTAAAGAATAGGAGGTAACATCATACGCCATTGCTGGAACTTTCCGAGTGGCTTCTTCTAAATCCCGAATACTGCGGCGTGTGATACGAGCAGCAGACTGTTTTGACATCGCGTGAACATTTACACCATCATCGTTAAGAGCTAAAATGCGGTTTGATTGATACCCATGGGCTAAGAAGGCACCAGAAATGGCGTTGCCAACGATTAATGAAATTACTGGATGTCCGGCTAACCGTGCCGTTGAATAAGCATCCACGGCTGCTGCTAAAGCAAAATGAATCCCGAGTAGCTCTTCTCGATAACCGTAAGCTTGGCTTGGGACATCGACTATTGCCACAATGGCCCGGGGGTCACCATTTTTATCCTTTTCTACTAAATCACGAACACATTTCGCGATCGCCCATCCTTCATCAAGTCCAACCTCTCCTTGACGGGCACGGGGAAAACGGTTATAGGGGTTCGGAACAACAGAGATATAACGTACATGTTCTTTTCCTAAAATAGAATCCCCATAAAGAACGGATGGGATATCACCTTTAGGGTCTCCAATACCAGATAAAGCTTTAAACCAAGCCCTTCCCCGGCTATTTGGCATATCTAATTCGGGAAGTGAATGGATATCTACCTCTTTTGGATTATCTGCATTTCTTACTTGTTTCCATAACTCCCGAATCGTTTGTGGATCGATTGGTTTTGAAGGATCAATCTGACTTAGGAAATGACGATAAAAATCAACTTGCTCGGTTTTGTTGATTTCTTTTCCTTTATCAAAAAAAACTTGTTGAATCGCTTTTCTAATCTCGATCACATCGTCATCTACAAGTTCATCTACAAATCCAGTAGAATAACGTTGTGTACCGCCAATCGTCCCCCAGATAAGCGGGCGGTCACTTGAATCAAACTCTTCTATCCCTGCTTCTTGCTCGATTACTTCTGGCCCATTCAGCCCAAACCTTGCTCCCTTAGTCATGATCAGATGACTGAACAAAGCCGCTGTAATTGACATTCCTCCGAAACAGCCTACATTGCCCGGAATCACTCCAACTACAGGGACATGTTGACGTAGGGCTATTACTGCTGCCATAATCTCTGAAATGGCAAGGAGTCCGTAGTTGGCTTCTTGAAGCCGCACGCCCCCCGTATCAAATAGCATGACTGGAAGTGTTTTTATACCTTTTTTATTATCACGGAGAGCCAGTTCTAAGCTTCCTGCGATCTTCGCTCCCGATACTTCCCCAATTCCTCCGCCTTGGAAAGACCCTTCTATTGAAATCACAACAGCCTCTTCTCCATCAATCTGCCCACGGCCAATGACAACACCATCATCACTTTGTGGAACAATACCTTGTGGAGGAAGATGAGGAGATTCAAGGCCATCAAACGGTCCCAGTAATTCCTGAAAGGTTCCTTCATCTAATACCGCTTTTACTCTTTCCCTGGCATTTAATTCGATGAAGCTATCTTTGGTGATGGGGGACATCTTGACTCACCTCCAGTGCCTGTGCCAGTCTCAAGTTAACCACTCCTGGGGTCGCTCCAAAATCATTGATGGTCATTTTGGCTGCGATATCATTCACCAAGAAGAACCGATCTAATACAGCTTTCCATGCATCCCCAAATCCCTCACTGCCCGTTCGAATCGTTATCTGGGCTTGTCCATTACTAGATGGTTCAAGCAATACTTCCAAATCGCCAGATCCTACAACTCCAACATGTGATCGTTGATGAATGGTTCTTGTGGCTCTATATTCAAAAGTTAATGTTTCCAACTAAAACACCTCCATTAATTAGAATGGACCTGTAATCGATCTAAAAACAAGGTCCCAGCCAATAAATCTGCACAGCCACCAGGTGACGCGTTATAGGAGAGAAGCATTCTATCCAATTCTACAAGAGCTCTTCCTCCTTCTAGAGTAGATGAACCACCAACATCTAATACAGTCTTTGCTCCCGCTTTTGCGGCGGATAGAGCCTCCGTTCCTCCCCGGTGCAGAATGCATGTATCATCAAGATGAGCGATGATTGAGAGAAGGGCATCTAATCTAGCAGTTGTTTCAGATAACCCCTTTTTACGAGCACACCATAATACAGGAAGTGCAATAAGGACGATATGAGGGAATCCTTGTTGCGCCTCTCCTGTTGCACCAGAAATGCCGTATTTCTTTTTCACCTTTAATCCATTCGTTATGAATTCGGATGACCATCGATCATTGTATTTGGCTATTTCACCCGCTGTTTGAGCAATCTTCTGAGGGGATACATGTGGTCCATGAATCGCCGCACTTGCTGTTAATAATCCTAAAGCCCAAATGGCTCCTTTATGAGTGTTTACCCCGTTTGTCGTTTGAAACATGATTTGTTCACCACGACGACCGATTTCAGCCAATTTCTCCCGCAAATCCTGACTGGGGAATTGCCCTTTACTTGCTTCAGCCATTTCAGCAAAAGTAGATTGCAGAGCATATGCAGACTTTAGCATTAAATCTATTGACATGTCGGTATGAGCCCCTTTACTCTCCTTATCTACTAAACCGGGTTTAGGGGTAAGCATCGCTTCATCTATGAGTGCTGTTACGGCAAAATGAGCGAGACGGTCACAGAAAAGAGTTTCTTTTTTCCCTTTCTCTTGAACAATCACCATCAATAACAACTCCTGAATTTATCCGGTGGGTTATATAAACCACCGGACCACTCCACGAGATCCTCTACACTTTTGGCGGCTAAAAGAGTCCGTTTTGCATCCGTTCGCCTGATGCCTAAGTCTTCCGGCAGGGCTACAAGTCCATCCTGACGCAATTTTTCAGTACGTTTTGTGTCATGTTTCATTCCGATCGGCGTTACACCCGCTATCGCGGCAAGTGCATGACGACGTTCATCTAAACTTTGGGCTTTATATAAATAAGCAATTCCTTCCTCTGTTACAACATGAGTAACATCATCCCCGTAAATCATAACAGGTGTTGTAGATAAATCAGCGGCACGTGCCACACTAATTGCATCGAGGGACTCCACAAATACAGGAACGTTTCCTGCCTGGTGTGTTTCTACCATTTGAACAACCAATTTCCTCCCACGGGCAAGTTGATCATCACTTGTAACTAAATCTAGCCAAGCAGGCGTTGAATGACGTCTTCCTCTTGGGTCATGTCCCATGTTCGGTGCCCCACCGAATCCAGATAACCGTCCTGAGGTAACAGTAGAAGAGTTACCATATTGATCGATCTGCAAGGAGGATCCTATAAACATATCCGTTGCATACTGACCTGCAACCTGGCTCAAAGTACGATTTGATCTCAAGCTGCCATCACGTCCCGTAAAAAAAACGTCAGGACGAGCTGCCACATACTGCTCCATTCCGACTTCCCCGCCAAAACAGTGGATGCTTTCCACCCAACCACTTTCGATAGCGGGGATTAAAGTAGGATGAGGATTGAGTACCCAGTTTTTGCAGATCTTCCCTTTTAAACCAAGTTGCTCTCCATACGTAGGCAAAAGGAGCTCAATAGCGGCTGTATTAAAGCCGATCCCATGGTTCAAAGACTGAACATTATGCTTTTCATAGATACCTCGTATGGCCATCATTCCCATGAGGATCTGAAGTTCTGTAATATGCTTCGGATCCCTTGTAAAAAGCGCTTCTAGCTTATATGGCTTTTGTGCTTCAACAATAAAATCAACCCAAGAACCCGGAATATCAACACGCGGCAACTCTTCCACGAGTTCGTTTACTTGAACAATTACAATGCCATCTTTAAAGGCAGCCGCTTCAATAATAGTCGGTGTCTCTTCTGTATTTGGCCCTGTGTACAGGTTTCCGTTTATGTCTGCTTTATCCGCCGCTACGAGTACCACGTTTGGAATAAGGTCAACAAAAAGGCGTCCATATAACTCCAAATACGTATGGATTTCCCCCATTTTTAACATTCCATCTTCTATCATTTGTGCCACACGCAGGCTTTGGGGACCTGCGTATGAGAAATCTATTTTTTCTGCCACCCCTCTTTCAAAGATATCTAGATGCTCCGGTCGGGAAATACTAGACATGATCATATGTAGTTGATTCACTTTTTCCGGGTCAACTTCTGCAAGTGAAGCTGATAGGAACGAAGCTTGCTTTTGGTTATTCCCTTCTAAAACGACTCTGTCACCTGGAGAAATTAATAGCTCGAGAGCTTCTACTATTCGATCTGTCGGGATTACCCTGTTCTTCGCTATGTGTTCTACTTTTGACATTTTTATCGCTTTTTCATCCTGACGTTTTGTCCAAGAACATACAGTTTTCTGATTTGTATCAAAGTAAACCATAAAGTACCTCTCCCTTCTCCTACCTATAGATAGTTCAAACTGATCTTGCCTTTTCTCGTTGGATTAAAATAGAAGCTGTTTGTAAGCCATACTCTGAAACAGAAAGTGAACGTGCATCTGTAAATGCACTTCTCGCTAGCTCTGTCAGCACACTCCCGGGCGACATTTCTACATAAAGACGCGCCCCTAATTCAAACAACACAGAAGTGGCATCATACCAACGAACTGGATTCGAAATACTAAGGGCGAGATCTTCCCGAATAGCCCTAGCCTTACTTAATGCCCGAGCTGTACGATTTCCTGCATACGGAATACGAGGCTCATGGAACGAAATTTCCTCAAAAGCTTTCTCTAACGCATCAGAGACAAATTGCAGGAGTGCACAGTGAGAAGGAACACTTACATTTAGGAAATGTGCTTTTCTTGCACCTTTACGGCGGGCTATCTCAAAAACATTCTCGATTGCCGAAAGCATACCTGCGATGGTGATTTGGTCAGGAGCGTTTACATTGGCTAGGAAAACAGGATGGGTAGAAGTAGAGATTTCTTCAATGATGGGTAGTAGGGTGCGCTCATTTAAACCTAACACAACACCCATACCATAACCATGAGGATAAGCGCTTTCCATCAACTCTCCCCGCTTTTTTACCAATAGGAGCGCATCCTTAAAGTTTAGTACTCCTGCAATAACCGCAGCACTGAATGATCCAACGGAATGTCCAGCAACCATATCAGGTGTTGCTCCTTCAGACATCAAAGCGCGAGCAGTCGCCACTTCCGCAGTGAGCAGCGTAACCTGTACAGCAACAGTAGATTGAAGGGCTTCTTCTGTATCCCATAACAAAACGTCTTGATCAAGAACCTCATTGGCTTCCAGCAGAGTCTTTAATATGGACGCATGCTGTGGTAAATCGTGGAGCATTCCGGCTTTTTGGGAACCTTGACCAGGGAATAAAAAGGCCGATTTCACCACATTACCTCCTTTCCTTTAAGGTGATTTTATGAAAGTAGGTTAGTATTTTTGTAGAAATATAAAATCCCCTAACTAAATCCCCTTATTTAACCATTGTTGAATACTTTTTATGACGTCTTGATTATGTTTCTTTAATACTCTGGAAGCATCTAAAACGTTTCCTTGTTTTAATAGTTTTACGATGATTGCATGCTCGGCCACTGATTTTTTTATATTTCCCTCACCCGAAAAAGATAGATTCTGAATTCTTTGGAGCGGATGTTTCAATCGGGAATAAACGTTATGGATTACCTCACTTTGACTCATCTCGATCAGACACATATGAAAAGAGTGGTTTAATTGTGTATAAACACCGATCTCCTTCTGTTCTTGCATCTCTACTAATAGAGATTCCATTTTCTTAATAATGACTGAATCCACTCCGCATTCTGCTATTCGTTTCATTGAAAGTGATTCCAGCATGATACGAATTTCGAGTAAATCATGAATTTCTCTCGTAGTATAACCTTTTACAACCGCACCTTTTCTTGGAATTTTTTCAACAAGTCCTTCCATTGTAAGCAAATAAATAGCTTCTCTTACCGGGGCTTTACTAATTCCAAATTCTTCTGCATATGAAAGTTCAATAAGTTTTTCTCCAGGTTTTAATTCCCCGGTTACGATTTGTTCTATTATATGTTCTGCAATATGGTTGGAAAGCGCATTTTTCTTAAGATCTATAGTACTCATAGGGTAACCTCCATTAGAAGAATTACTATTTGGTCGACTGTCGTTTTGATTATACAACATAAAATAATACTATTCAATATTTTCGGAATATTATAAAAAACAGATTGCAATTCTAAAACATTGCGATTAATATAATGATAGAAATATAGTCGACTGTTGAATCTTTTGTTTTGTAAGCGTATTCATTTTAAAAGGAAGAGGGTGTATATAGGGTTCGATCCGTTTTCTGTATATAATCATTTTTCTGTCGGGGGACAAGTCTCAACTATTCTTCCTACATCATGTCCTTCCCCCTAACTTTAAAAATTTAAAAATAGGAGGAAGTTAATATGAGTTTAGAACTTATTAGTATTATTGTACTTTTATTAATGTTTGTGATTGGGGCTTTCTTGCCAATTAACCTTGGCATATTGGGTTTTGTCGCGGCTTTTGTGGTCGGTTCTTTGGTCAGTGGGATGAGTGTTGATGATATCTTTAGCGAATTTCCAGGGGACCTCTTTGTTCTCCTTGCAGGTGTCACCTACCTTTTTTCTATTGTCCAGAATAATGGGACTGTTGATTTGATCACAGGCTGGGGACTTCGCTTAGTTAAAGGAAATCTCGGTTTAATTCCTTGGGTTATGTTTTCACTTTGCACGCTTTTGACCGGTGTCGGTACGTTAGGTCCGGCTGCTATTGCAATCTTGGCTCCCATTTCTATGCGCTTTGCTTTCCAATACAACATTAACCCTCTTTTGATGGGTGTAATGGTTGTTATCGGGTCGACAGCCGGTTCCTTTTCTCCGCTAAATCCCTATGGAGTAATTGTGAATGGTGTCATGGAGTCTCGGAATCTTCCATTCTCTCCAGGAACGCTCTTCATAAATGCATTTATTTATGGAGTAGTCGTGTCGATGCTTATATTTATCGCTCTTGGCGGTTTACGTATGTTTAAAAGAAAAACCAGTACTGAGGTACAAGTAGCAGCTGCCTTAGATATAAATGCTGAAAACAACATAGAAAAACAAGAAAACGGTTTGACATTCTATAAAGGAGTTACACTTCTAGGGTTAGTTGCCCTTGTTGTGTTAGCTCTAGGCTTCAAAGTCAACATTGGATTTGCTGCGTTCATCATCGGATTGGTCCTAGCATTGATTGCTCCCAAACAACAAGCAGCAGTCCTTGGAAAAATGCCTTGGTCGGTAATCCTTCTTATTACTGGAATCGTGACATACGTTGGAGTACTGGAAGCAATTGGAACCATTGAATATGTTACAGAATTAATAGCTAGTGTAGGAGACCCAGTCATCGCGGCTCTTTCTGCGTCCTATGTCGGAGGATTTGTCTCGGCGTTCGCCTCAACTACAGGAATGCTTGCAGCACTAATTCCGCTTGCGGCTCCTATCCTGCAGGATCCGGCTATTTCATCTATAGGCGTTGTCTCTGCGATTGCTATTGCCTCCAGCATTGTTGACTTAAGTCCTTTCTCAACAAACGGGGCGTTGCTTCTCGCAAATGTTCAAGGCGTGAACGAACGAGTGTTTTTCAAACAACTATTACTTGTTACTGCCCTCGTCGTAGCTTTCGGACCAGGACTCGCTTGGCTTATATTTGTGGTGATCGGAGGGTGACAATTTATGCCAATACCGGTTGCAGATGTCGTACACTGTATGCGAAGTGACGTCCGCAACCTGAAAGTATAATAGGTACACTTAGCCATGGAGCTATGATCTGCTTATTGGTTATAAATCCCCCAAGTTCATTGTTATTACATTAGTAAAATACAATAAGATTAAAAAGGAGCTGACTGTATAACCTAGTCAGGAATTGCATCAGCTCCTTAATATCATTCATGAGCGCTTAACTATTATTCAACAAAACCTTCCCCGTACTCTGTCTGCTTTCAATCCACTGATGTGCTATTGCTGCCTCTTCCAGAGAAAAGCGCTTACCAATTTTCATGTCCAGCCGCTTATCCGCTAAATAACGAAGCACCTGATTTGCAGTATCCCGTACTAGGTGTGGCCTTTTCTTTATTGTAGTTCCTAAACTAAATCCAAGGACAGACCGGCAGCTTGAATGCAGGTCCATTGTGTTAAATTGACCTCCATCCCCGCCTGCGCCATTGCCGAAATTAACTAATCTGCCATATCTCGCCAGACAACGGAGGCTATCGTCAGACACTCGTCCAGCAATAGAGTCTAAAATAACATCCGCTCCATGCCCATTTGTTAATTCATTTACCTTTTCAGAAAAATCCTCTGTCTGATAACAAATAACATGATCCGCCCCAGCCTCAAGAGCCGCCTCAAACTTATTCTCATTTCCTACTGTTCCAATCACACGGCCAGCTCCTAAAATTTTGGCCAACTGGATCGCTGTTGTACCGATTCCACCAGCTGCAGCATGAATGAGCACCGTTTCTCCGGGCGCAAGCTTTGCTACATCAGCGAGAAGTTTATATGACGTGAAAGAAACAGTCGGACAGGCCGCTGCTGTGTCAAAATCCACGTTATCCGGAAGTACAAAGGTAAGGTCTTCATCAGCCACTACATATTCCGAATAAGATCCATGTTTAGGAAACGCAATGACTCGTTGCCCAGCTTTTAAATGCTGAACCTCTGGCCCTACCGCCTCAATCGTACCAGCTGCATCCAATCCAGGAATGAAGGGAGGTTGACCTGCACCATGATATTTTCCGTATCTTGCTTTAATATCAGCAAAATTAACGCCAATGGTTGCAACACGGATTAATACTTCGTTTGATTCCACAGAAGGTTCATCCACGTTCATATATTTGAGAACCTCAGGCGCGCCAAATTCAGTTATAACAACCGCTTTCATTTATGATTTCCTCCTAATCTATTAATACTGCTTGTAATAGTTTCTATTAATTCACTTTCCTTTTGACAGGTTCCTCCCCTGGCTTATTGAATTGGGTTATCCGCACTCCTTTTTGGTCGAGGAAAACAAGTGGGTATCCAACCATTAATAGAACGGAGATTAAACAGATTACACCCAGCCAATGAAAGTGTAACCAGAAATAACCGCCAATGGACCCGATAAGGCTTGATCCAAGGTAATAAAAAAGCAGATAAAGAGATGAAGCCTGTGTTTTGTATTTTACAGCCGTGTCTCCAACCCAGGCACTCGCGATGGAGTGGCTGGCAAAAAAGCCAAATGTGAATATACAGATTCCTATTACTTTTATCATTAAAGGAGGAACCAGTGTAAGGATGGCCCCTCCAGCCATAATGCCTAATGAAATTTTCAATATAAAGGAACGTCCATACTGATCTGCTTTTTTCCCCATATAAATCGAGCTAAATGTGCCGCATAAATAAACTACAAAAATAAATCCAACAAGTGTTTGGCTTAAATTGTAAGGCGGTTCCACGAGTAAGAACCCTATATAATTGTATAAGGTTACAAAACCGCCCATTAACAAAAGCGAAAGAAACATCAAGGCCATTAAATGTCGATTATGCAGGTGAGCTTTATAGGCTGCACATGCAGTTTTCCAGTCTAGCATCTTTTTTGCAAACTGACGGGGGGCAGGAAGCATATGCGCAAACAAAACACTAAAAATTAACGATAAAACTCCTATGGCAGCCAAGGCTATTCTCCAAGAAAAAAAGTCTGTAAGAATCCCTGTTACAATTCTTCCGGTCATTCCTCCTATTGTTGTTCCACTAATATATAATCCCATAATCTTCCCAATTCCTTTGGGATCAAATTCTTCCGTGACATACGCCATCGCAATTGAAGGGACGCCTGCGATAAAGATTCCTAACACTGCCCGAAACATCAATAGTGTAATAAAATTAGGACTAAACGCAGTTAATAAGCCAAAAATAGAGGTACAGACCATGGACAACACCATTATCTTCTTTTTACCAATTGCATCAGATAAGGCAGCCGCAACAAGCATCACAATGGCCAGCAAGCCAGTAGTCAGAGATAACGTTAAGCTGGCTACAGGTGCTGAAACATTAAATTCTCTTGCAAAATTGGACAACAATGGCTGTGTTGTATATAGAATGGCAAACGTGACAAACCCTGCAAAAAATAATGAAAGGCTAGCCGATCTATATTGTTTGGTCCCTTTTTGAATGTAGGTCACGATTCTCTCCTCTTTCCTATCATAGAGGCCTAATTGGGCTTAGTATAACTTTCTAAGAGTTTAATAGGCTGGCAGCATTAAGTTTTTGAACAACCGCTTCCCCAACTTCTTGAGTGCTTGAAGACCCGCCAATATCTGGTGTCAGCACTTCCCCCTCGGTCATCACTATTTCCATTGCCTTTAAAACTCTTTGCCCCCAATCTTCGTGGCCGAAGAAATCTAACATCTGACTCGCAGACCAAATCGACGCCAAAGGGTTGGCAATTCCTTTCCCAGCAATATCGGGTGCAGAGCCATGGATAGGTTCGAACATCGATGGGAATTCCCTTTCAGGATTGATATTTGCACCTGCTGCAAGCCCTAATCCACCTGCAATTGCTGCACCTAAATCGGTCATGATATCTCCAAATAAATTTGAAGTCACCACCACTTCAAAACGCCATGGCTGCTTCACAAAGAACATGGCAGCCGCATCGACTAAATCCGAATGGGTTTTCACATCAGGGTACTCTTTTGCTACTTCCTCAAAAATCTGATCCCAAAAGACCATTGAATAATTCAAGGCGTTTCCTTTACTAATGCTTGTCAGGGATCTTCCTTGTTTTCTAGCTTCTTCAAAGGCATAGCGAATAATCCTTTCTGTTCCTACACGGGAAAATACCCCGGTTTGCAAAACGACTTCATGAGGCTTTCCTTCAAATAGCCAATCTCCAGCACCAGCGTACTCTCCTTCACTATTTTCCCGGATCACCAGCATATCAATATGTTCACGTGTTACATCCTTTAGCGGGCAAGGTGCCCCATCCAGCAACGTAATCGGCCGAAGGTTTACATACTGATTAAACCCTTTACGAATCTTTAATAACAGATCCCACAAGGAAATGTGATCGGGTACGCCGGGATAGCCTACAGCACCAAGGTAGATGGCATCAAACGATCGTAGCTGCTCTAATCCGTCATCATCCATCATCTTTCCATGTTTCAAGTAGTATTCACAGCTCCACGGAAAGTGAGTGAATTGAAACTCAAACGACCCATCCATACTTGAGACCTGGTTTAACACTTTAATCCCTTCGTTCAATACCTCTGGCCCAATGCCATCTCCAGCGATAACGGCGATTTTATATTGTTTTTTCATGGGTTTATCTCCTCTACTATAGTTGTTATAGGCCGTGCTCTTACAAAAGAACCTACAGAAAAAGGATGGCAATATAGCACCATCCCTTTTTCGTTTACCTTATAGCAGTTCCACTTTCTATAAACTTTCCTGAAAGCAAATGTCCTGCATTGGGAACCGCTGTGTTAAGGTTTAATTTATTTAGGATTTGATATACGGTAGACGTTGCAGCTGATAAAACCGGAAGCCCTAAACGATCTTGTACCGTTTGAATAGCTGGGAGGGAAGGCATCTGAACGCAAGCTGATAATACAACAGCGTCCGCCCCCTTTGTATTTAAACGGTCTGCATGCTCAATCAGGTTTAGAGGGTTTAAACGCCCAACTTCAATATTATCAGCTACTTCCAGACTGATAGAGTCAATGACTTCGATACCTGCTGTATTCAAATATTCAATCACCATATTGGTTAGAGGTTTCATATACGGCGTGATAATTGAAACCTTTTTCGCTCCAATCGTTTGAATACCTTCTATTAATGCCCCTGCACTGCTGACGATAGGAGCTTCTCCCCCATTTTCTACGGTCGCTTTTCCTAAACGCCCTTCAGAGATCTCATGATACCCCGGCCCTTGGCACATGATCGCAATCAAACAAGCATAAGCCAGCACATCACAGCGTGCATCAGAAAGCTCCACGGCACAGCGGTCACTTTCCACATCCATCTTCTTTAATTCTTCCGGATTGACATGCATCATACGCATCCGGGCGGAATGAAAGGTAAACGTTTCGTTCGGTTCGATTTGTTGTCTAGAGTTAAGCATTGCTGGAATTTCTGTTTCCATCGTAGTATTTGAACTTGGCACGATTAATCCTACTCGGAAATTTTGGCTCATTTGTAATTCACTCCTAAATTTTTATTAGCGTTGCGTTCTTTGACTTTCATTTTTAATAGATTTCAGCGTTTAATGGGCTACTCGCTTTAGTAAATGCTTTATGCGTCGACACCCATTCTTTTGGCAAGATAGGGTTCCAAACCGCCTGCCGACACCATATCAATTAAATGCTCAGGCAATTTTGTTCCTGATATTTCAGTTCCTTTTGTATGGTTTTTAATTTTTCCTTCAAGCAGGAAAATTTCAATTTCATCCCCTTCATCAATGGATGATGTATTGCCAACCTCAACAACAGGAAGACCGATATTTATCGCATTGCGAAAGAAAATACGCGCGAAAAAATTTCCTACAATTGCCCCGATTCCAAGTTCCTTTAAAACCATTTGTGCTGTTTCCCTGCTTGAGCCTGAACCAAAGTTATCCCCGACTACAAGGATGTCCCCCGGTTTTACCTTTTTTGAAAAATCGGCGTCAATGGCTTCCATTGCGTGCAGTGCCTGTTTTTCAATCGGCAAACTCATATATTGCCCTGGAGAAATAATGTCCGTATTGATGTTATCACCGTATTTCCAAACACGTCCTTTAATGCTGGAGCTCATAAGCTTCTCCCCCTATGTATTTTCGAGGATCGGCAATTTTCCCTTCTATTGCCGTTGCTGCAACGGTGGCTGGGGAGCCAAGATAAACCTCTCCTAAAGAACTGCCCATTCTCCCTTTAAAATTACGGTTGCTCGAACTCATAACCACTTCCCCGTCGCCAATAACACCACTGGTAAATCCGCCACAGGCACCGCAAGACGGCATGTTAATAATACCGCCTGCTTCAGACAAAACATCAAGAATTCCTTCTTTATTTGCCTGGTTCCATGCTGATTGAGAAGCCGGTACCACGAGAAAACGGACATTTTTTGCAATCTTTTTCCCTTTTAAGATTTTGGCTGCTTCACGCAAATCACTTAAACGTCCATTGGTGCAAGAGCCAAGATAAACCTGGTCAACCTTTGTTCCTTCTACACTTGAAATCGGATGCACATTATCAATTTCATGAGGGCAGGCGACTTGCGGTTTCATATCAGACGCGTCATATTCCAGCACTCTGGCATACTTCGCGTTTTTATCGCTTTTCAAAATATTAATCTCGTTTTCATTTACCCCTTTTTGAATCAGAAAATCAATCGTTTTTTGATCTGGTTCAATAATTCCCGTTTTCGCTCCTGCTTCAACTGCCATATTACTGAGAACCAGTCTTTCCTCAATCGTCATATTTTTAATTAAATCTCCCGCAAACTCTAGCACTTGATAGGTGGCACCCGCATGGCCCAAATCTTTAATGGTTTTTAAAATTAAATCTTTTGCATAAACTCCTTCGGGCATTGTCCCATTCCAGACCACTTTAATGGTTTCTGGAACTTTTAACCATGTTTCTCCTGTTAAAATAACGCCGATCATTTCCGTTGATCCGATTCCAGTTGCAAATGCTCCTAAAGCTCCAGCCATGCATGTATGAGAATCCGTTCCCAGAATTAATCGTCCTGGTCTGACTATGCCGTGCTCCACCATGACCTGGTGACAAGGTCCTTCATTTTCATAAAAATGAGTCAAATTGAATTCGCGAGCCCAATCCCTGGTGAATTTTAGTATATTCGCCTGGTGAACCGTTGTAGGCGGTGTACAATGGTCATTGATCACTACAACCTTTTCTTTATCAAACAATTTACCGCCGAGCTTTCGAAATCCTTTGTCGATCAAACGAGGTCCAAGCAAATCATGCATCATTGCAACATCTACATTGGCCCAAACAATGTCACCGGCCTTGACTTCCGATTGTCCGGAAGCCTTCGCCAGTATTTTTTCTGCTATTGTCATTCCCATTACACTCTATCCCCCAATTGCTGCTGCTTGTTTAAATATGAGTTATGATATATACATATTTTCAAGCAGTTATTTTCCTACCAAGGTGTTCCCATCAGCACAAATATGAGCCATGCTAGACCTGGTCCAAGAGCGATAAAGAGACCGGCAATGAGCAAGAGCTTCCTGAAAAATAACCGCTCATTGACACCTTGCACATTCGCGACCATTAGCGCTCCATTTGTTGAAAACGGGCTTATATCAACAACACTGGCAGCAATTGATAGTGCAGAGACTACTCCAATGGCGGACATTGACGGATCCTGCAAAATAGGAGCGGACAGCGGAATAACTGCCGCCAGGAAACCTGTTGTAGAGGCAAATGCAGAAATAATTCCCCCTACATATGACGCCATAAGAGATGCAAGTACGGGATTACCCACGCTCGCTATTTGATCGGTCATGTAGTCCATCGTTCCGATTTTTTCCATTACTCCTACGTAGGTCATGATTCCTGTAACCATGATGATCACTGCCCATGGCATCTGCTTCATAACATCAGCTTGCTTTTTGGGAGCCATCAATGCCAGTACCAAGCCGACCATAAATGCCCCAAAGCCCATATTCATTTCGAGTGCAATAGCCAGCGTGATGAGAAGAGCTATGCCCGCAAGCGTCGCTATTTTATACCATGTTGGGTTGTTTTCTTTTGAATTGTAATTTATGTTGGAAGAATTCCCCTCAACCGTGGCCGCGGCTTCCTTTTGAGCAGCCGTGTGGTTTTTCAGCAAGCGGATTCCGCCGAAAGCGACGAACACAACGATAGAAATTAACAGGTAAAAGATAAAACAATTAAGAAAGAGCATTAATGGTGAATGCGGGATCTTTTCTGCATGCATGATACCGTTAACGACTAAGCCAAAGATGTTCAGCGGAGAGAACGATCCGGCGTACATCCCCGTTGAAATCAATGTACCCATAAGAATGGGATTAATTTTATACTGGTAAGCCAATCGTAATGCGATTGGGAAAAGAATCGGGCCAATAGCAACCGTCGACGCTCCTACAGCGGCCAGCAAGGCACTGAGTGAAAACAGAACCCATGGGAGCAAGCCGACGTTTCCTTTAACCAAACGGAGCCCGCCCGAGATGATTAAATCAAGCGTGCCGTTGTTTAGTGCAATAGCAAATAAGTAGGTAACCCCTGCAAGAAGAATGAACATGTCAACCGGAAAGGCGGCGTATAGTTCATCAACGCTCAGTCCGCTGACAAAGAAACCGACGACAAAAGCTGCTGTAATGCCCAGAATCCCCATGTTAACGGAGATGATCGAGCCAATGATGAACATACCTAAGAGTACGATAAGTGTGATGAGTTCTAAACTCATTGATTTTCCTCCCAAACTTTACTTTTTTTAATTTCCGCATTTAAAGCGCTTTCCAATAGGAATACGTTTATGGATTTTTGTAGATCTTTATAAACCCATCTTCCCAGTGTCTGTTTTTTCAAATAAATGATAGAACGCATTCAAATCACTCTTAATGTGATTACTCATCTCTTGCTCGGCTTTAGTCGGATCTTTTTCGATGATTGCCTGGAAGATCTGCTCATGTTCATCAAGGTAATTCTTAACATTTGAAGTAATATAATAGTCCCGTAGAATGTTATTGCGCATATATAAGCTCTTGGTTCTGATCGTTTCCAGCAACCCGATCAGCTGATTATTACTGGAAGCTCCGATAATCAGTTCATGAAACTGTGTGTTTAGTTCAATCAGTGTTGAGGGGCGACCTGCGGACAAAGCTTGTCTTGAATTCGCTAAAACCTCTTCAATTTGTTTTTCAAGAGACTTTGTGATGTTTGTTGCCGCTAACTTTGCACCTAGTGATTCCAACTTCTCCCGACATTGATATAAATCAATGACATCTTGCAGTGTTGGTTTAAAAACACGGATAGCGCTTTCATTTTGAACTAAAAGTCCGTCTTTCAGGAGCATTCTGATCGCTTCTCGAATCGTTCCTCTGCTTACCCCGATCTTTTCCGACAATTTTATTTCTACCAAACGTTCCCCAGGTTGATATTCCCCTTCCAAAAGGAATTTCAGAAGAACCTGATAGGCTTGCTCATGAAGCGGCTTTAAACGTAAAATTCCCATCCGTTTTTCTCCCCCCTATTCAATGATTGAAAATTTTATTGTTTACTGTCATCCGTCGACAATAAAAGGCATCAGCCTCCGCATATTTTGAAATATTCAGTCTATTTTAATAATATACAGTTTTTGTTGTTAACCGTCAACCGTCAACATTATAGTTTTTCAGGGAATGTATAATCTGAAAAATTGACTATAGGAATTCCGGCGAAAACTAAAGTAGATGGCTTAAGAGAATACAAGGTGTACGGAGGCTAAAGTATTTATCTATGAATAAGCGGATAGTTTATCAGATCACTTGATACTAGATTGCTGGAATTGTGTTAATTGTTGTATATGGCCTGTAAGTTTTCTTTCTGTCATCTCTTTCACCAGATTTACACAATTCATGAGTTTATCGAAATCAATTCCCGTTTCTATCCCCATTTCATGCAGCATATAGACAAAGTCTTCCGTTGAATCATTGCCTGCCGCCCCGGGTGCAAACGGACAGCCACCCAAGCCGCCTATTGCTGTATCAAATGAAGATACTCCGGCTTGCAGGGCAGCTAGAGCATTCGCTTTGGAGAAACCGTATGTATCATGAAAATGAGCAGTAATTTTTGCTATGGGAGTACTATCAAATACCCTGCAGAAAAGCTCATGGACCTGTCTTGGGTTAGCACGACCTATCGTATCGCAGAGGACTATTTCGTCGACTCCATAGGTCTCTAAGGTTCTCACGATTCTTAATGTTTCCGCTTCCTCTACAAGACCTTCATATGGGCAGCAAAATGCAGTTGAGATGTGAAATCTGACAAAGTAATTTAAATCTTTGGCTTTCTCAACCACAGATCTTAATTGCTGAAGAGACTCTTCGATGGACATCCGTACATTTTTCATGTTAAAGGTCTGGCTTGCACCTACCACCAGAGCAAGGCTCGTTACCCCTGATTTCCTTGCTAGATCAAACCCCTTTTTGTTCGGGATTAAGGCCATATATTGGACATCTTCGCGTTTTTCGATATTTCGGTATACTGTATCGGCGTCTGACATTTGTGGAACGTGCTTTGGCGATACAAACGAGGTCGCCTCCATTCGTTTAACGCCCGTTTCACCTAAAGCGTTGATCAATTTTATTTTCATTTCTGTTGGGATAAATATCTTCTCATTTTGAATTCCATCCCTTGGTCCAGACTCTATTATTTCAACACGTTTAGGTAAGTTCATTCTCTTTCCCTCCAGTCACTACTATATGCCTTAGCTTTTTAATCTCAGGGACTCATGGTCCGATATGACTCCTGAATCTTTCCATTCCGTGTATTGGAGGTCTGATACTCCTAATGTTTCTTTAAGAATTTGTTCTGTATGCTCACCTATTTTAGGGCCTGCCCAATTAATATTTCCAGGCGTCTCACTAAACTTCGGCACGATACCCGGCACCTTTAACTTGCCTAGACCTTCAACGTCCATTTCACTAATCATTTCCCGTGCCTGAAAATGCGGATCAAGAAACATATCTTCTACACTATAAATCGATCCTGCGGGGATGTTATATTCATCAAGGATCTCTAATGCCTCACCTATTTCCCTCTGAATCGTCCACTCCCCTATTACACTGTCCAGAAAGTCGGCATGCTCTGCCCGTCCGTTGTTTGAGTCGAATCGCGGATCGTCTCTTAGATCTTCTCGTCTGATCGCTTCCATAAGCCTTTTAAAAATGCCATCGCCGTTGGCTCCGATCACGATATATTTTTCATCCCGGCAAAGGTATGTGTTCGAAGGTGTAATTCCAGGCAATGTACTGCCTGTTCTTTCACGAACAACGCCAAATTTGTCATATTCAGGAACGGTACTTTCCATTAAGCTGTATATAGCTTCATAGAGAGCGACATCGATATATTGCCCCTGTCCTGTATTGTTTCGGTGATAGACTGCCATTAACGCTCCCATTACAGCATACAGAGCCGTAACCGAATCTCCGAGACTAATCCCAACCCTAGTAGGAGGTCTGTCTGGATAACCGGTTAAATAACGAATTCCTCCCATTGCCTCGCCGATACTTCCAAAGCCCGGTTTGTTGCGATAAGGCCCATCTTGACCGTAGCCTGAAACACGGACCATGATGATTTTAGGATTCACTTTCTTCAAGTCCTCATAACCAAGTCCCCAATTTTCCAAAGTACCCGGCTTGAAGTTTTCGATTACGATATCTACCTCTTTGGCTAATTCCCGGATAATTTCCTGTGCCTCGGTTTTCTTCAAATCCAGTGAGAGACTTTTTTTATTTCTGGATTGTACATACCACCATAATGAGTTGCCTTCATGCAGCAGCCTCCATTTACGAATGGGGTCTCCCTTGACCGGAGGTTCTACCTTGATTACCTCAGCTCCAAAATCAGCCATCAAGCGTCCGGCAAAAGGACCGGCGATTAGACTTCCCAGTTCTAAAACCTTGAGTCCTTTTAATGGCCCGCCTTTTTGATTATTTGTTGTGAATTCCTTAAACATTCCCCTCACCTCTTTAGATCTATTAATTTCGAGAAAATATGATAGCGTTTGCAAAGTTCCTCGTACTAATTTCTCTTTAACATCAGGATTCAATAGTTCACACCATCACACTATTGTGTATTTTCTGATAAATCAAATATACATGGTTGTCTTGTAGGCTGTCAACAGTCAACAGTAAACATTTATGCTCGTATTTTCTCCGAAAACTTGGACTTATCATTGAATTAATGTAAACTAATTTCATTAAGGTAGTCATTGAAATGCATATTAGACATCTACTGGCTTACCCAAAATCATGTCATCTACCGCAAGTAAAAACGACGCATTTATATAGAGCAGGGGGACTAGTATGAGAGAGATAAAGAAAACTGAACTGCTTCATAGTCAGGTTTACCATATTGTTAAAACCATGGTTATGGAGGGGGAGTTTCGTCCAGGTAAACGTTTGGTAGAAACAAAAACAGCAGAAAAACTTGGAGTGAGCAGAGGAACCGTTCGAGAAGCCTTCCGGATGCTGATAAAAGATGGCTTGCTTGTTCAAGACGAAGGAATGGTGTTTGTGTACAATCCTGGTCCCCAAGATATTTTAGATGTATATGAATGTAGAAAAAGCCTCGAGTCTCTGGCAATTAGACTCGCGGCAAACAACATAAATAAAGAACAATTAGATCGATTGCAGCTTATTGTTGAGGAATCCAAAGAAGCCGTAAGAATGAATAATTCCGAGAAGCTCACTACTTTAAATCATGAATACCACGGTATTATCGTAATCGCATCACATAATAAACAACTGATTCAATTGTTTGATGTGATAAACGCTAAAGTCCTTTATATTCGAA
Source organism: Fictibacillus sp. B-59209 (assembly GCF_036216745.1). Classification (NCBI taxonomy): domain Bacteria; kingdom Bacillati; phylum Bacillota; class Bacilli; order Caryophanales; family Fictibacillaceae; genus Fictibacillus; species Fictibacillus sp. B-59209. The sequence goes on along the minus strand of NZ_JARMMC010000021.1, from coordinate 25,863 downwards.
ACTGTATTCTAAAAAACCGATTTAAAAGTTTTGAGGAATTTGTTGAAGATCACGAACGTATCTTTTCAGCACTTAAGGAAGGAAATCCAGCAGAAGCAGAAAAAGAAATGCTTTCACATATCGAAAAAAGCCTTGAAGTAGCCAATACATCGATTAGTATATAGGTTAAATAAGAAATTTCTTTAGCAACCGTAAGAATACGAAACTGGCCAAAATGAAACCACCTCAGCTTTTGCTGAGGTGGTTTTAGTCACCTTCTCGGTGGCTTTTGGTTAGTGGTGGTTTACTCAGCACCGAGACCCGATTGTGATCGAACTGCAATTTCATTATACTTTGATTCGGAATTATATTCCTTCTCGGTTAAAATGGAGGCTAAAAATGTAATTAGAAATCCAACAGGGATACTTACTAAACCTGGATTGCTTAGTGGAAACCAAGCGTTTTCCCCTGCGAATTGCGGACCCATCAATACTAATAAAATAGCAACAACGAGTCCTCCAATCATTCCACATATTGCCCCAGTAGTAGTGAGACGTTTCCAATACAGTGAAAATACTAATACAGGGAGATTTGCTGTCGCAGCGATGGCAAAGGCAAGACCTGCCAAATAGGCAACGTTAGCATTTTGCAAAAGGAGGGCTAAGATAATGGATATAGCGCCAACTCCAAGTGCGGTAACCCTTGAAACGAATAACTGTTCTTTATGATTTTCTTTTCCATCCCTTACTACCTTAATCCAGAAATCATATGCAAAAGCACTTGACGCGGCTAACGCAAGCCCGGAAACAACTGCAATAACCGTAACAAATGCGACTGAGGATAAAAAGGCCATAAAAAACCCGCCACCAATACTCCCAGCACCTCCACCGACCATCTGAGCCAACAATGGAGCGGCTAGATTTCCACCTTTATCAGCATTCTCGATAGTCTGAACGCCTACCAGGAGAGCAGCACCAAAACCAAAAATAGGTGTCAGGATCTGAAACATCCCAATAAATGTCAATCCCCAAAGGACGCTGCTTCGCGCTTTATTGGCTGTTGAAACAGTATAAAATCTCATTAAAATATGGGGTAGAGCGGCAGTACCAAAAAGCAGTCCAATTCCTAACGAAAGCCGGTCCAATGGATTTTGGATAAGGCCTCCCGGCTCTAAATACTTTGGATCAAGCTGACTAACGGAATGAAATAACGTATTCAGATTAAAGTTAAAATGAGATAGAGTTAATATGGCTAATGTGTAGGCACCCACTAACAATAAAACAGCTTTTATTATTTGTATCCAGGTCGTTGCTAACATCCCGCCAAACATTACGTATAACGTCATTAAGGAGCCTGTAATGATAATGGCAACACTTGAGGGTATGCCGAAAAGTAAGCGGATTATCACACCCGCTGCAATCATTTGTGGAATCATATACAATAAGCTGATAATAAGCGTATTAAAAGCAGCGGCACTCCTTACCGGTTTTTCCTTTAAGCGAAAGGAGATGATGTCAGCAAATGTATATCTCCCTGTATTTCTAACAGCCTCAGCTATAATAAAGAGAACGACTACAAAGGCGACATACCAGCTTATCGAATAGAGAAACCCGTCAATTCCTTTGAATGCGATTAGGCCCGAGATTCCCAGAAAAGCTGCTGCACTCATGTATTCTCCCGCGATGGCAAGTCCATTTTGCAGCCCTGATATACTTCTGCCTGCCGCATAGAAATCTGTTGTATTCTTGACACGATTGGCAGACCAGTAGGTAATACCCAGTGTCAAAGCAATAAGACAAATAAACATGATAATTGACAAACGACCCAACCCCTCCGTTAAAAAATATCGTAATATTCAGATAATTTTTCTGCTAATGTTCCATTGAACTCTCTTCTAATTTTGAGCTTTTTCTACGACCGTTTCACGTAGTGAATCAATCTTTTTTCGTGAATACCTAATATAGGAATAACATAGAATCCATGCTACCGGTATCTGAGAAAGCGAATGTAGATAACCTACATTAAGTGATCCGATAACTGGTTTTGAAGCGATTTCAGGAAAATATCCTTGGATAATCAGAAGCAAGCAATAATAGGCGGTGAAAAAAATAAGTGCCGGTATAATAAAACCCCGTTTTGCTTTTACAAGCATTCTATATTCAGTGGAGTTATAGAGTTCGTCCCACTTCACATTATCAGGATTCAGGTTTTTATCATTCGGCAGTGTTTTTTTAATACTGGAATTAATTGACATTCAACAACCCCCCTTTTTAATTTATAGAAGATCAGGGAGTAAAGTATTTCCTTCACTCCTTTTACTTCCATTATGGTTCTCATGCTTTTTGAAGGTCCGAACTATTAGATGACAAAGTTTCGAGGTCTGAGTTAGCGTTATTGATTAAATGATCAGTTAATTCATCATTTTCTATGCTTAGTGGGACATGGGAACGCTTATCCATTTTTAATTGGAAAATGTCAAACCTATTGTAGTATCCGACAATATCATGTGCTTGTTTGAGTATAATGCTTTCGCTGATATCTATTTCAGCTTCAACCATACCTTCTTTTCCTACCAACGGTTCTCCAATCACGTCGCCTGTTGGCCCTACAATCAATGAAACTGGCTGCGGGGCATTGCGTAAAATCGACTCAATATTGGAATCTCCTTGAGATACCTGTTCAATTGCGTCCTCATCTAGGACACCGGAAGATACTATATTAAACACTTTTCCTTCGAATGCGTGGGCAGCTGCTCTCAATGTAATGGCATTTGTTAAATGATAACTCTTACCAGCCTCTGGTCGCTGAAATGGCCAGACAGGAGGGTAGCAGGAGATGTGCACTTGTTCTCCCTGGGCTAAGAGGGCAAACCTTGATAATGTATTGGTATTCTCACCACAGATCAGTGCTCCTATTTTGCCAAGCTCCGTATCCACAGGGTGCAATTGTGAGGCATCACCATTTGCCCATGTTAATTTTTCTGCCCATGTTGGAACAAGTTTTCTATGGCGATTTAGAAGCTGGCCTTCTCTATTAAATAGGAGATTCGTATTCCACATAGCTCCCATACTAATACTATCCTTTTCTGTTATCCCTACTGAAAGGAATACTTTGTTTGATTTTGCTATTTGAGCTATTTTTTTATAAGGGGCACTTCCAATCGTAAGCGCGTTATCAAACAGGCGTCGGTAGAAGTCATGCTGATCAATGGGGGCATACACAATGTTCCACACCGGGAAAGCAGGGATATACGATTCGGGGAATACAACAAGATCCGCACCTTTAGAGGCGGCTTCCTCGACTAAGTCCTCCATTTTTTCAATCGTTGCATCCCTATCTAGAAAAACAGAAGATGCTTGGACTGCTACAGCACGAAATTTGGGATAGGTATCTCTTGGCATAGAATTCATCCTTTCGAAATTATTTTTCTTTTCATTGTTAATACTTGCAAGAACCGTGCCAACTCTATTTTGAGCTTTTGCCGATCACCTCAACAATAAACGATTTAAAATTGACTCGTTTCCTTTATTTATCTGAACCAATAGTGAACTCGAGTCAATTTTGGTTCAGCAAATCGATTTCTAATTCTTTCATACGGCGAACCAATGTTGATTGGCTCATTTTCAACTGTTTGGCAGCCTTTCTAGTAGACTTATATTCTCTTAAAGCTTCCTGAATATAACTCTTTTCAACTTCTTTTAATTTCAGCTTGAGGCTAAAATTATTATCAAAATTTATTTCATTCGTATCAGGGAATAAATCATTCACTTCGGCCAGTGGTCTTGAAGCATTTTTTTCATGATCAATAGAAGACTTACTGAATAATGATAAGATATTTTCCTTGTTTATCTTGTTCTCTTCCGATAGAACCACTAAACGCTCCACTATATTCTGCAACTGTCTTACATTCCCAGGCCAATCATAATGACATAAAAAGTCGATACTCTCTAAATCGAATCTTTTCTCCATTGAATATAATTGATTATACTTATTAAGAAAAAAGTGAAGAAGAAAAGGGATATCGTCCTTCCGCTCCCTTAACAAAGGGACTTCAATCGGTATGACATTCAAGCGATAGAAGAGATCTTCCCTGAACTTCTTGTTATTGACCATAGCATCCAGGTTACGATTAGTTGCAGCGATCAAACGAAAATTAATGTGATTTGTTTTGGTCCCACCTACTCGCTGGATTGTTTTATCCTGAATCGCTTGTAAGAGCTTGGCTTGAAGCGAGAGCGACAATTCACCAATTTCATCTAAAAATAGAGTCCCCTTGTCTGCCAATTCAAAGTAACCAGGCTTTCCACCCTTACTTGCCCCTGTAAAAGCTCCAGTGTCATAGCCAAATAACTCTGACTCCAATAAGTGTTCAGGAATTGCACCGCAATTCACCTTTATAAAAGGGCCATTCTTTCTGGAACTGAAATTATGAATACTTTTTGCAAGTACGTCTTTCCCTGTGCCGGTTTCTCCTGTTATTAATATGGTCGAGTCGAAAGGTGCAGCACGTTTAACCAGAGCCAAGACATCGTTCATCTTTTTACTATTTGTGATAAACCCTTCTATCTTGGTTTCTTTAAGTCGCAATTCCATTAGTTCACTCTCGTAACGCTTGACTATTTCTTCATTCTTTTTGATCTGCTCCTTTAGAAGAGTTAATTCGGTAATATCTCTAGAATTACAAACTACTCTGATAATCTCATTGTTTTCATCGAATATGGGATTACCTGTCGCAATCATTACTTTCCCTGTTCTCGTTTTTTGATAAACAGTCACCCGTTTACGACTTTCCAAAGCTAATCTAACTACAGAAGGGCGAAATACCCCTTCCTTTTCGATATCAATAACATTCCTGCCAATTAAATTTGAAGACTTTATGCCAAAGTTACGTTCACTTCCCAGACTCACCCCTAAGGTAACACCGTTTCCATCACTTACATATATTCCATCATGAGAATTGTTGAAAATTGTTTCCAAATCAAGGTTCTTTTCCTGTAATTTCCGCCACTCTGTTATATTTTGAAAAATTGCCAAGCAATTATTTGCTTCTATTAAAAAAATCTTAACTACAACGTTGACATTTAATGTTAGAAAGAGCGGCAGTTCTTCAAGATCAAAGCTGGAAATCCATTCCGTACCTATCTCTTCCAGCAATTGTCTTACATCAGAGGAACAAGAAAATATTGAATTATTTTCAATAGTGGCAAAGCCAATTATAGTATCAGGTATATTCATACTTATCCTCCTAAGATAAATGGTCATAATATTATAATAATTAACTTCTATTATATTTACCATAGAGCATGTCCAGTTCTATATTGCACCTGACCAATTCCTTGAGAAGCATCCCCTTCAATCTAAAGGATTGAACTCCTCCCTGTTGTCATTCATTCTTCCACATATTACACAAATTAAGGTTATGATGAGGATAAGAAATAAAAAGGTTGGTGAATACAATGAGAAAAAAGAATACTATCTCCTTAAAAGAATTAGTAGTTAAAAATAAAACGACCCGAAGGTGTGCTCAATAATTATACAGAAGGCAAAGTGGTAAACAGTCTGTCATTTGCTGGTACATTTCATTGGCCGTAATCATTCAACATTTTAAGTACCTCTTGTTGATGCATTTTTCTATAAATGTAGAATGTAAAACAAGTGTAAATAAGAACAGTTGTTAATTTTTCTGGTTAAATAATTAAATCTAAAAACCCCCGACACACTTGATGTCCGGGGGTTAGGATGATATATATTGTTCAACAAATTTCTTTTTAAGTATTCTTTATTTTAAAATAAAGTTTGTTGTATATGTGTTGATTTCATCACTTTTGTCTCATGTACTAACTCTTTTCTTGGCTCTTTACTACCATTGATCATTGATTCTATACTTGCAACTGCTTTTAACACGGTATCAATACTGATATTAGGTATATACTGGTTTTCGATTAGATAACCTTTCAAATATTCAGCAGATGGATTTTTTATTCCCATTCGTTCACATATGAGCCAACATACACTTTCAGCTTCGAATTCTTCTTCATTTATATTTAAATTTCTCCTATCTGGCCACCACTTGGGATTAGGCGTACCCAAATGTCCACAATATAAATGTCCTAATTCATGAAGGATTGTTGCAAATTTCGTTTCTATTGGATGTTTTCTATTAACAACAATGTTATATAAAATATTTACTAAATATTCTTTTTTTCCATGTATCATTTTTGACTTTGTATTACTATGGTTTGTCTGAATAAATCCTGCACTAGATGTTCCATGTTCAGTTTCACAATATAAAATTCCATCCCTCATAAGATTGGATAATAAATTATTAAAAACTGTTTTTTTAATACTTCCTTTAACTTTAAATGGGTTTAACAACTTTTCTGGAAATGGATCTTCCCCTGTCGTATCCCCTAAATCAAAAACAAAAGAAACAGGACCAAATGGACGTAAGATAACTAAGGGTCTTGCTCCAGGATTTATTGTTCGGTTAAATCTCCTTTGCCACTCCATTGCTGAAGCTACATATCGGCTCCCAGGTTTTTGAATGTGTAGTAACATCGCATTATATGGAGCAATATTTGGAAATTTTTTAATAAAATCAAAAAGCATCTTTATTTCTTTACTTTCCCTGTAAGTCCCAATCTCATAAAACAGTTTGTCTAACTCTGGTAGACTCTTATTTTCCATTTTTTTATTATGCCTTCCTAAAAATGTGATAAAAAAACTGATTGTTATGTTATTTTATCTCAACTCGTCATCTAGAGGTACAATAACTTCATCTAATGTCTTTCTCCACTGACGCTTCATTTCTGGTCCATATTTTAATGGTTTTGCGTCTGGATGTATAGCTTTGTACTTATCAAATCGCTTGCTGTCGATGATTCCGCCAATATTCGGGATAGGCCCTGTTCCTATCTCATATTGAACCGCAGATGCATGGAGCTCTCTTTCTTCTACAAACCACGTATTCGCGAAATCCTCAATCGCTTTATTGTAGGATTGCGTAAAATAACGCCGTTTGACGACAAGAATATCTTCCTCTGTTTCTATTTCCTTGTTATCAATTGCATTTAAGATAGCACGATAAACATCTTTTACAATTTCAGACTTCTTTAATTTTTGAAGTGCTTTTTCAATTTCAGATCGGATGTTTCCATTGTTTGCAGAGTACGTCCCTAGTAATTGGTCTATATATGTTGAATCAATATCATATAGTTTAATTGCATTTTCTCCATAAAATTCAATCCCTGAGAAATCTGGCAGCGGTCCGTCACTACCACCTTCATCAACTAACGATCCCTTTACTGTATTGTATACACCGATATATTCTTCTAAAGTCTTCACCTGCTCTTGAAGAACTTTTGACTTCTCCACTTCATCGTTATAATCATCATACGTAACTAAAGCTTCGAAGGAGTTACTTAGCTCTTGAAACGCTTTTACAAATTCAATTCGGGTTTCAAGAGAAGAATGCTCATCAATATCTGTAGGATTTGGCACTAGATTTTGCAGCGATTTGTGAGCTGCTTTGAAGCGCTTTTTTGATTCGTCATAAGTTGGATAAACAAGCTTGGATTCATCATTTTCATTGGAGTACAACTTCGTCGCATCCTGCACATTTCGCTCCATCGTGGAAGGTTTTCGGAATGTTACAATTAATCCCTTAGATTTACCAGGATACGTTCGATTCGTTCGAGAAAAAGCTTGAATTAGATTAGCGTAACTTAAGTTGCGATCTACAAATAGTGTTTGAATGGTAGGTGCATCAAATCCGGTTAACAAGCGATCTACGACAATGACAAGATCAATCTGTTTCCCAAATTCTTTAAATTCTGCTCTTTTACGGGCTAACCTATTGTTAATATCGCCATTATATCGTTCAATATCTTCAATGGACCATGCCGTATTATAATAGCGATTATAACCTTTGATAATTTCTTTCATTTCATCTTGCGACTCTTTTGAGTTTTCTTCGTTTTCCTGTAGGGAATACGTAATCGCGATTCGTGGGAAATCGGAATCTTCAATCGTACGACCTTTCCGAATAGGATGACCCGCAAATTCGTTCGTTAACCATTCAGGATCTTTTGTCATTTCTTTTATCGCATGATAATATCGCTTGGCCATATCTATCGAACTTGTTGTTAAAATGGCAGACTTTTGAGGACGGCCATTTTGGAAATCAAATTTGGTGTAGGCGTTGTCTGGTCGAAAGATTTTATGAATCACTTTTTGTATGTGGTCATCATTTTCAAACGAAGAGTTTGGAATATACGTTTCTTTCTCTATTCCATCCATACTATCAATCATTGCGTTAAGCTCATCATTGGTGAATTCTGCGTATTTTTCATTTTGACGCAGCTGACTAAAAATATAATTGTATAAGGAAGTGGATTCAATCGTATCTTCGTGTTCGACTTGAAAACCTAAAACCGAACCATCCTCTAACGCATTTTTAATGGTATACGTGTGAAGAATTTCGCCATATTGGTCACGAGTGGTCCGAGCCAATTGGCCCTTGGCTTGTTTTTTATTTTCCGTAAATATCGGCGTACCCGTAAAGCCGAACCATGTTGAGTTCGGGAAAAATCCCTTGATAGCTTCCATTCCTTCTGCACTTAACGCACGGTGACATTCATCCACCACAAACACAATATGTTGTCCGATTAATTTCTTAAAGCGTTGAGCACCATTCTTTTCTGCTTGTTTTTGAGCAAAGCGCAAAGCAGCTTCTAGCTTTTGGCGTGTAGTGATAATCACCGTATTGGAATTGCTGTCAGATAGCAGCGTCTCACTTAATTTTTTCGCACTCTCAGTACCAACAATTAAGCTATTTGACTTAGCAGTACCTGAAGAAATACCGGTATTAAACTCAGAAGCGAATTTGGTAAACTCAGTTGTTGTTTGATTGTCCAAGTCTTTCCGGTCAATGAGCATAATTGTACGATCTACACCAGGTTTACGAGCTAATAACTTCGTAGAAACAAAACTTGTTAACGTTTTTCCTGACCCCGTCGCATGCCAAACAAATCCAGATTCACGTTTCATGGCAGAAGTGAACAAGGCTTCTATTGCATGAATTTGATACGGATGTAATACCATTAAAGCTTTATTGTCCTGATCTTCACTAACAATCGTATAATGGGCAATCAAACGATGCGCATCCGGGATATTTAAGACTTGTTTGACGAATTCATAAAGATTCTCAACTTTTCGGTTGTCAGTTGTTCTCCAGCTAAAAACAAATTTCTTATGCATGTCTTTTGGCATCGCGTTCGCAAAATACCGTGTCGTTTGTTCGTTAGAAATGACAAAAAGCTGAAGCGTAGAAAAGATGTTGTTTCGAAACATCCCTTCCTCTGCGTATTTCTTGATCTGATTGTAAGCTTGGAATACACCGTCTTTTGCATTGACTTGTTTGAGTTCAATTTGAACAATGGGCAGCCCATTGATTAAGAGAGTCACGTCAAATCGGCGATCACGGCGGTCAGTTTCTACCTTTTGTTTTGCAATCTGGTGAACTACTTCGTATGTAGAAATTCCGCCCCCTATATCTTGGTTAGAATACAACACCAACGAAATAGATCCTAAAGATACATCTTCACGTTCTATCGTAATCCGAGCAATTCCATTCTCACCCTTCAGCCATCTTGCAGCATCAAAAGGAGTCTGTGTTTTTGATAGTAATTCTGTTTTAATTGCATCAAATTCTTTATCAGAAATGGGGTGTTCCCCAATTTCTGATAAGTTATTTTGCGTAATCTTTTGACGCAAGTTCTTCCATAGGTCTTCTTCAGATTTTAAATCTGGGCGAAAATTCCACTGATTATGCCCTTCACCTAACACTTCGATTAGGCGACGTTCCACTTCAATTTCATCATTATGTGCTATCTTAGTCACGTTTCTCCCTCTCCTCAATGCTTAAGCAAACATCTTTTGTAGGAATGCTTTTTTCGTTTCTTTTAATGCATCTAATTCACGTTGATAAAGAGCGATCGTGTCGTCTAGTTGTTTAAAAAAGTTACCGATTTTTTGTTGTTCATCGATTTGTGGGTACGGAACTTTTAAGGCTTCCATTTGCCATAAAGAAATACTTGGTTGCGCCCCAATAGTTGCATCGCTTTTTATGAATTTTTCAATCGACGGTGTTTTCAAAGCCATTAATATAAAGTTTATATCACCCTCACTCAAACGAATGATACAAATTTGTTGGTTAGTGTTAGCGGGTAAATCTTTTTCTTTTACAATCCCAACTCTACCTAACGTTCCGACAATTGAAAATAATATATCATTAATCTTTAATTTTGAACGTTTTAAGTTACTTTCATGTTCTTTTTTACTTATTCGTGAGGTATTTTCGATATTTCCATTTATAGAATTAATACTATCTGTTTTTATATATTTAATCGTGCCTTCCCATGATTTATCTGCTGGAGTTGTTCCTTTAGTAATCCTAATACTTATTTCTTTTAATTCCTTTTCCACCCAATCTCCACTAAATCCTGGGAAACGAACTTCCGGTACAGACTCCCCTTCTTTTGGAAACATTTTTTGCAAGAATCCTTGTTTTGTTTGTTTAAGGGTGGTTAGTTCTTGCTGCTGAAGAGCAATAGTATCATCTAGATTTTTAAAGAAGATTCCTAAGTTAGTTTGTTCCTCCTCGGTTGGTACTAACAAAGGCATCTCCAAAAATGTTTCTGAGTGAATTCTTTTAGCTTTTCTAGAACCATTAGCAAGAGTTCCTTGATATATATAAAATTGTTTTCTTGATACATATTCATGAAAGAATAATGGGTCGAGATTATCTGCTATATCAAAGGCAGGTGAATCTAAAGTGGATTCATATCCATCAAGCTTATCAGGAATAATACCAAAAGCTTGATGGAGGAAATCTAGCTTTCCATAGATAAATTGGCCGGACTTGCGAATATAGTATTTAGTTGATTCACTTCCTTTATAAACTTCTTCTTTAGGAACGACACCTTTACCCCAAAGTTTAACGGTTAATTTTTTTGCCTTAAGACCATTTGTTCCTGGAATTCTGCTTTCTTTCAAATATTCACCAATCTTTTGCTGTTCCCAATCTCCAGTAAATCCGGGGAACCTAACTTCTGGTTTTAGCTTACTTTTCACTTTTAAACACCTCTAATGCACCCTTGATCCATTCTGCGTTTTCTTCATCAAACTGAAGCGAAGAAATCATGTCATATAGATTAGACTCTAGTTCTGATTTTTCTTTTCGAATGTCTTTGATAGTTGATCCAATTGATGCCATATCCACAGTAGTTTCTTCCTCGAATGTATCTACATAACGAGGGATGTTCAAATTAAAATCATTCTCTTTGATTTCATCAAAACTTGCGACGTGGGAGTATTTAACAACACTTTCTCGATTTCTATACGTTTCTACAACCTTATCAATGTTTTCTTTAGAAAGTTTATTTTGGTTCTTTCCTTTTATAAACTCTTTACTCGCATCTATAAATAGGACATCACGTGTTCCACGATTTTTCTTCAAGATTATGACTGTTGTTGGGATCGATGTCCCAAAAAATAAGTTTGCTGGCATGCCAATTACGGCATCAATACTGCCATCTTCTAAAAGTTTCTTCCGAATGACACCTTCTGCAGCTCCACGGAACAGTACCCCGTGTGGTAACACGATTGCCATCGTTCCCGAATCTTTCAAATGATAAAACCCATGTAACAGGAAAGCAAAGTCTGCTTTTGATTTTGGAGCTAACTTCCCATAACGATTAAAACGAGAATCATCTAAGAATGTATCATCTGCTGACCATTTTGCAGAGTAGGGTGGATTCATAAGAACCGAATCAAAGGTATATGGCTCATCAGTCGGCCAATCTTTGTTCAAAGTATCTCCATTGCGTAAACGCATATCTTCTTTTTTTACACCGTGCAAGATCAAGTTCATCTTCGCTAAGTTAAAGGTCGTTGTATTTAGTTCTTGTCCATGGTACTTTACACTATCTGGATGGTTGATATAGTTTCGAATATTCAACTTTAAAGAGCCTGATCCCATGGTTGGGTCATATACGCTAAACAATTTTTTATCTTCTTGACCCAATGCGGCAATGCGAGCCATCATATCAGAAACTTCATGAGGTGTATAGAATTCTCCGGCTTTCTTACCAGCTTCTGAGGCAAATTGGCCGATCAAGAACTCATAGGCATCCCCAATAACATCGCCATTATGTCCCATTAAATCGACATCATTTAGTTTCTTTAGTACTTCTGTAATGGTAATGTTTCGTTGTTGATCATCCGAACCCAGCTTTTTTGATTTCAAATCCACATCGTCAAACAATCCATTAAATTGATCATATTTCGTAGACAAATCAATAAAAGCTTTATTCAAGTCAATCAACTGAAACGTATTTTGTTTCGCTTGATTGGTTAATACATTGAATAAATGTTCTGACACAATATCATAGCCCAACGTGTCTACTAGCGTTTCAATTAAATCATCTTTTATCTCTTCGTCTGCTAACAAATTCCTATACAATTGAGTTTGTTTATCTTGGGTGTTGTATTCTTCAAGTGATTCATCTGCTATTTCAACAACTTTTTCTAACAATTTATCAGATAAGTATTTGTAAAAGATCAATCCTAATAAGTAGTTTTTGTATTCTGACGCATCCATTTTGCTTCGCAAGTTATCCGCGGCACTAAAAAGTTTTTTGTTTAATCCTGCCATGTTATGTTCCTCACTTCTTTTGTTAGTCTATTGGTCTAGTTTTTTCAATACTTCTAAATACAGTTGCTCTTCAAGTTCTGCTTGTTTCTTAGCCAAAGCTTGCTGCTTTCTTAAAAAGAAATAAGCTTTTCCAATCGTCCGTTGTTTCTCAAGAGTTGGAAGCTTGATTTCCAACTCTTTTAATATGGCTGGAGTCAATTTCGGTACAGTACTTCCTTGCATGGAAATGGCCATTTGCTTTTTCATTGAGTAAGATTCATTCAATGCATAGCATAAATAGCTGCTATCCAATCCATCATGTTCAATAATGAGTTTCGCAAAATTCTGGTTAAGGATCTTCCCTTGGTTTAAGTCACTTACAATCCCGGCTTTGGAACTAACAAAGCTGAAAACAACTTCTCCAGCATTACTCAGGTAGCCGTCGTATTGATTATCAACACTAGTACGAGTTTTAGAGTCTAGAAATAAACCATCTAAATCATGGATTAAATCCTCATATGAATAAGCAACTAGAGTTAGATCATTTTTCTCGTTTCCCCTTGAAAGATTCCTTCCAATTTTAACAGTTACCACATCTTCAAGTTTCATATCCCGCCCTCTTTTTTATGTATTTCTTTAGAATTACATATTAAAAATATCAATATAAAGTGAATTCGTCAATACTAATTTTGTAATTTTAAAGAATTACTTTATGTTTTGGACTGATGATAAAATAAGTAGGGTGTCATAACTTTAAGAAATAATACTGTTTTAGTTGGACAGTAAAATGAATATATAAATCAGTATCATAACTTATTTTCATATATCAATACCAAAAGGGAGGATTTTATTAGATACGCATGGGTAATCATTATCTTTTACTTGAGAAAGTTGATTATTGAAACTTTATTCGATATTGGTATTTACTGATTGAACTACCTTACCGCTTTGCTGATAGCTGCTTGTTTTAAAATAATGAAGCTGCTCCTTTTGACGTTTCACCTTTAGAGCTATTACATATTTGTTTGTTTGGCTAGGTAATCCATAATCCGGAATTCTAACCAAATGACTATTACTATTTTAACTCCCTACATGTCATGATGGAGTTAGTTATACCATCCCATATACATCATTACTTTAACATCCATTCCTTTTGATTTTTCAGAGAAACCTAGTGGATTGAAAACCGCGTCCGTTCGTAAATAATTTTCCGACTTAAACGAACGAAAAAAAAAAACCGATTAAATTTAAAAAAGACCCGTTCGTAAAAGTGTACTTTTCCAGACGGTTAGCTTATGATTCACTAAGGCTATTCAGTTTGTCCTAATTATTAACAGTCAAAAAGGTTACTCAAAAGTATCATCTACTGCTAAATAGCAACTAAATAGCAACAACACCATAATTATGATAAGGTGCTACGAACACGAAACCACCTCCCCTTTTGGTATTTAATGGCCTGTAATCCATCTTAGAACGGCCGAGGGCCCTGTCCTTGGACAGGGCTCTCGTCAACTTATGCTACTTACATCAAGTGCATGTAGCCAACTCGGATAGTAATATAAGGCACTACGCATGAGTTCAGGATAAGTTTGTTTCACTTGTTTTTTGCTTAATGAATTTCCCCTGTTTTCAAGCTCCTGAATCTGCATGATCACTTCTTTTGCTGATAAATTAGGTTCCAATGGATCCACTCCTTGTCTTTCTTTGATACAAAGATTAAACATGAAAAAAAGAAGAACTGTAAATGATCATCTTTATGATGAGTACAAAGTCATTCCAGTACTATTAATATACAGAACAAATCCGTGTCTAATGAAAAAGATAGTTTCTATAGAAACAAGATGTAGAATGTAAGGAACTAGATTCAGCTGTTCACAGAAATCGCGAAAGGTTTTTAAATCAATTCGCCCTTTAATGACCTTACATTCCATGAGTATCACGCTTTAATAGTTTCTGTTTGATTTAGATATGAATATATATTCCTTCTAGTAATCCAATCAATGCGATCAAATAACAGGGGGACCCAGGTATATGGATAATCTATTAAAAGTATCATCAAAATCAAAGCCGAGTTCAGTTGCGGGCGCAATAGCAGGCGTAGTTAGGGAGACAGGTACTGTAGAAATTCAAGTGTTGGGAGCCGGTGCATTAAATCAAGCGATTAAAGCCATTGCAATTGCAAGAGGATTCGTAGCTCCCGCTGGTCTTGATTTGGTCTTTGTTCCTGGTTTTATAACTATTTTAATCGATAATCAAGAAAAAACTGCAATAAAATTAAGGGTAGATCCAAGAAAAAAACGATAGATTTTCATTATGTAAAAAACCTGTTTAACAGGCTTCTTTTGTATGCCTTGACAAAAGGTTTTTAATTTTAATATGGGATTGTTAAACATCAAAATTATCCGGATTGATTCCTTGTTGCATAGAGCCTTAAATTCACATTTGTTTCAAAATTAACCGGATTGCTGCTAAAAGAAAACATTGAATCTTTTGAAAAGTCATATTTAACCGGATTATTTTCCTCGCCTATTGTATAGCTATCTCATTAATAAATTAAGAAATAGCCGGATAATTTTTAATTAGTCATAGAGGTATTGTCATAGACTATACATAATAGGGTTATTTACAGGAATTAAAGGATTCACCACATTTATAAGGTCTTTTCAACATCATCTAGAACAGACTTATGCATCTTTAAATCAAAGAAAAGCGATTAAAATTAAATGGAAATTTTATTACTTCAAAAATTTAAAAACAGTGCAAATCACAGTACAAAATAGATTATAATGGGAATACACATCGAATGGTAAAATATACCTTAAATGGAGGTTTAGAAGGGACAATATTTAAACAAAGATTGTAGATATTCAATCAAACGTATTTGGAATAATCAAAAAGATAAAGCGACTATTATTATGTATAACCCTCGGACTCTTGATCCAAATCCTTTTTTATTAGTACAATCTCTCAGTAAATGTGTTGAAATCGTCATAAATGAAGAAGATATTGGTGGGTTTCAAGTAGTAAATCTATTTCCAAAGATAAGTAATAGTCAAAAAGAATTAGAAAATGAATTTAAGAAATTTGATTCAATGAATTTCAAGTACATTAAAAATGCGTTGAAACTTCTACAATGATTGTCTTAGCTTGGGGAAAAAAGGGGTCCATAGTCAGTTGAAATTCAAAATTTAAAGAGCTGCTTATTAATTATAACGACATTAAAATGCTTTGACTAATATGACAATCTTCAACCAAAATATCCAAGATACTTAACTACTGAAACTAAATTAAAGGATTGCTTTATGAATAAAAAGGGAGATTTATATTTTTTGTGACCTAATTCACCTTACCGCTATTAATTCAAAAATAGACAACTTTTTATTAATCTCATTATATTTAAAATATATATGTAAAGCGAGGTAAGAATAATGCAAATCAGAAATATACGACCTTCTGCGGGCTTTTTTGAAAAAGCTAGAAAATTTGAAAATAGTTATATAATCAGGTGTCGTACCTGTGAACAGTTATATATTTATGAGGTAATACCAACTAATGATCGATACAAGTATGTAAATCTAAAATGTGGATTTTGCGGAACAGTTCTCTGCGAAGTAAACGCAAGTAGTACCAGGGTACTTGAAGAACTCGGATAAAAAAATTGACAAAGTCTAAAATTCTTCAGTTGTAATTGTTTTTTTGTAAATTACGTTGAAAATATTGTTCGTTTTTATCTACTTCCTTAACCTTACCTATTGATATATTAATTCGAAAACACTATGCTAAATTCTGATCGCAATCGTTAAATTGATGTTTTACATTACGTGTAAAACAAAGGAAATAACCGAATTAATTCCTTTGTTTTATTGAGCTTTCATTTCACAATTGTGTCAATTAACCGTACTGTTGCTAAAACTATCTAGCCCTGAAAAAAGACATAAATAGCCGGATTTCTTGTGAGTAATTTATATAAATCTTTTCCCAAAGTTTTATGTACCATAATCCCGTCTGTCAATCTAGAAAAGCCTTGTCTACACTTCCTAATTCTTCTCTAAGAGATTTTTTCATTTCTTTTAACATTTCTCTCATTCTTTTATTATAGAATTTCACATTTTCCTCATTAGATTTAAATTCATTAATAAGAAGAGGAATTATTTTGTCTTGAAACTTAATTGACTCCTCAACTAGCTTGTAGCATTCTTTTTCCGTTCTTCTGTTAATAAATTCTTCCCCATCAACTGTAACAATATGTTCAAAAATTTTTGTAAATACAAACAATACGAAAAACCTAACAAGAAATGGATAATTTTCCTTTTCAACTGTAAAACTTAAATTTCCGTCTAAATAGTAGTCAATAATTCCAAAGTTACTATGAGTGAAAGGGGAGAGAAAACCATAAAATTTATAATAATATAATTTATCTTTTCCCGATTTAAACTTGCTGGGATTTATTAATTCTCCAAGTTTTACTCCTGAACGATCAAGTATTTCTCCATTTTCATTAACGTTATATGTTGCAGTGAAAAGGTTTAAAGGGAAAGTAATCAATTGGTCGATGAAATCGTCATTTTCATTTAGATATCTGCTGCTTAAGTAATTTTCAAACATACTTCTTATTAGTATTAGAACATCTTCATTATTTCCGATTTTCAACAATTCCCGTATGCTGATTAAGGTTTTAGTGCTTTTTGTAAAGTTAAAATACTCGTGGTCATATGTGAATTTAGAGCTCTTTTCACCAGTCATCATTAATTCAGTAAATCCATAAATATGAGCCGCATACCAAACAAAATCACGAGATCTAAAAATAAATTTATTAATAAACTTATCAAGCTGCTTTTGATAATCAACGTTTTCCACTACTAGCTATCCCCAATCAATTCATTCATTTTGCAGTTGTGGTTGAGCAAATTAAACCCTATGATTTATCTGTTTATATTGAGAACGCCTTTTGGTACTTCGGTGTTCTCCTCACCTTATAATCATATAAACTTACCTCTGGCCACATATTAGAATTAATACCTCTTCCTAATTCAATTGCCAGTCCAGCAGGCCCGTCGTAAAACAAATGCATTTTGTCATAGTTGTGCTCTTGCAACAGTTGCTCAATGTCTTCTTTCACTTTTACTTGAATCCTTCTAACATCATCTCGATAAACAACTCTATTTACCCCTGGGTCATTGATTTCGAACGAGATTGCATCATATGGTTCTTCCAATACTTCATCAACATATTCACATTTGACCTTGCCGCTTATAGATACTAGCACGGCCAATTCTTTTTTATTCTTGAGATCTTTCGTACTGGTTAATGTTAGCTCAGGACTAAAACCAGGATGTTCAGCCACCCAATATCCTGTTTCTCGATTGAATTGATAGATAGGATAAGGGACAGTATCCGTTAATAGGGATCCAAGATGGATTAGCAAGGGTATCGGTGATAATGGAAACACCTCACCTACTTTAGCATCCTTCTCTCTTATCTTTTGTTTGAAACGCTCGACAAGATCCTTGTTTTCCTCTACTCCTTTTTCCCACCCCTTTTGTGTAGAATCTACAAACTCTGTTTGATCCTCTACAATATCTAGGAGGATATAAGGCGGACCTCCTTCAATTTCCATATTAAAAATGGGGCCGCCAAAGCGCTTGTGGATTAAAGCAACACTATTTTTGTCTTGAATTCCAAGTAACGCTTTAATTTGATCTTCGTGGTACTTCTTCATTTGGAATAAACGGTCCGGGGGGTATTGGTCCTTTGTGTGGTCATCATCGATTCGCTTAGAATGTGTTATAGCACATTAGCATTAAATTATTCACATCTTCTAATTGCTCCTGGGTAAATCCGTATTGTTCCATATACTCGTGGCGGGGAGAATTTTCTGCGTGACCTATAATATGAGCGATTATCCCTGCATTGGTTAGCGTTTCTTCAGCTGTTTCAATTAACTCTTTATTGCAAGTTTCGTACGTACATATTCCACCTGATTTGACCCACAAATAGGCATTTTCAACGGGCTTTAGTTTTCTTCTGGGTATTTTTTCAGTTGCTTTTTTGGACAATTCAAACTCTCCTTACAAGTTCATTTATCGTTGACGAGGATTTCTCACCGAACCATACTCTTGTTTCTTTAATTCCAATGATGATAAAAAACAAATAGTCCGGTTCAAAATCCTCACCCAAAAGTCTTTTCCAATTCTTATGGTCAATAGATGAAGGGTGAGGTACATCTTCCGGATGAGTATGCCATTCTCCTAAATAAAAGCACCGGCCATCCGCTTCATCCCAAATTTGATCAAAATACTCTTGGTGCGCGGCTGGTTTTCGGCTAAAGCGGGTTCGGGTTCTTTTATCGTCCGGCATCGGTTCAGATACATCATCAATAATATAATTTCCATCCTCCAGTAGTATCCGACCGATGAGTATGCCACCTGCTTCTTTGTCCCGCTGCCTTACTTGCTTGTATTGATTCATCTTATCGATGGCTTCCGGACGTATATACAAGGTCTTATTGTGAGGTAACTTATAGACTTCCTTCTCTTTCCGGGTTTGGATGGATATCCCTTCCTTCTTCTGAGCACACCGGGCACCGGTCGTCTTTGTACATATACTTGGTTTCATCTAATTTCTTGCTTGAAAATGAATATCTTTTTCTAGTGATAAATCCACCTTGCTTAAAGAGCCGATCATCTCCTTTCCAGGAAAGGATGGGGTTCCCGGATAACTCTCCCATCAGGGTCTTAATGGCAGTTTCAACCGTCAACATCGCCGACCTTTCACTATCCAGAAAACTATAGGGCGTAAATACGGATCCACACCCTGTGATGGATTTTGCAAACTCTTGGCCGGCTTCAGCAAAAGCGGATTGGTTCTTGATGGATTCACCCTCATCGTCTGGCTGAAATAGACATTGGTAGCAACCTTCTCTGTCCTGGTTCAACGTGACTAAGGTGTGGCCGCCAATGCCGAGGGGTTCCACCCACGTGTACAAGGTTGGGGGTGGGTTCTCTAATTGATGCAATGTTTGATTAATCAGCATTTCCGTATTGGGAGAACCAATAGCCACGATCAGTAGGTCAATGTCGTGCTGCATCAGGTCCACTTCTTCCAGAATGTTGAGGAAACTCCTTCCCTTCATCACGATATCCGTAAAAGGGTATTTTCTGTTGAGCTCTTCTTTTAATCCCCATACCTTTGGCTTGTTCAGCAGTCCCTCTTTTTCATTGAACGTATACACTTGATCGGCTCCCAGAGAATGACGGTGGATATTGTCTACTTCCATTACATCCCAATCTACCAGTGTCAGCTTGCCAATGCCGGCTTTTGCTAAACGTGTGGCCACTTCACTTCCCACAGACCCCACTCCAGCGATTAAAATGTGCTTGTCGGTCAATTCCATCTGGCCGCCAGTTCGGTTTAACAGATGATTGGGATGCCATCGCTTAATCGTAGCACGTAAGAACTCAGAGTTTTTGGGTTTCCATACAAACGGGTGCACCTGGATACGTTGGTTCTTAGGTTGTGCTAATGCTTTGGTAACGATGGTATTTCCCGACATCGTTCCACCGAATAACGCTACATTTCCATTTTCGAGAGGTAACCCACTGATGACAAATTCAAGACCAGGTTTTACATCAGCCACTGGTTTTTGAATGAGCTTGGTATAGGCTTTTCGATTGGTATCCGTAAGATTTTTTACGAGGTTCTGTTTAAAGACCGTAAAGTCCCACCTGTTGTCCGGATCTGGAGGGGATAAAAAAGATCTCTCTTTCAACGGAAGATAGATGCATCTAAATTTCTTAGCGTCTTTTACGTCGATATGAAAGAGTTGTTGGATCGCTGATTCCACATTGTCGCCTTTTTCAGCACAAATCACTACCGGGTCCTTTGCTTGTGTTTCTTTGTACCATAAATCCAGTTCTCTGGCTCTGGTATTGGTGGTGTCCACATACGCAAAAACCGCGAGATTGTGTTTCTCTTTCCAGTACGCCTCGAATTCTACCGAAAATTCATCCGTGTTTTCTTTCTTGAGCCCGGCTTCAATGACCTGCACGACTTTTTTCAAACATACCAATAACAAGGAACCGGGATAGCGGGAATCGATGATCACTGAATCACTGCGGGTATAACATAAAAACCCATCCGATGTTTTGTGAGGAATCGTACCAAACACGTTTCCTTTATCGAAAAAAAGAGGTAACGTATGTGGAAATAGTGTGGGGAAACCAATCGTAAAAACAGCGGGTTCCCCACAAACCAAAACTTCGATCTCAGCTACTGTGTCACAGAAAGGATAATCATCCAGGTTTACATCATTAAGCAATCTCATAGAGAGTAATAGGTTCTGCTCAATCTCTTCAATATCGGATTGAAGGTCCTTAAAAGGAATGCGCATTAGTTACACTCACTTGCTGATTCAGAGCTCGGTATAACTGGAGCTGCCATTGCCTTTTTACCGGTCGACGGCTTGGGCGGAACCGGAAAGTCATCCCCGAATTGATTCCTCAATAGTTCAGCTGCATCAGTAGGATCTAGCTCATATTTCGCCTCCTGAAGTGCAGTTAGTAGTGACTCTAACTTTTCTTTGAATGTCTTCATCTGTTTGGGTGTCATTTTCTCAAAGAGTTCAGGTCTTGGTTCTACCGGTAGTTCAACTTTCAAACGTGGCATAGATTGATATTCCCCATCTACATACACGTACTCCGGTTCAAAATTATTGATCATTGATACAACAAGACCGAGCAGTGCATCTAAATCTCTATAGGTTGAATGGCCAGAAAAGGCATTGGTATCTTTTTGAATGGTCAACCAATGATAGGCGCACGATGTTAATGCGATACCGGTGGGTTTCCCATTGACAGAGGAAAAATTGACATCTTTCCAACGCTTAAGGTATCGTACCACCCTTCTAAATTGTTTGCGGTCCTCTTGGGTATACAGGTGATATCTGACCTCATTAATCAAATCTTTTGGATTGGATTCATCCCACTTTTTGTCATCAGTAATACTTGTAGGCTTCCCCTTTGCCAGGTACACCTTCCCGTCCGTATTATTCACCGCATATACCGTGATATCGACGTGGTAGCCTTCTTCATAGGACACGGTTACACAAGGGTTTTTGATCTTTACATTTCCTGTATGGTCTTTTAGTGCATTATAAATCCAATTTTTCGCCGTAACGGGCTCCACATCATCCCTGGACATATCGAAATATAGTCCTATATCGATGTCATAATCAGAATCCAGGGGTTTTATTCCGGTTCTCATTGCATAGGAACCCTGATTAAACACTTCAAATTCATACGAAACTTCTTCCGGAAGTTTTTCCTTGATCTTTTCTTTAATGATATCGCGTTTGGTACGCAGAATTTCGTCTTCCTCCTTCAATCTAATCGTATCGTGAAAGTCATTGAATTGCGTTCGACAATCTGCCAAGCGATTTTCCCCCAATACATTTTTTTACTTATGAGGAAATTGTATCATAACAAAAAGGATGTTTATAGATACAAGTATTCATTTCTGATATATATGAATTACTACTAATTAATCGTATCCCTATATTATCTTTGAAAGTTTAATGGTTGAGCACTTTAACTTAAAGTTCTTTTAAGCTAAAAAGGAACGAACGGAAGATGCCTTGAATTCAAGAACCAAATAGGAAGGTGTTTACAGCGATATGCCTTATAAGCTATATAGGGAACAATTACTTAATACATTATAGCAAGATTTTTTTTGTACCTTCTATTGTTAATCTTTTTTAAGTATATATATTTTTATAGCATCTGAAACTTAAACGCGTAAGAAGATAAATCCGGATTGAGAGGATCAAAACCAGTGAATCTCAACGCAAAAAACAACAGCAGACACTGTTGTTTTTTGTTTGCTATTAATGAAAGATATAGGAGGAATTGCTGTATGAAAAGGTACTTTGGAAGACCTATATTCATACCCTTTCTATGAAAACTTAGACATTCGACTCCACCCTAAATATTTGAAAATAATTAAAGGACTTTATGTTCCTCAGTAAAACAAAAATCGTCTCTATTTGCTTGATATACTGCGATATTTTTAAATCCCGTTCTATTCCCATTTTTAAAGCTTTTAGAAATAATCGCTTCATTATGATTTGTATTAGTAGTAGAAAAAATATTAACTTTTTTAAAAGTTTTGCTATATAGGTTTGTTTTTTCTCTAATCATTTTTACAAATTCAGGATTGAAACAACGATGACCTCCAAAATCATTACCATTTTGAATAATGACTGTTGGTAAATTTAGTTTATTTAATGGAATTTGATCCTCTGTAATTTCATAGGTATCTACTAGTATGAGATTTAGTTCATTAAAGGGTTGTTCCATATTTTTTTCAATGACACTAACAGCCTTCTCTTTGTTTTCTACATTGCTGTCAACTATAATATTTGGAAAAATATCTGCTAAAAGAAGTTTATACTGAAGATATATAGGCACTCTTACTAAAGTTACTTTTCCATATCCTAGTATTTTACCGGCTATCCAATAAATCACTAACGGATAGTCATTATATCTATTACCTGTATTAAATAATTTTTCAGTATTAGCTCTCTTTCTCCAAAAATAAAAGAATACAGATAAAATTACTCCGCAAATAATAGAGATTATCGTTTCGTTACTAGTTATGCTTTTTATTGCATTGTCTAAATTCGTTGTATCTATGGTGAGTAACGATAAACACCCATATGCTACTTTTTGCAGTGGATAAATAATGGCTAACAATAATGGAAACACAATAAAAATACACTGACTTATGACTTTAGACACCTGTTTTCTCCTCTTCTATAATCTAATAGGTTACTATTAGGAATTAAACTAATGGTAAGTTCTTTAATCCAACCCTTTAATGATTCCAAAAGTACGGCTATATGTTCTGTACTTACGAATTTCAATTCTGCCACTAAAAACACTCCTTTTTTACAACTAAATTCCCACTCCATCTTACTCAATAACCCTTATATACCAAGGCTTTTAGGGCATTATTACATGATGCCACAAATACTGTCGATACGTTTCTTCTTGCTTGTCAGCGAAATCAATTTTGTTGTTAAGAACCGATGTTCGAATAAAATAACTCCTACACACTTTTGGGGTAGCCATTTTTAGTTGCTGCCAACATCTCATAAATTAACATACTTATTTTCAATGGTTACTCATTAAATACTTTTACTTTTTCTAGATGTACATCCATATTGTCTTGATTTATCCTTTCTAAATATAAATTAGTCGTTGAAATATCAGAATGGCCTGCCCAATCTTTTACAACTGCAAGCGGTACATCATTTTCTAACATAACTGTTACAAAAGTATGCCGAAACCAGTGAGGACTAATCGCAGTGTTTTGCGCTGCTAATTTGACAGCTGTTTTAACGATTTTATACAGTGCTGGGTAAGTTAATCGCTTCTTTTTTAATCGAGTTTCTTCATTATATAGTGAGTAAAATAAAGGACTTGTATCTCGCATATTGAGTTCTGTTGATTCCTGTAATGTCTCTCGGTAGTTAAACAACAGATCCTTGGTTTCTTTCTTAACCGGAATGGTCCGAGGTTTATTCCCTTTTCCGATCACATCCACTAATAAATTGCCTCTGCGATTCTTCCGAAAACTTCCCCAGTTCAAATTAAGGAGCTCACTCGCCCGTAGGCCTGTAGTATATAGAAGATAGCCGATGAGTAGATTGCGCGTTTGCAGCTGCTTACGGTACGTATCCGTCTTCACAATTTTCGAGAAGTGCGAAATAAGATGCTCCGCATCTTCCTGGGTTAATTCCCTTAATTGGAAACGAGTATGCGCCTCATTTTGACGAGTTTCTTCTATTATATAGTGGCCTTTCTTTGCGGTTGGTTTGACGATCCATCTGGAGAGCAGTGCCTTGTAAAAATGTGTTTCGTAGCCAAACTCCAGCAGCCGGCGAAAGAAGTCTAGTTTCCGGATTGCTGTTTTGTTTGCATAGGTGTTTTTTATGTACTCATTATAGGCCTTCACTTCCGGAAACCCGAGGTCACGAAAAGACAGATTATGCTGCAGCATGTAATTCAGCAGCGTTTTGGCGTCTGCTTTATACGCCTTTAATGTATGCGGCGAAAAAGTCCTCCCGTCTTTGTAGATCTTCAGCGCGAAGAACCACTCCAAAAAATCCTCTTCCTTGCTTTCGCCGAGGTTTAGGTTCCGGTTTTCATCGAGCAGGTTTTTCTCCAACAGCTTTTCTTTTAATTGAGTTAAGTACTTTTCGTTGGTTACATTCGTTATAGAGGTGACTAAATCCACGGGCAACCCTCTTTTCTGTTTCTTTGTCTCTTAAGTATAGCATTTGTTAATAACTGTATCTATAGTAAAGATAATATCTAATTATCTTTACTGTCAAAAATTCTGTTGGTTTTTGTTAGTTTTCTACCCTCTCTACATTTGCAACTAAATGGGCAATTGTCCGATGACCACCTGGTAAATGCAACACAGAGCTCCTCTCCGACACATCTTTTTTTATTTAACGAGTAGGTGATAAAAAAAGGCAAACAACAACAAAAAACAAAAAACTAAAGCCGCGAAGAATGGCAAAAGCAATAATTCGAAAACTGCAACCAAAAGAATAAAAAAAAATAGAGTGAATGATAGATTGAATTGAAAAATGAAGAACATGTAAAACTATTATGATTACCCTAAAGAAGACAGATAAAAGACAGCGAATTTGCCCTAACACGTTTCAAACAACCATATGCCTCCATTCTACTCATTAACTGCGGAAGAATAGTTTCTGTACTTGTTATAGAAAATGCGATAAGAAACGAATCCCATACCATTAGAAACACTTTAAAGTAAGAACCAAGCAATCACAGGAAACAAACCGAAAATAACAATAGCAAGCCCAAGATACACGACCCCAATCAACTTTGCCTCTCGTTTAAAAGAACAAAAGGGGAGGGAAAACAAACTTTGTCGATCTCACAATAAAAAAAGCACCGCTGGAAACTCCAACAGTGCTTCGTTCGTGCCCGGCAACGTCCTACTCTTACAGGGGGAAGCCCCCAACTACCATCGGCGCTGAAGAGCTTAACTTCCGTGTTCGGTATGGGAACGGGTGTGACCTCTTCGCTATCGCCACCAGACATATTTTGAGGTATATTCCCTCAAAACTAGATAACTTCTTCATCCAAACTTCTGATTAT
>NZ_JARMMC010000020.1:2950-252283 GCF_036216745.1 Fictibacillus sp. B-59209 | reverse complement strand
TTAACTTTTCATTGAAGATTTTTCAAGCCAAAAAGGGGCTGCCTGAAGGTCAATTTTCGACTTTCTGGACAGCCCCTTTTTGTTGCTGTGTAAGAGTTCCAACGTCTATCGGCTTTGAACGGGTCCTTCAGCTTTTCATCGATCCAACTTCAACGCTTAGAGCCCCGCCAACTTCACTCCCTCAACCCAACACAAAAAACGTGTTGAATTTCAGGAGCTCCAGTTCAACGGGGCTCTGAGCAAAGCGTTTCAGCCTTTCATTATTGCTGTGGCTGTGCTGGCATTTGAGTGTCTTGTTTTTTTAGTGCGTCTTTTAGGTCTTTATCTTTGATCTTGATGTCAGCTTTTTTCTGAAGCTTAGTGATGACTTGGTCTGTTGGTTTTGCTTTTTGCTGTTTCAGTTCTTCGCTGATTTGTTTCTTCTTGTCTTCAAACTTGTTGGTTTTCTTGTCTACGACTTTAATGATGTGGTAGCCGAATTGAGATTTTACAGGGTCGCTGACTTGTCCAGGTTTAAGCTTGAATGCCACTTTATCAAATTCAGGAACCATTTGGCCTTTACCGAAATAGCCGAGGTCTCCGCCTTTTGATTTAGAACCAGGGTCTTTGGAATACTTTTCAGCAAGTTTGGCAAAGTCTTCACCTTTATCAAGTTTCGCTTTTACTTCTTTTGCTGTTTTAGCATCATCCACCAGGATGTGGCTTGCTTTTACTTCTTCTTTATATTTTTCGTTAAATACTTTTTTCATTTCAGCATCGGTAACTTTGACACCATCGGTTGCTGCCTTTTTATTTAGAAGCTGTGTCTTAACGAGTTTTCGTAAATCTTTTTCGTTTTTAATGCCGTTTTGTTGAAGGGCTTGCTTGAACTGGTCTTCACTGCCAAGCTGTTTTTTGATTTTAGCGATCTCGTTGTCAATCTCTTTATCGGTAACCTTGTACTCTTTTTCGAGAAGTTTATTATCTACCATTTGCTTAAGAACTTGATCTCCGTACTGTGCCTTAAGCTCATTGTAGAATTCATCCTTGGTGATGTCTCCAGCTTTGGATTCAACAACCTTCTCTGATCCTGCACCGGAGTTGCACGCTGACAGCGACAACACTCCCGCAGCAAGTCCAAGGGATAATAACCATTTTTTCATCTGACACACTCCCACTGTTCGAGTAATATTTTCACAGTATCTACTATAGCATAAACATTGGATAAAATCCTATTCATACTCGGAATTATGAGAAAAATTACACGAATTTACTGTTTAATTGAGCAAGGAAATTTTTATAAACCGGGACATTCGCCTAATCAAACCAAGACATATCACTATATGATGTGGAGAAGAAAAAAGGAGGAGATAGATGATGGGATGCGGTGCTGGTTTCGGACATAGCTTTTTAATTCTGATCATTCTTTTCATTTTATTAATAATAATTGGCTGTACTTGCTTCACGTGGTAAGGACAAGGACGTAGGCAAAAGTTTAAAATTTATTTCGATTTACAGGCATTCGCCTATGCGAGCAATAGGTGGGCTGCATAGGATAGCGTAAGAAATAAAGGAGGTGGCATCATGGGTTCTACACATGGAAGAGGCTTTGCGTTAATCGTTGTGTTGTTTATTCTGTTGATCATCGTCGGATGTGTATGTTGGGGAGGATGGTGTTAATCACTCCTCATAATCGGTAGTAAACCGGCTTTTTCTGCCGGAGGAGGTATTTCAATGAACGGTTTTTCTGGCGGCTTTGAGCTGATTGTTGTATTGATAATCCTACTCATTATTATCGGATGCATTTGTTTCTGTTGACGAAAACTAGAGAGGGGTGGCATCTGCCATCCCTTTTGTTTTCGTAGAAGCATAGGGATGCCTCATTAGTATGTAAAGATGTTTTCTACATAAGCACTGATTAAAAGAATGGTAATCAGAACATTTATGGTACGGAACACATTGGGCTGTGTTTCAGCAGGAATGGATTTACGTGAACAGAGTTCATTGGTGAGGGTATTAAAAACAAATAAAAAAACAGGGGCAAGAATTACAAATATCACATCTGGCATGTTACAATACCTCCATAAAAAGCTACCATTCTTACTTTAACAAAAGTTGGGGAATAAGAATAGAAAAATGCAACTATTGG
Organism: Fictibacillus sp. B-59209; assembly: GCF_036216745.1. Lineage (NCBI taxonomy): Bacteria > Bacillati > Bacillota > Bacilli > Caryophanales > Fictibacillaceae > Fictibacillus > Fictibacillus sp. B-59209. The sequence goes on along the minus strand of NZ_JARMMC010000020.1, from coordinate 250,155 downwards.
AGGACAAAAATGAAAAACAAATGGAAATGGAGCTTCTTTGCTCTGGCTGCCGTTATCGTCATCGTTATCATTGTCATTGCTTCGTTGATTTTTTCAGGAGGAGAAAAGGACTTTGATAAAGCTGAACAAACCGGTGGATCACTGGCGGGGAAGAAACTATTCACTATACATACGGGGAAAGAACAGGCTGCGTTTCTAATGAACAAACAAATTGAGGAACAAAAAAACCTGGACCTAAAGGTAAAGCTTACGAATAAGATGAAACTGTTCGGGCGGATAGACGTTTTTGGAAGAGAAGTAGTATACCAGATGTCGATGGCGCCAGAAGTTCTTCCGAATGGAGATCTGGCTCTGCATGAAAAAAATGTACAGGTCGGACGTTTGAATCTGCCGGGCGAGCAGGTGCTTAATCTTGTTTCAAACAGTGTAGACCTCCCCAAATGGGTGAAGGTTTACCCGCAGGAAGAAATGATTCACGTGCAGCTGACCAAGATGAACATAAAGAAGCACATTAAGGTAAAGGCCAAAGAGGTCGATCTGCCGCATAATAATATTTCGATAGACGTGTTTGGCAAATAAACAGATGGAGAATTTTAGAAGATAAGAAGAAAGCCGCCTTACAAAAAAGGCGGCTTTACTATACAATAGAAACTAAAGATCGACTATAAGAAAGCAGGATGAAGATGGAAACGATTGAAGAACGTGTTGAACGGCTGGAATATTATAACCGGCTTACTGTACAATCGATTAATTTAAGGACATATCCCTTCTATACGCTGGTGATGGAAAAACACCTGAGCGAAGACGAGGTGGGAGATGTCCTTTCATTGTGCGATGAACTCCAAAGACGTTTTGAGGTCCAGACGGAGAGTGGTTATGTGCAATACCTTCCTCTTCTTCTCCATTTTGCAGGAATGCTGAATCCAAAGCTGAAGCCAAGAGAAACCGTTCAAGCTCTTCGTACCCAAGGCGTCTATCCTGAACTTATGGATAAGCTGTATGATTTGGCACGGAGTTACGAGTGAATGCCTGCCAGCTCAGGAGTCATTGGTATGACATTGCTTGGGGGCTTTTCCTCCAAGCTTTCTTCAACTTTCAACTCAAGTTTGTTAAAGATCGTCATGAAGTCCTCACCGTAGAGGTTTCGGATCATGCACATGATCTCAGGGAAGTCAGGGAACTTTCCGAAGAGTTCCTTGATCGGTAAAGCGGATGAAAAGACACCGAAGCTTGACGGATCATAGGTTTCCATTGTTTTTAGGAGAAGCTCTTCACCCTTATCCGTCAATTGAATGTATGTATTGCGCTTGTCATTTTCTTTTTTGGAAAATGAAAGGTAGCCTTGTTCCTCCAGCTTTTTCGAAAAGTTAAAAGCAGTCGACACATGCATGACTCCGAATTTTGCAATATCGGAAATGCTGGCTCCTTCCAATTGATGTGCAATCCATAAAATGTGATGTTCGTTGATGTTTAATCCGTAATCCTTAATCCAATTCTGCCAGTCTTTTTCCACACTCTTCCATAATGCTTTGCTGATCTGCGCGAATTTATGACTGAAAATCATCGCTTCCTTTACACTGTACAAATTGTCCTTTTCCATACTAAATGCCCTCCATTACTACATATAAGAACATCAATCTACCCCTCATTATGCCAGTATTTTCTATAATAAGAAAGTAAAATTTTTCAAAACTAAAAGAAAAATTGGTAATAAAGGCATGAAACTTAAGTATGATAAGATATGGAAGATCATAATAGTTAAATAATAAAAGAAATCTCCCCGTTCAAGGGAGATCCCCAATTGTACAGTGATTATTTAGCCAGGGTAGCTTTGCTTTCCTCAAGCGTGTCCTGGATCTCTTTTACGTTCTCCTGAATACTTTCCATGTTGGGCTGAACATCTTCCTTCCAATGATCAATATCCTTCTTTAAGTCAGCAGAAGCCTGTTTGAACGCGTCCTTTCCTTCTTTGGAAACAAACATAATTTTTTCTTTAAGAGTAATACTCTCACGTTTCATTTGGGAGACAGAGTTCTTTAACTTATTCGCACTGTCTTTAATGTCCTGTCTGACATCCTTGCCTGACTTAGGCGCAGACAGCAGGGTAGTTGCACCTGTAACGATTGTTCCGATGGCGAAGCCGTAAAGTAAAGATTTTGCTTTAGACATAAATAATTCCTCCTCTATTATAGTTAGTATTACATTCTTGGTGGATCAGAAGAATTCCTATTGAGAAATTTCCCGAAAACATAAATATTTAACGATGATTTTCGGCATGATTGGACAGGCACCTGCATATTTATAAAATGGGGGGATGGACAATGAATTGGAAAACCATAATATTGCTGATTGCAGGACTGCTTTTAATTATGCGCATGATGTACTCCTTAAACACTACCCGCCAGTATTCCTTTCGTAACACTTCCATCAAAAAAAAGAGAAAAACCGCTGTCGTTTTCGGCTTGATCGGGATTACGGGGCTAGTTGTCTGTTTGCTCACTTTTGTCACAAAATAACGAAAAATAGGGAAAGCTGATTCTTTTTGAATCTGCTTTTTTATGTTAGAAATATAATAGATAAAGGTATAATAACAACAAGTCAGGAGGAGGGTATTATGGAACGTCACACCATCGGTAATTATTTTAACAGAATGAAAAGCAAGGCCGCTGTTATTCTGGATGATGATCATCAAACAGGTGAACTGATCACCAATGCCGAGAAAAAAACAGAATCTGCACAAAACAACAGCAGCTTGCGGGAACTGACTTCTCAGGTGAAAGCGTTAATCAGGCTGGTGAAGCATTATCGTGATGGCTCATACCGGCATGTATCAAAAAAATCGATGATGCTTATTGTTGCGGCCCTGCTTTATTTTGTCAGTCCAATCGATGCTGTTCCAGACTTTTTGGTAGGCATTGGCCTATTGGATGATGCTGCTGTTTTGGCTTTTTTATATAAAACGATCAAAAAAGAAATCGATCATTACATGGAATGGGAAGAAGAAGAGCAAACCATAAAGCCGGCACCTTAAATCAGGTACCGGCTTTTTTTATGGCTTATTAAAATGAATTATACTTGTGCCTCTTTCGATTGCGGAGGCATTGAACGCTTTCTGATGCTGTGTGCTACCGGATACAAGACGAACATGACGACACAGTTTACGGCAGCTGTCGGCAATACGACCGCCAGGAAGATGGACAAAAACGTACCAGGCAGGCCGGCAACGAGAAGAGCTGTACCGAGGAAAATCGATCCGCTCACAATCGTTCCAGCGAAAGTTAATATCGCAGCTGTTAATGCATTTAGTTTAAAGCGCGAAACGAGTAGGAATAGTCCTAAAAAAAAGAGTGCGGTTATTGGTTTATCGACCAGGTTGGCGATCTGCCCGCCCGGGAAAGTTGTTGTTATGGCTGTAATGACTCCTGTTGCCAGCGCAGCTACAATGACGTTAGAAAGCGACGGGAACATGATAATCGTTAGAAATAGCATAGTAAGCATCATATCAGGCCTCATCCCTAAAAAGAAGGGCGGCATAATGGCATGAAGAACATACCCCAATGCTAATAAAACACCTGTTAGTGCTAATGATTTAGTTTTCATTACTCATCTCTCCTCAACTCAACTCTTAATTCATCTTTCATAGGTGCACTTTTGCCCTATGCAAAGAAGTTATCACCTATAATAACAAATCTGGAGCGTTTTGAACAGTAAATAAAGACTATTTATCATGTTTTTTCTGGAAATTTCCCATGAAATCCCTAAGTGCCTGACAGGCCTCAAGAGGAACTGCATTATAGGCTGAGGCTCTGCATCCGCCGATGGACCGGTGGCCGGCCAGCCCGTAAAATCCTTGTTCATGTGCTTCTTTTAAAAACTGCTTCGTCAACTCTTCATTTTTTAAGGTGAACGTAATATTCATCAATGATCGGCTGTCCCTGGCAGCATGTCCTGAATAAAAGCCGCTGCTTTGATCAATGGCTTCATAGATGAGCTGCGCTTTTTCCTGGTTTCTTTTTTCGAGTTCCTCCAGACCGCCCAGAATTTTCGCCCATTCAAGAACGAGTTTCAGGAGATAGATGGAAAAGGTAGGAGGGGTGTTATAGAGCGAACGGTTTTTAATGTGTGTCTCATACGAAAGAATAGCCGGAAGCCCTTCATTTGCCCGTTCGGCTGCATCTTTTCGAAAAATTACAACCGTCACACCGGCAGGGCCCAGGTTTTTTTGAGCTCCTGCATAAATTAGGCTGAACTTATCTACTGGAATCCTTCTGCTTAAAATATCACTGGACATATCAGCGATCAAAAAAGGGTGGTCAATACCGTCGAATGAAGCCCATTGTGTACCATAGATGGTATTGTTGGATGTTAAATGAACATACGAATATTCTTCAGGAGAAAAAGAAGGAAGATCAGGAATAGAGGCATAGTTGGAAGCTTTTCCTGATACGATCTCTTTTACATCTCCAAATTTATCGGCCTCTTTTAACGCTTTTTCAGACCAGGAACCGGTTAAGATATAGCCGGACTGTTCGCCGGGCTTCATAAAATTCATGGGTATCATCGCAAATTGCAGGCTCGCACCGCCCTGCAAGAATAGAACTTCATACTGATCGGGTATAGAAAGCAGTTCTTTTAAAAGGTTTTTTGCTTCTTCATGAACTTCCTCATAGTGTTTTCCGCGATGGCTGTGTTCCATAATGCTGATCCCCGTGTCCTGGAAATCCAAAAATTCTTCTTTTGCTTTTTCCAATACCTGCCGGGGTAAAGCGGCAGGTCCTGCGTTAAAATTATATACCTGTTTCATGAATACAATTCCTCCCCTTATTTAGTGGTTTCAATGCTTTATTAAAAGGCTTTGTTAAAGCAGATTGTTGATTTCAATCATATTGGACATCGCATACTGATGCTTAAAAGAGGCCCTCAAGTCTTTTTCTCCACTTAAAAGGGTGATAGCTGGCGGTTCAATCACACCCCACCAAAAATCAACAACATGGACTAACAGAGCTTATAAAATAAAAAACTGCCTTGATTCAGGCAGCAGATATACAAATGTTATGAAGAAAGATGGGAAGCGATCAAGCTGGAAATCTCACTGAACTCTTCCTGTGAGTAATCATTGGTTTCCCACACCGCTCCAAAGCCATCTCCTTTGCCGTAGCGGGGAATGATATGTACATGGTAATGAAAAACGGATTGTCCTGCAGGTTCTCCGTTATTATTCAGTACATTAAGACCGATGGGATCAAATGACTCTTTAATCGCTTCGGCAACGGCCGGAACAGCTGCGAACAGTTTTCCTGCTGCTTCAGCAGGCAGGGCATAAATATCTTTGTAATGTTCCTTTGGGATTACGAGAGTATGCCCTTTTGTGACTTGGCTGATATCGAGAAAGGCCAGCACGTTTTCGTCTTCATATACTTTATAGGCTGGTATTTCGCCCTTCACGATTTTACAAAAAATACAATGCTCGTCATGGTTCATTTTATCACCTCTGAAAATGTTTTTTCTCATTTTAGCATAAGTGCGGACAATATGTTATTGGAACATTTAGAAATTTAAACAAAGAAAGAGGACCCTACGTTTGTAGAGCCCTCTTCCTTATAGAGGTTAGAGAAGAAAGGAGAACCTGGAAACATACATTTCGATTTTTTTGCGAACACCTCATTCTGTTGGATTAAAAGCTTAGGTAAGCAATAATCTTTCCAAGAGAATCATCTCCCTGAATTTGGTTGTTCAAATCGTTATATAGCACCTAAAATCTCCCTCGAAGAAGGGGGGATGCCTTCTTCAAATATAGGTTTGCCAAGAATCAAGAAGTTTATCCATAAAAAATGCAGCCGTTGGAAAACAAAAAAGAAACATAGTATGATGAAGATTAAATAAAGGCGGAATTGATAACAAATTAGAGGTGTCGCAGCTGTTCCTGAAACGAAGGACAGCTTTTTTAAAAAATTGTGGTTCGCGGTGCGGTTTTTCATATAAAATGGACAATCCGGTAAAATAAAGGAGAAGCTGGGAAAGAAGGGGTCGAACATGAAAAAAATTCTTGAAGTCAACGGATTAACAGGAGGCTATTCACCTGACAGGCCTGTGCTGCATGATGTTTCCTTTAATGTGCATGCCAATGAAATCGTAGGGCTGATCGGTTTGAACGGAGCGGGTAAAAGTACGACCATCAAGCATGTTTTAGGTCTTATGGAGCCGAATAAAGGTACTTCCAGAATTAATGGGAAGACCTTTCAGGAGGAACCGGAGGAATATCGTGGACAGTTATCATACATACCAGAGACACCCATCCTGTACGAAGAGCTTACTCTTTGGGAACACCTCGAGATGACTGCCATGGCTTATGGCCTGGAGGAGCAGACGTTTTTAACAAGAGTAAGGCCCCTGCTTACGGAATTTAACATGGAAAATAAAATCAAATGGTTTCCTGGACATTTTTCAAAAGGTATGCGGCAGAAAGTCATGATTTTGTGCGCTTTCCTGGTAGAGCCTGAACTCTACATCGTTGACGAACCATTCGTCGGACTGGATCCGCTCGGCATTCATTCATTTCTGGAACTGATGGAAAGGTTTAAAAATAACGGAGCAGGCATCCTGATGTCAACACATATCCTGGCAACGGCGGAACGGTACTGCGATCGTTTCATCATCCTGCATGAAGGCAAGATCGCTTTGGAAGGGACGTTAGCGGAATTGAAAAATCAGGTCGGAAATCCTCAGGCTACGCTCGATGAGATCTATATTTATACCAGCAGAGGAAACAGGCCATGATGGATTTCACAAAGATATGGGAGAGCAGGAAGGACCAGTATTTTGCAATAGCGCTCCGCTACTTCAGATTGATTGGAAACAGCGGGTTCATGCTCTCGCTTTACATTTTGTTTGTGATGGGAAGCTTCTATTATGCTAGGATCCTTAAACAGCTGCCTGAAAACTTTCCAGCGTCCTGGCTGCTTGTAGCGGTGTTTGCCTATTTGCTGACAAAAAGCCCAGTACGGACGTTTTTGAAAAAAGGCGACCTCGTGTTTCTCCTGCCTGTCGAATCGAGAATGAAAGAATATTTCAGGCATTCCTTGCGCTATACGATCATCATTCAATGCTTCGTGATCGTCGTTGTGTTTCTCGCATTCGGGCCGCTGTTTTCAAAGTTCATTACCGGAAGGCTGTTTGAGATGTTGCTGACCTTAATTCTGTTGCTGTCAGCAAAAATATGGAACGTCAAAACCTCATGGGAAGAACAGCGGCTGCCCTTTGACCGTAGCAGGAGGAACTATATGGCCATCCGTTTGGCTGTTAATGCAGTGTACCTGTATCTTCTTTTTCAGAAGGCTTATGTGTTTATCCTCGCTATTCTTGCCATTATGTACGTTTTATCAAATTTTGTGTTTGGTTACATCAAGAAAGTGCACGGCTACAAGTGGGAGCATTTGCTTGAAGTGGAAAATGGCATGATGATGAAGCTTTATCGGATTGCCAACTTGTTCACAGACGTCCCTCAGCTGTCTCAAAAAGTAAAGCCGAGAAAGTGGCTGTCACTGCTTTCCAAAGTGGCCTATAAACAGAGACATACGTTTGACGGTTTATACCGCAAGACGTTTTTTCGATCCAATGATTATTATGGAATCTACATTAGACTGATCATCATCGGCGTTCTTTTCCTTTTCTGGATCCCGTCCGGGTGGTGGCATCCTTTACTCGTCTTGTTATTTATGCATGCAACAGGCGTACAATTGCTGCCGCTTTACGGTCACCACAGGGGAAACGTATGGTTTGAGCTGTATCCTGTCAAACACCAATGGCGTTTTCAGGCTTTTCAAAAATGGCTTCGTATCCTTTTAACCATCCAGGCCGTCCTTTATATTGCCTTTCTGCTGCTGACGGGAGGGACTTGGATGATTGGAGCTGTATCAGGAGTGGCTGCAGTTATCTTTGTCTGGCTGTTTACCTCTTACTATACTAAAAAACAGCTGTTGCGAGTAATGTAGTAGTAATACAACCAAGCAAGGCTGGGAAGGATTGAGGGGAAGCTGTATGGGAAAGTATGAAACACAAATTCTGGCTGAACTGAACAGTTGGGAAAAAGAGTTCAACAAAAATCCCTCTCTCTGGGACCGATCAGCTAAAAAACTGCAAACCCGCATAAATGATCTTCTGCCCGAAAAGGTTCATCAGGTGATCACGAAAAGCATCAAAAGCATGGTGCATGGCACACTGATTGGTTCAGAATATACCTCGAAAAAGCAGCCGCATGCTCCTCTTGCCCTCAGGGAAAGTGATCAAGCGGCAGATTCGTTAATTACCGCTTACCGCCGGACAGCTGCAGTTGAGGGGGCGGGAACAGGGGCGGGGGGATTTTTGCTGGGCCTTGCGGATTTTCCAATCTTATTAGGAATTAAAATGAAGTTTCTGTTCGATGTGGCTGGAGTCTATGGATACGATGTTAAAGATTATCGTGAACGCCTGTATATTTTGTATATCTTTCAGCTTTCTTACTCAAGCCCGTTTAAGAGAAAAGAACTCTTGGAGAAAATCCTGAACTGGGAACGGACTATTGCAGATTTTCCGTCTGAACAGCAATCTTTGCAGAATATTGATTGGCAATCTTTGCAGCAGGATTACAGAGATCATATCGATCTAGTAAAGATGCTGCAGATGATCCCCGGTTTTGGAGCAGTAGTGGGTGCTTATGCGAACTATCGCTTTTTGGATGAACTTGGAAAAACCGCGAAGAATTGTTTCCGGCTGAGGACAATCAATCAATTAAAGGAAAAAGGCTGGCTGAAAGAGCCATAAAAAAAGCTGCCCCCGGATAAACCAATTGGTTTATCCGGGGGCAGCTTTATTGTTTTATTTTAGAAACGGTTGTCTTTTAATAGACGATCCATTTCTTCTTTATGTTTGGTTTCATCAGCAATCATGTCTTCGAGCTGGACAACCAGTTCCGTCAGTTTCAGCTGAGCTGCCTGCTCTTTGCGTTCTTCGTATCGGCGAATGGTGTCAATTTCTGCATTTCTTGCTTCTTCAAGCATTTGGCGTACATCTGATACCTGTTTGACTTCTTTTGGAGTTGTTGTAGGTATTCCGCCGAGTGTGCTGATCTTTTCTGCAAGGTAAAGGGCATGGCCTTGTTCATCGCCAATTTCTGACTCAAAGAATGGCTTTAGCACTTGGCGAAAGATTCCTGAAACCGTTGCTGCGTTGTGATTGTACATAATGATCGCTGAATATTCGTTGGCTAGATCCTCGTTTAGTCCATCAATTAGTGCTTGTAAATCTTTTTCCATCTTTACATTACCTCCCAAAATTCATTCTGTGTTATTCTTCCCCGTTTGCATAATGGATAAACTATGGAAAAAAGGGTTTACTTCAGTTGGCAAAAGGAAATGTTAAGAGGTGTAGACAGATGAAAATGTAAAGGAGCGTGGATTTTAGTGGCTAAAATCGCAACTGTACTTACCAATTTATTTGAAGATGTTGAATATACAGACCCAGCGAAAGCTTATAAAGAAGCGGGTCACGAAGTAGTGGTGATCAGCTCGGAAAAAGGAAAACCGCTGGAAGGAAAGCAGAAAGAAGAAACCGTTACTGCTGATGCAGGCATTGGCGATGTCAGCCCTTCTGATTTTGATGCTCTTTTCATCCCCGGCGGCTTCTCGCCTGATCAACTTAGGGATGATGAACGGTTTGTGAGTTTCGCAAAAGACTTTGCTGATAACGGAAAACCAATCTTTGCGATCTGTCACGGCCCTCAGCTGTTAATTACAGCAGAAGTATTAAAGGGCAGAAAAGTAACAGGCTATAACTCCATTAAAGTAGATTTGAAAAATGCGGGAGCTAATTTTGTCGATGAAGAAGTGGCAGTTTGCGGAGGCAACCTTGTGACTAGCCGACAGCCTGATGACATTCCGGCATTCAACAAGGAGTCCCTTTCCATTCTTTCAAAATTAAATCAATAAAGGAGAAGAAAGCTATGGGCAATGAAGAAAAGCATATCCTGCACAAAGACGATACAGTGAACATCAACAAAGTAGATGATACCGTTGGACGCATCAGTGATGAACGCAAAGATGAAATTTTACGGAACTTTTCTGAATTTAAATCGTATCTTCATACAAGGGTGGCCCTTGGTGAGAAACTTGGATTAGATGAAGAAACACTTGCTAAAGCTGCACAAAAAGTTGCAGATCATCTGGCTGAGGCCGAAGAGCCGCGCAATGCTGAAGAAAACCTTCTGAAAGAGCTTTGGAAGGCAGGCGACGAAAATCAAAGGCATCAACTGGCGCATATGCTTGTAAAGCTTGTACAATAGGACGCAGAAAAAGCTGCTTTGATTGCTCTCAGCAGCTTTTTCTTATTGCCAGATGTTATGACTGATGAAGCAAGAGGTGTTAAAATGATCCAAAAATGGATGAAAAAAATATCTTTCCCTATCGTCCCGGCTGTTCTGCTTGTGATTGGCTTTTTGCTGGCGGCGGCTGCTATTTTTATTTTTGCTTCCCTCTCTGAGGAAATTGTTGAAAAGGAACCTTTTGAATTTGATCCGGTAATTATTGATGCCGTACGTTCTTATTCCTCACCGGGGCTGGATCGTGTGATGTTATTTTTCACAGAAATAGGGTCCAAGCTGGCTCTCGGCATTCTGCTTGCTGTGGGTATGCTTTGGCTGTGGTTCAAACGGCAGAACCTATGGGGGATGGTATTCTTCCTGCTGGCTGTTGGCGGGGGAGGCTTATTGAACTTGCTGCTCAAAAATGCTTTTCAAAGAAAAAGGCCCAATGCAGATCCTTTGGTAGAAGCACTCGGCTTCAGTTTTCCAAGCGGACATGCAATGGGCAGTATGGTGTATTATGGATTCCTGGGATATTTGGTTGTAAGGAGCAAGAGAAAGCCCTTAAGAAAAGCAGGGTGGACCTTATTATTTGCGGTCGCCATAATTGGAATCGGCATCAGCCGCATTTATCTTGGTGTTCATTATCCCTCTGATATTATTGCGGGTTACTCTGCAGGATTGGTATGGCTTCTCTTATGCATAGCAGCCCTTGAGGCTGTTTATTTTTATAAACAGCCAAGAAGATGATCCCTCAGACTGGAAAGTTGCCGACGATGACTGACAGATACTTTTCCAGGTTAACCAGTTCAGCGGGTGTATGGACATTCCGTTCTCCATCACAGTCGATCAGTTGATCAGGCGCTGTATTCACCTTAAGGCGGCTGGTTTTATAGTATTTGATATCGTCATTGGCGGGAGTCTGGTTCAGCATTTTGGATTGAATCGTATCCCAGATTAAACGCAGAGATGGTTCTTTTACGATAAGAATATCGAATTTTCCGTCCTGTATATCGGTATCTGGGAAAAAGGCTTTGATGCCTCCAGTAAAAGGGCCATTTCCAACGATAAGCATGGCGGCTTCCCCTTGATACGTAAAGTCGGGGCTCTTGATATCAAGTTGAAACGGTTCATAATTTTTTAATGTTTGGGCGGCTGAAAGGTAGTAGGAGAGCCGTCCGAATTTATCTTTGACCTGGCTGTCTATATTGGTGGAAACTTGTGTAATGAGACCGATTCCCCAAAAGTTAAGAAAATAGTGAGCATTGCAGTGTCCAACGTCCAGCTGCTCGACCTTATGCTCCAAGATCTGGTCAATAGCTTTGAAGGGATTCTGATTCATGCCGATCGCCCTTGAGAAGTCGTTGCATGTACCTCCGGGAAGTATAGCAAACAAAGGCCTTTTTTCCAGAGGGCAAAGCGCGTTTACGAGCTCGTGAATGGTACCGTCTCCTCCCGCTCCAATCACGAGATCGACTTCACCTGCAATCTTCGTCAGATAGTTTCCTCCATCTCCAACATCCTGCGTTTGATGGACGATGACTTCGCTGTATTTTTCTTCTAGTTTTTGTACCACTTCATTTATGTTTTCAACAAGTTGCTTATTTCCGGCATTCGGATTTACGATAATGGCGGCTTTATTCATATCCGCGCCTCCCCATTCTTGTTACTAGAAATTCGAAATGACTTTTTTGTTGATAATACGATTGCCATTGTTTATTTCAGTCAGGAAAAAGCCTGCAGAGCAGCAATTCTGCCCGCGGGCTTTTCGGGACGTCCAATGTTTAAAAGCAGTTTTACGATTTTGAAACGACATCATATTCTTTTACAAAAGAGGGGCCGGAAAATAGAGTCTGGGGCAGTCCTGAGCCGGTGCCTCTGTTCTTGTGGGCTTCGGCATAGGCATTCGACTGCTGCCAGCTCGTAAAATCTCCTTGTGATTTCCAAAGGGTCATCACAATATAAGGGTCGTTTTCTTCTGGTCGCAGTATCCTGATGGCAGCAAAGCCAGATTCCTGTTCAACAAGACCTGCGCGCTGCTTAAAACGTTCTTCAAAGAGCGATTTTCCTTCTTCAGTTACTTGTATGTGGTTTAAGACAGCGAAAGAGCCTTCCTTCAATTGGCCCCTTGCATTTAAAATCTCATAGCCATGGCCCTCTTGGAAGGGATTTTCTCCTTCAAGCTCTGCGATCAGTGCCGCATCGCCGCTGCTTTCCAGCAGAATGGAGTGATCAGAAGAGGCTTCTGGAAGATTTTCTAAATAGTGCTGGGTTCCATACGTGATATATAGCTTCATATAATCCGCTCCTTATGTTTTTTATGTTTGAAATGCAGTCATCTTTAATTCATGATTTACCCGCGGAAAGCAAATAATAAACGAAAGCAAAAACGGACAGCAGGCAGCGTAAACAATTTTTTACTAGCGTCTGCAATTAAAAAGACTTTATCCTTGTTTTAGCGGATTCTGTAATAATATAGTAAAATAAGCAATCAGGTATGGGCACGTTGATAGGGAAACTTTGTATTGAAAAGAGGTACAGACGTGTTTAAAAACGGAATGCTTGGCATCGGTTTATTAATAGGAATATTGATAGCAGGTTTCATGGGCTATTTATTCATACTTATGGCTGGCGACTACGTCGTCGACGAGAAAGATCTTGTTATGAGCTCTGCCTCTAAACTTGTAGATATGAAGGGCAGCACAATCACACGGATTTATTCTGAAAATCGGGAGCTGGTTTCAGCTGATGAAATTCCAGATGAAGTGAAGGATGCTTTTGTTGCGGTTGAGGATACAAGATTTTATGAGCATCACGGGCTGGATTTTCGCTCGATCGCCCGTGCAGTTTACCGTGATATCGCGGCAGGCCATAAAGTTGAGGGAGGCAGCACGATCACTCAGCAGCTTGCGAAGAACGTTTTTTTATCACATGAGAAGTCATTGCTCCGAAAAACGAAGGAAGCAGTGATCGCTATCAATCTTGAAAGAAAATACAGCAAGGACAAGATTTTGGAGATGTATTTAAATCAGATTTATTTTGGGCATGGCGCATACGGGATTCAGGCAGCGTCCAAATTTTATTTTAATAAAGATGTCAGCGATCTGACGGTTGAAGAAGGAGCCATGCTTGCCGGGATGCCAAAAGCCCCAAGCTATTACTCTCCGATCGAACATAAAGAAGCGAGTAAAAAAAGAAGAGATCTCGTATTGGACCTGATGGCAAAGCATCATTTTATTTCAGCCGAACAAGCGGTAAGGGCGAAGGGGAAGACAATTGCTCTTAATATCCACAAGGAAGAGCGGAATCCAGCACTTACTACTTACATTGATATGGTGCTCCATGAGGCTAAACAGAAATATCACCTTTCCAGGGAAGAAATGAGAAAAGGCGGCTACAAAGTTGTCGTGCCGCTGAAAGAAAGTACACAAGAGGCGATGTACCAGACCTTTTTAAAGCCGGATTATTTTGTAGGAACAGGGAAAGAGCGTCCTGAAGGAGCCATGGTGCTCATGGATGCTGATACAGGCGGAATTATTGCTGCGCAGGGAGGAAGAGGCTATCTCACGGAGGGGCTGAACCGGGTATATGTTAACCGGCAGCCGGGTTCATCCTTTAAACCGCTTGCAGTTTATGCGCCTGCATTGGAATCAAAGGCCTATAAACCGTATTCGATGTTAAAAGATGAACAGCTCAGCTACAACGGCTATGAACCGAAAAATTACGATGGACGGTACAGGGGAAGGGTGTCCATGGCAGAAGCGATCCGCGATTCCATCAACGCTCCTGCTGTGTGGCTGCTCAACGAATTGGGAGTCGATCAATCAAAAGCAGCGTTGAGCAGTCTGGGGATGGATATTCCAGATAAAGGTCTCGGCATTGCACTCGGAGGTCTGGATCATGGTGTAACCCCTTATCAGATGATGGCAGCCTACCGTTCATTTGCACGTGAAGGAAAAACTGTCAAACCGTACGTCATCGCCAAAATTTATGACCGAAACGGCGAACTGGTTGGAAAGGCAAGCCACAAGGAAAAGAAAGTATTTAAAAAACAAACCGCATGGTACATGACACGTATGCTTCAGCAAGTAGTGGAAAAAGGAACGGGGAGATACGGCACGGTTGATACAGAGCTGGCGGGCAAAACCGGTACAACAAACTATGAAGGTGTGCCGCATGCCAACAAAGATGCATGGTTTGTAGGATATACCCCGAAAGTAGTAGGAGCAGCATGGATTGGATACGATAAAACGACGAATGAAAGCTATCTCAACACGTCCAGCGAAAAAGCAACAAGGCTCTTTAAAGATGTCATCAATCAGATGCCCTCACAGCGGGGCCTGACCTTTAAAAAGCCTAAAGGGGTAAAAGAGCTGGAGCCTCCGGTCGATCTCGTTAAGATCAAGGACATGAAGGCTGATTTCGCATTGGGGTCCTTCGGTGTTCCGGGAATAAAACTGACATGGACTCCATCGGCTGATAAACGATTGCAGTATAAAATCTATTCAGTCAAAGAAGGAAAGGCAACACATATTGATACCGTAACGGGCAAAGGAAGCTACAACGTATCCGCCAAATATTTGTTCAGCATGCCAAAGTTTTATGTCGTCCCGCTAAATCCGCAGACCGATCAGGAAGGCGAACCGTCCAACACCGTCTCCATGGAGTGGTTCAGATGATACCTTCGAAGTAAACAAGGTGCCAGGCACTTCACTTCGAAGTTTATGTTTAAAAAGGTAGTGCCAGGCACCCGCATCGGAGCAGTGCCAGGCACCAATCGAAGAAGCTTTTGCAAGCACCAGCTTCGAAGCGGTGTCTGGCACCTTGTTTGCCTCCGGTGCTGTGATGTTTGTCGATGGCTGATTGTCAAATTCATGACATTTAAAACCGGAAGCTATACATTTATTGTGAATTCTTTTACAATGTTTAATGGATATGGAGCGAACGGGTTTCTAAACGTTAAATTACAGGAATTCATAGTAGGTCGGGACACAAAGTATAGGAAGAAACGTGGATCGGGCTTTGCTTCAAAGCAGAAAGGTGTGTTGATTTTGACAGTTAACGATGAGTTTTTAAAAGCCTGCCGAAAAGAGAAAAACAGTTTTGTACCGGTTTGGTATATGCGCCAAGCAGGGCGTTCACAGCCGGAGTATCGAAAACTGAAAGAGAAATATTCGCTTTTTGACATTACTCACCGCCCCGAGCTTTGTGCTCAGGTTACGAAGCTTCCTGTCGACCAGCATGGTGTAGATGCAGCGATCCTTTATAAGGATATTATGTCGCCGGTTCCCGCTTTGGGCATCAACGTTGAGATCAAAACTGGTGTTGGGCCTGTTATTGACTGTCCTTTACGCACAATGGAAGATGTAGAAAAACTTGGAGCTATCCAGCCGGAGAAGGATGTACCTTATGTGCTCGACACAATAAAACTCCTTCGCCAGCAGCTAGAAGTGCCGCTGATTACATTTGCAGGTGCGCCGTTCACGATAGCGAGCTATATGATCGAAGGCGGGCCATCCAAGGATTATCACCATACAAAAGCACTGATGTATTCTGATCCTGAAGCATGGTTCCTGCTTATGGACAAGCTTGGAGATATGACGATTGCTTATGCAAAAGCACAAATCGCTGCAGGTGCTCAGGCGTTCCAGATATTTGATTCCTGGGTCGGTGCGCTGAACGCAGAAGATTTTAGAACATATATCAAACCAGTAATGAACCGTATCTTTACAGCGCTTCGCGGTGAAGGGGTCCCCCTCATCCTCTATGGTACTGGAGCCCGGCACCTTCTTCACGAGTGGAACGACCTGCCGATCGATGTTATCGGACTTGACTGGAGAACCTCTCCAAGAGAAGCCAGACAGATGGGGATTACTAAAGCATTGCAAGGTAATTTGGACCCATCCATCTTACTGGCCCCATGGAAGGTCATTGAGGAAAAAGCGAAGCAGATACTTGACGAAGGAATGGAAGAACCAGGTTTCATTTTTAACGTTGGAAAAGGGATATTCCCACAGGTACAAGTGGAAACCCTGCAGCGTTTAACAGCGTTTATTCATGAATATTCTTCTAACAAACTGGGGTGACGATGATGGGGAAACGAAAAGTAGGATTGCTTGTCATGGCTTACGGAACTCCAAGAAGCCTTGATGAAGTTGAGCCATATTATACACATATCAGACGCGGAAGAAAGCCTTCAGAAGAGCAGCTTCAAGATTTAACACGCCGTTATGAAATGATCGGGGGGATCTCTCCTCTCGCTAAAATAACCGAAGAACAGGCACAAAGGCTTGAAGAGATGATGAACAGCCGTTATGAAGATCTTGAGTTTAAGAGTTATTTAGGTTTAAAACATATCGATCCATTTATTGAAGATGCCGTAAAACAAATGAAGGAAGATGGAATAAATGAGGCAGTCTCACTTGTCCTTGCTCCCCATTACTCTACGTTCAGTGTGAAATCATACAACGGAAGGGCAGTTGAGGAAGCGGAAAATCTAGGAGGCATAAACATCACCTCTATTGATCAATGGTATGATAACCCTAAATTTATCGATTATTGGGTGAAGGAAATCAACAAGATTATGGATCAGATTCCATCTGGCGAGAAAGAAAAAACAGTTGTTATTTTCTCCGCACACAGCCTTCCAGAACGGATTTTGCAGATGGGAGACCCATATCCGGATCAGCTCAAGGAAACAGCTGATCTCATTGCCTCCAAGGCTGGCATCTCTCATTATACGATCGGCTGGCAAAGCGCAGGGAATACGCCTGAACCATGGATTGGGCCTGATGTGCAGGATTTAACAAGAGATCTGTATAAAGAGCACGGGTATACTTCCTATGTTTATTGTCCGGTAGGCTTTGTTGCCGATCATTTGGAAGTTCTGTTTGATAACGACTATGAATGCAAAGTAGTGACAGAAGAGCTTGACGTAAACTATTATCGTCCGGCCATGCCGAATGCAAAGGATGAATTCATCGATTCACTTGCTGATGTCGTTTCAGAAGCCTTAACTCAAAAAGGAAAGTGATAATCATGCCAGAGCGGAAGCATGTAGTAATTATCGGCGGCGGTATAACAGGATTGACCGCCGCTTTTTACTTGCAGAAGGAAGCGAAAGAAAAAAATCTCCCCATTACTTACACGCTGATTGAAGCGTCTGACCGGCTCGGTGGAAAAATTAAAACCATTCATCGCGATGGTTTTGTCATTGAACGTGGTCCGGATTCTTATTTAGGACGCAAGCAAAGCCTGACGAAACTCATTGAACATGCCGGACTTGAAGAAAAACTGGTTTCCAATGAAACAGGTCAGGCCTATGTGATGTCTGGCGGCAAATTGCACCCTATCCCTGAAGGAGCCGTAATGGGTGTCCCTACCAAAGTGGGGCCGTTCATCAAGACCAAGTTATTTTCCAAAGCCGGCAAAGCGAGGGCTGCAATGGATCTTGTGCTTCCACGCCGTGAAGGAGCGGATCAGGATATTTCTGTCGGCCATTTTTTCCGGAGAAGGCTTGGAGACCAGGTTGTTGAAAACTTGATCGAGCCCTTGCTGTCTGGAATTTACGCAGGAGACATCGACCGGCTGAGCCTGCAGTCGACATTTCCTCAGTTTCAGGATGTGGAAAGAAAGTCCAGAAGCCTTATACTCGGTATGAAACAGAATATACCAAAGGCTTCTGAAAGACCGGGAACTTATGGCAAAAAGAAGAAAGGCCAGTTCTTGACCCTTTCTTCCGGTTTGGAATCTCTTGTAGAAAGACTCGAGGAGCTTCTTGAGCCGGAGAGTATCTGGAAAAACAAAAAGGTTTCAGGCATCGAACGTGAAGAAACAGGACGATACCGGGTTGAATTGGAAGATGGAACGAATACGCATGGTGATTCTGTGATTCTGGCTTCTCCTTATTCAGTAGCCAAGCAGCTGCTGCCAGAACAAATCAGGGTGGATGAGTTCCATTCCACACCATCAACATCAGTTGCAACCATAGCGATGGCTTTTCCGGCTTCAGCTCTGAAAAATGATATTAACGGTACAGGCTTCGTTATTTCGCGGAAAGATCCAACAACCATCACCGCGTGTACGTGGACACACCGAAAATGGCCGCACACAACGCCGGAAGGGAAAGTTCTGCTCCGCTGTTATGTGGGCAGGGCGAACAACCAGGAAATTGTTTTTGAATCTGACGAAGCTATTCTGAAAGCCGTCCTGAATGATCTGGATAAAATCATGGACATTACCTCTGAACCTGAATTTTATTATGTTTCACGCTGGATTCAGTCCATGCCTCAATATGAGGTTAACCACAAACAATTGTGGCAAAAACTACAGGACAATCTTTCAGCACATTATCCGGGTGTATATGCTGCAGGTGCCTCCTATGAAGGTGTAGGACTTCCCGATTGTGTAGCTTCAGCTGAAAAGGCGGTTACCCATATTATCAATACCTTGCGATAGGCCACATCGGACCTATCGCGCTTTTTTGTGCACAAAACAAATGAAAGGGATAATTTGATATACTTGGTTTGCAGGGATTTACTGAAGGGACTTATGTGATGAAATACTTTTTACAGCCGCTGTTTGTGAATATAGCTGTTATCTTTTCTTTAACCTATATCGCCAATACGATTGTACCTTTTCTTATTGAGCGGAAGCTGGCGCTAAAGGCCAAAATGCTTTATGGGGGGATTGCCGGCATCTGTGCTTTGCTTTGTATGGCCTATCCTATTGAAACGCTGAAGGACTCCTTTTTTGACCTTAGAAACGTTCCGATTGTTGTTGCGACTCTCTACGGCGGATTGCTGCCAGGTGCGATATGCACGATCATTGTTTCCATAGCGAGGCTTATCATCGGGGGCCATTTTGCTTTCCTTGGCGTTGTGCTTGCCTTAGTGGCGTTTGTCATTGCAGGGGCATACAAAGGTTTTTTTACTGAGGAAATGAAAAAATGGAGAGCTGGAATAGTTATTGCGGCCGTTTACACGATCATCTATATGATGATTATTCATAGTGAGATGGATTTTCTTCCAAGAGACTTTTATTGGGTTTATTTCATTTGCTTTAATGTGTCTTTCTTTACTTCTATCATCCTTATTGAAAGATTGACGTTCATTAATATGAGGCTTGAAGAAACCGCCTATCTCGATAAACTCTCTGTGGTAGGGCAGATGGCAGCAGCGATCGCTCATGAGGTCAGGAACCCCCTGACTACTGTCCGGGGTCTCATTCAATTTTTGGCAAAGGATACGGAAGATAAAAAGCTGGAAGAGCTTGCTCCTTTAATATTGGATGAATTAGACCGAACCAATAAAATCATTACTGATTACTTAACTTTGGTCAAACCCGGAAAGCCAGATCTAAAGGTCCTTCAACTGGATAAATTGATCCAGGATACGCTCTCACTGATAAGGCCTTACGGATTTCTTCATAATACAGTCATTGCGTACGAGCTAACTGGAGAGAATGATGAAATCGTTGCTGATGAGCATCATGTGAAACAATGTCTGATCAATATTATTAAAAATGCCATTGAGTCAACGGATGGAAAAGAAGGGCTGATTACAGTTTATAAACATTCTTTCTCCAAAGACTCCATTACACTGGCGATTGAAGATAATGGAAAAGGCATGTCTGAAGAAGAACTTCAGCAGATCGGGCTTCCTTTTTATACAACAAAGACCAAGGGCACAGGTTTGGGCACAATGATTATTAGCCGGCTCATCCGTAGTATTGGAGGGAGCGTGCGGTATGAAAGTACACCGGAGGAAGGGACGAAGGTTTTATTGACCTTGCCTGTTAAATCTTCCTAATTATACTTGTGTGATCCGCAATAACGTGGTAAAGTTTGAAATTGACCAGATGGGAAAAATGGTCAGTGAAAGGGAATGAGCCCATGATTGATCGAAAACAAAATATTATTGAAGCTGCAGCAAAGTCTTTTTCGCTGTTTGGATATAAAGCCACCACTATGGATCAGGTAGCTAAAATTGCTAATGTCGGTAAAGGGACAATTTATACTTTTTTTGATAATAAAGAAGAACTGTTCAGGGAAATTGTAACCGATCTTGTAAGGCAGATACGGTATGTCGCAGCAGATGCGATAAAGGAAGACCGAGCATTTCATGAAAATCTTCATTCCGCCTTATATGGTGTCCTGGATTTCCGCAAGTCCCATCAGCTTGCAATCAAGATTGCACAGGAAGGAAGAGAACTGAATACTCCTGCCGTAAAAGAGGCAAGCGTCATGCTTGAGAAGGCTGTTATCACTTTTATTAAACAAGAGCTTCAGAAAGCCATTGAAAAAGGAGAAATAAGGAAGTGCAACACAGATATTACTTCTTATGTGATGCTGAAAATGTACGTTTCACTCGTATTTGATTGGGAGCAGGAACATGAGCCTCTCAGCAAGGAAGAGATTGCGGACATTTTTGAAAATATTTTAATGACGGGACTTAAAAGGTAACAGTTGCAAACCTGTTATATTCGTGGTATTTTTGTAAATGACCAAATTTTAATTTTAGTCATTTTAAGTGATCTTTATTGCAAGATCTCTCTTTTTTTTTAATAAAATGACCGATTGACCGAAATGGTCATATTGTATGAAATGATAGAAATGGGTGAAATTAGCATGATAAGAAAACAATTTCAGGCCGTCCTACGCAATCCGAAATTACTGATTCCGGTTGCAGCCATTTTGTTTATTCCCATCTTGTACAGTGGAATTTACTTGTGGGCTTTCTGGGATCCATATTCGCATACGGATAGGCTGCCGGTCGCTGTAGTAAACGAGGATAAGGGAGCTAAGCTGGATGGTGAAAAGCTTCAAATCGGTGATGATTTAGTAAAAGATCTGAAGGATAACTCAGACTTCAAGTGGGAATTTGTCAGTTCGGATAAAGCTGAAACGGGCTTAAAGGATAATCAGTATTATGCGGTCATTGAGGTTCCGGGAAACTTCTCAGAAAAAGCTAAAACAGCGATGGATCCTCATCCTGATAAACTTCAGTTAAATTATAAAACAAATTCTGGCTATAACTATCTTGCCTCCCAAATCGGGAAAAAAGGTGTAGAACAGCTTGAAAACAAGCTCTCTAATGAAATTTCCAAAACGTATACCGGAATCATTTTTGATAAAATTGGTGAAATGGGCGATGGTTTCAAGAAAGCATCAGATGGTGCGGGGAAATTAGCTGATGGTTCTTCAAAAGCTTCTGGCGGCTCACACGATCTTGTTAAAGGCACTGAAGCCTTTTCGAACAAGACAGAAGACCTCCACAATGGCTTGAACCAGCTGGCGGGAGGATCGTCACAGCTTTCTGAGGGCTTGAAACAATCCGAAGATGGAGCTGGAAAGCTGTACTCAGGCATGAAAGAGAAATCCCCTGAGATCGACCAGCTCAATAAAGGCGCAAGCAGCCTTGAAAAGGGCCTGAACAGCCTATCCGGGGGACTGGATCAGCTTGACCAAAAAGGAAATCAGATAACGTCTGGACAGGAACAGCTGGCCAAAGGAGCCAATGACTTGAAGACGGGAGCAGCGGCTGCTTATGAAGGCTCAGCCGTACTCGATGATAAAGGAAAAGGTTTAGAGGATGGCGCCCAAAGCATTAGGGACGGAGCGGCTCAGTTATCCTCCGGGATGACAACGTTAAAAGACGGTGCTGACAAAACAGCAGCAGGGGCAAAAACCGTGAATGAGGGACTTGCTTCTTTAAAAGAGGATATGGCGAAAAATCCCGATATGCCAAAGGCTGAAATATTGGCCCGTGTCGCAGCTCTTGAAGCTGGAAGCAAGCAGGTCAGCGACGGTACTCAAAAAGTAGCCGAGGGGACAGCGCCTTTAAAAGCGGGTGCCGATCAACTTTCTGCTGGAGCTAACAAGTTATCAGCAGGCCAGGCACTGTTTCAAAAAGGTGTAGAAGCCCTTCATGCCGGCCAGAAGAAACTGGTAGACGGCACGGCTCAGCTGGCTTCTGGACAGCAGAAATTGCTTGAAGGAACAAAAACGTTTATGTCCCAAATCGGAGAAGCAAAAGGCGGCGCCGATCAATTAGCCGATGGCTCCGCTAAATTGTCTGCAGGAACAGCAGGGTTGTCCCAAGGCTGGTCCGGTCTTGTCGATAACGTCGGCAAACTCAGCCAAGGCCAGTCTAAACTGGCAAAAGGAAGCATTGATCTTACGAATGGCCTGCAGAGTGCAAAAGACGGTTCAGGCAAGCTGAGCGATGGAGCACGCCAACTGAATGATGGGGCTGGTAAACTGGCTTCCGGTGTCGATTCTATTAAATCCGGCAATGAAAAACTGGCTGGAGAATTGAACAAAGCGGCAGAAAAGGCTCACAAAGCGAAAGCTACGGATGATGAAGTCAAAATGATTTCCAATCCGGTAAAAACCTTGAACGCCAGCACCGTAAAAGATATGACCTATGGAACCGGGCTTGCTCCATACTTCTTGTCCCTAGGACTGTTTGTAGGTGCCCTCATGCTGACCATTGTGTTCCCGCTCGTTGAACCAGCGATGAAACCCAAAAATGCATTCAGCTGGTTCTTCAGCAAATATGCTTTTATGGCAGTGACAGGCATTGTTCAAGCTCTAATCGCGGATCTGATCTTGCTGCAAGGTCTTGGTCTCGAAGTACAGAACACAGGCAGATTTGTTTTGTTCAGTATCATCATCAGCTTAACGTTCATGGCCATTATTCAGTTCCTTGTTACAACCATGGGCAACCCCGGACGATTTATCGTTATCCTGATGCTGATCTTCCAATTAACATCAAGCGGAGGAACATTCCCGACAGAAATGATTCCTTCTTCACTGCAGACGGTTCACTTTTTTATGCCGATGTCCTATTCTATCGCCGGGCTGCGTGCTGTCATAACGACGGGGGATTACAGTCTTATGTGGCAGAATGCGATCATACTCGGGTACTTTATGGTTCCAATGCTGGCAGCTTCCCTTCTCTTCTTCAGAATCAAAATGAAGAAGTTCAGAAACGAAGAACCTGCTGCGAACACTATCTAATACTAAGGCAGTCCTATCTATTAATGAGGGGACTGCTTTTTTGCTATAAAGCGTTGTTTAGCTCCAGCACTTGTCGGCCCTTAACAGACTACTAGAGTTTTTCTTAAATTTGCTTGCTAAATTGGTTTCTTGCTTGATCAAATAGGGAAACATAGGAATGATGATAAAAATATGCCGTGACAGAAAAGGAAAGAGAAAGTAGGAGATAGACCTTGATCACATTTAAAAACGTGGCAAAGAAGTACCCTGATGGCTTTGAAGCCCTTAAAAACATTGAATTTCATATTAAGAAAGGAGAATTGATTGCCTTAATCGGACCGAGCGGCTGCGGAAAGACGACAACAATGAAGATGATTAACCGCCTGATCGAACCGACAGGAGGAACCATTCTAATTGACGGTGAAGATATTTCTGAAAAAGATCCAGTTCAGCTTCGCCGAAATATAGGATACGTGATTCAGCAGATCGGCTTATTGCCCCATATGACAATCGGTGAAAACATCTCCCTCGTACCAAGGCTGAAAGGCTGGAAGAAAGACAAGTATGATCATAAAATTGATGAATTGCTGAACTTGGTCGGACTTGACCCAGAAACGTTCAAAGACAGATACCCTTCCGAGCTTAGCGGCGGACAGCAGCAGAGAATAGGCGTCATCCGGGCTCTTGCCGCAGAACCACCTGTTATTTTAATGGATGAACCGTTCAGTGCACTGGATCCGATCAGCAGGGAGCAGCTTCAGGACGAACTGATCAAGCTTCAGGATACTATCCAGAAAACGATTGTATTTGTAACCCATGACATGGATGAAGCGTTAAAAATAGCTGATCGTATCGCCATTATGCGCGAGGGCAGAATTGTCCAGTTTGATACCCCGGAAAGAATCCTCCGTCATCCAGCCGATGATTTTGTCAAAGGCTTTATTGGTGAACAAAGGCTTGAAGACTTAAGCAACGATAAGCCGGCAGCAGCTGATCTCATGATTGATAAAGTTGTGACTGCGAGGGCTTCAAGAGGACTGGCGGAAGCATTGAAGATGATGAAACGCTATAAAGTAGACAGCTTAATGGTGACCAATCCGGAAGACCAGCTTCTTGGGATTGCAACTATTGGTGCGGTGGAACGGTTTTATAACGAGGAAGACAAAACGATTGGTGATATTATGGACAAGGACTTTCATGCCGTAGAGCTGGAGTCACCCTATACGGATGTCGCTGAGGTGTTTGCCAAGAAAAGGGCTTCATTTATTCCTGTCTTGAACAATGGAAAATTGGCAGGCTTGATTACTCAATCCACGATGATGCGTGGCCTTGCAGGAATGAAGACCTCCGCAAGACAGGAAGGAGGGTCTTTAGATGAACAATAAAAACTTTTTCTCAACACTTGTGGATACGTTTAAAACGAGGTGGCCGGACATTCTGGAAGGGCTGCAGCAGCATTTATTTCTTTCTCTTGTGTCGATCCTTATCGCAGCTGCGATTGCCATACCACTAGGCATTTATATTTCAAGAAGAGCTAGAATTGCGGAGCCTGTAATCGGTGTAACAGCTATCTTTCAGACGATTCCAAGCTTAGCATTATTCGGATTTTTGCTTCCGCTCTTTGGCATCGGAAGCACAACCGCAATTATTGCATTGACTGTGTATGCACTGCTTCCCATTTTAAGAAATACATATACTGGCATTACAGGAGTGGATCAGTCTGCGGTTGAAGCGGGCCGGGGAATGGGGATGACGAAGAATCAAATTTTAAGAATGATTGAACTCCCGCTTGCCCTTCCTATTATTATGGCAGGCTTGCGCACCGCCACAGTGTTAACGATCGGGGTAGCCACGTTGGCGGCCTTTATTGGTGCTGGCGGACTCGGTGACCTGATCTACAGGGGGCTTTCAACAACCAGGAATGAGCTCGTGCTTGCTGGTGCTATACCAGCTGCTCTGCTCGCGCTTGTTATCGATTATATTCTGAAGCGGATTGAAATCGCGTCTAATCCGGTCGGCAAAAGGAAGTTTTCGTGGAAAAAGGCGTCTATTATTCTCATACCCGTCGCTGCGCTGCTTCTGTTTTTCGCCATAAGGAGCGGTACATCAGACGATACGATTAAGATTTCAGGGAAGAAATGGACAGAGCAGTATATCCTTCCTTATGTTATCGCGGAATATGTAGAAGCAAAAACAGACTATAAAGTAGACGTAGGAGAAGGGCTCGGAGAAACCCCGATATTGACCCAGGCCATCAAAAAGGGTGATATCGACATGTACGTAGAGTATACAGGGACTGGACTGCTTACCATCCTTAAGGAAAAGTATTCTCCCAATCTTACTCCCGATCAAATCTATGACCGTGTGAAAGAAGGATACAAAAAGAAATATAAACTGGACTGGCTTGAGCCCCTTGGTTTTCAGAATACGTATGCTCTTGCTCTACGGCCTCAAAAGTATAAAGAACTTGGAGTGAAAACCACCTCTGAGCTTGCAGGCAAATCATCACAAGTCACGTTCGGCGCTCCAACCGAATTCTATGAACGTGAGGATGGCTATCCCGGTTTCCAAAAGGTGTATAACTTTAACTTTAAAGATAAAAAAAGCCTTGATCCCAATTTGATGTATGGAGCGGTAAAGGCTGGAAAAGTAGATACCATCGCTGCCTTTACAACTGATGGAAGGATTGCGCGCTATAATCTCAAGCTGTTAAAAGATGATAAGAAATTCTTCCCGCCTTATTATGCGGCACCGGTTGTCAGACAAGAAACACTTAAAAAATTTCCGAAGCTGAAGGATACTGTTAATCAGCTGGCAGGAAAAATAAGTGAAAAGGATATGGCAGAAATGAACGCGAAGGTGGACATCGATAAGGAAGAACCAGGGGATGTGGCAAGGGATTTCCTTAAGAAAAAAGGGTTAGTTAAATAAACATCCAATAAAAAAAGCCTGGCGATGCCAGGCTTTTTTTATTGGACTATAGAACCTTGCTTAAAAAGGATTTTGTCCTCTCATGCTGCGGGTTTCCGAATAATTCAGACGGAATGTTCTCTTCAACGATATAGCCGCCATCCATGAAGATGACACGGTCACCGACCTCACGGGCAAAGCCCATTTCGTGGGTAACAACGACCATCGTCATTCCTTCCTTCGCAAGCTGTTTCATCACTTCGAGCACTTCACCAACCATTTCGGGATCCAGTGCTGAAGTAGGTTCGTCAAAGAGCATGATCTTAGGATCCATAGCCAGTGCGCGGGCGATGGCTACACGCTGTTTTTGTCCTCCAGATAACTGTCCCGGGTAACTGTCTGCTTTGTCATTCAAGCCAACTTTGGATAGAAGAGCGAGAGCTTTTTCTTTAGCTTTCGCTGGTTCCATCCCCCGTACTTTTATAGGCCCAAGCGTCACGTTTTCCAGAACGGATTTATGTGGAAAGAGGTTGAACTGCTGAAACACCATACCAACATCCTGGCGTACAAGGTTAATGTTTACCTTCGGATCAACAAGATTATAGCCATTCACCACTACTTCTCCGCCAGTGATATCCTCTAGCTTATTTAAACAGCGGAGAAACGTGCTTTTCCCTGAACCGGACGGACCGATCACGCAGACTACTTCCTGTTCCTTGATTTCAGAGTTTATATCTTTTAACACTTCTAAATCCCCAAAGGATTTTTTTAAGTTTCGTACTTTGATCATTGAGAGTTCGTTCCCCCTTATTTTATATCCTATTAGATCTCTTTATCGTTTTCCTGATGTTAACTAGATTATACCTTCTGAAAGGGGAGAATGCGATGAATAAAACTTTTAATGTAAACTATTATAAAAATTTTTAGAAAACTTATTGACCTTCTAGGAAGTTTCACCTATACTCAATTTATGAAAACGATTTCATGATTTCGATTTCATAGTTAGAAATGAAGGAGAAACGCAATGGCGACTATTCAAGATGTAGCAAAGCTGGCCGGATTATCGAGAACAACAGTCTCCAGAGTAATCAATCAGCATCCATATGTTACGGATGAAAAGAAAAGACTCGTTATGAATGCGATGGAAGAGTTAAATTATGTACCTAATTCTTCTGCACGCCGGCTAAGAAAGCAGCAGACTGAAACCATTGCCGTTTATGTCCCAAGGATCACAAATCCCTTCTTCAGCCAAATGGTTGAGGTCATGGGAAACTATGCGTCCGATAAAGGATACCAGCTTATTCTCTGCCAGACGAGCTACAGCCGCAATCAGGAGATCAATTATCTTGAATTACTGAAAACGAAGCAAGTAGACGGGTTGATCCTCACGTCCATCGAGAATGAATGGAGTGACATTGAACCGTATATGAACTTTGGGCCGATCATGCTATGCAATGAATACAATGATGAAGCCGATGTACCAACCGTTTATTTAAATCAGGTTGAAGGCGGTTACATAGGGACGCGGCATCTCATCGAGCAGGGACATACGAAAATTGGATATTGCTCGGGGGACAACACCGCATCGCGCGTAGCTTCTGACCGGTACAAAGGCTATAAGAAGGCATTGGCTGAGGCAGGGCTTCCTGTCAACGATGAGTGGTTCCTGACAAGTGCATACAGCATAGAGGATGGAAAGCGGATTTTTCAAACCATCGCAGGCATGCAGAACCCTCCTACGGCAGTGTTTACCGGAAGTGATGAAGTAGCAGCAGGAATCTGGAAGGAAGCGGTCAATCATCAATGGCGAGTACCGGATGATTTAGCCATCATAGGTTTCGATGACCAGCCAATTGCAGATTTGATCGGTTTGACGACGATTGAGCAGCCGATAGAGGAAATTGCAAAGCGGGCAATGGAACAAATGATTCAAACGATAGAAAAGAAACTGCCAAGCAAGAAAAAGGAAATAAAGCTTGATTTTAAACTGGTTAAACGGCGGTCTACCTGATTCCATTAATGGAATCAGCAGTCCGCGTACTATATTAAAGGGGGATAACCTTGATGAACATCAAAAAAATCTCAAAGGTCATTACAACATCACTTGCTCTTTCACTCGTTTTGTCCGCGTGCAGTGACAACAAAGCGAGCACAGACGAAAAGTCAAAGGATTCTGGAAGCAAAGGTAAAAAAGTCGAGTTGATTTATGCTCGCGGTAAAGATGACACACATGCTACGCAAAAGATGGTAGCAGCGTTCGAGAAGAAGTACCCGAACATCGATGTTAAATTCCGTGAGATGCCTGCTGACACAGGAAAGCAGCATAACGCTTACGTAACAGCGTTCAACGCCAAATCTGATGAGATCGATGTCTTTGATATGGATGTTGTGTGGCCGGCAGAGTTTGCACAGGCTGGCTACGTTATGCCGCTTGACCGTTTCATTCAAAAAGACGGTGTAAAGCTGGATGAGTATAACGAAGGTGCATTAAGCGCTTCTAAATTTAAAGGAAAACAATGGGCTCTTCCTAAGTTCATTGATGCCGGTATGCTTTTCTACCGTACAGACCTTGTAAAATCACCGCCGAAGACGTGGGATGACCTTTTGAAGCAGGCAAAAGCAGATAAAGGAAAAGGCGGCACGAAGTTCGGATACTTGATGCAGGCAAAGCAATATGAAGGACTTGTATGTAACGCGGTTGAATTTATCGCTTCTTACGGTGGAGAGATCATCAATGACAAAGGAGAAGTTGTCGTAGATTCTCCACAAGCTGTAAAAGGGATCAAAAAACTTGTAGAAGTTGCTACTTCTGATGTTGTACCTAAAAACGTAACGACATTCGCAGAGCCTGAGTCTCATACAGCGTTCATTAACGGACAATCTGCGTTCATCCGCAACTGGCCGTATCAATATGCTCTTGCTAATGATAAGTCACAATCTAAAATTGTAGGCAAAATTGGCGTAGCACCGCTTCCTGCTGGTGACAAAGGACCTGCTGCTGCACTTGGCGGATGGCAAGCGGGTATCAACAAGAATACTGATGTACCGAAAGAAGCTTGGTTATTCCTTAAATTTATGGCGGGTGAAGAAGGACAGAAGCTTGATGCGATCAATGGCGGACATGCTCCAACGCTCAACAAATTGTTCGACGATCCAGATGTTCAAAAAGCAAATCCTTACTTTAAAGAAGAAGGATTCGTAAACGCTCTTAAATCAGCGGTTTCCCGTCCGGTAGCACCGAACTACACTGAGATCTCAGATATCATCCAAATCCAGATTTCCAAAGCGATCGCTAAAGAAATCACACCGGAACAAGCAGCGAAAAACATGCAAAAAGAAATCTCTGCAAAGCTTCAGAAGTAAGATAAAACCAGACAGGTAAATGCATAAGCCTTCATATTCATGGAGGCTTATGCAAAATTATTAGTGGTATCGATTCCAGAATGAAATGGATGGACTGTTGCTTCGCCAGTCCATCGATGGCATTCGTTATGTAAGGAGTGGACAAACGTGGAAGTAAAGCTAAATCCAGAAAAACAGCCAAAGCAGGTAAAGCCTTCTTCAGGCAAAAAACGAAAAGCGTCTGAAAGCAGATTGGGCTATATGCTTGTTGCCCCGTCTTTGATTTTAATTCTCCTTATCGCAGTTTGGCCCGTACTTCAATCGTTTTATTATAGCCTTTTTGACCTCAGGTTAAATAATCCGACAAAATCCGAAGTAAACTTGAGTTATCACATCGACCTTGAAAAATATTTGAACAGCTACCCTTTCCTGATCAGTACACTCGAGGATGAGGCAGGAAAAGCAAAGGGTTCGACAGCTGAAACGCTGAACGGCTTGATTAAGGAATTAAAAGATGTTGATGCTGGCATACAGAGTGATGCCGCCGTTAAGAAAAAATACGAACAAGTCGATGATAAACTGACCAACATGGAACCGGTAAGCGAGGATCTAAGCTCGGTAAAGGTTGATAAAGCTGATGCTTTGAAACTTGATAAGACGCTTCATAAGGTTTCCACTCAAGTTAAGGCCCTTAAGGGGCTTAAAAATGAAGACGATGCTCTCGGGCTGTCTTCTTCCCTGAACGAAGCGGTAATCAAGCCTAACTTTATCGGATTTGACCATTACAAAAGCAATCTGACGGACAAGCGGATGTGGATGGCGATTTGGAATACAAGCGCGTTTACCATCATTTCCGTTTTTATAGAACTGGTACTTGGACTTGCGATTGCTGTATTGATCAATAAAGCTTTCTTTGGAAGAGGTCTGGTCAGGGCGACGATCCTCATTCCATGGGCAATTCCAACCGCCGTTTCTGCGAAAATGTGGCAGTTCTTATATGATGGCCAGAATGGGATTGTCGCTAAGATTTTTGAAAAAATCGGACTCGTCGATAATGCGACGGATCTCCTGACAAGCAATATCGGAGCCATGTTCTCTATTATTTTTACGGATGTCTGGAAAACGACTCCATATATGGCGTTATTGCTCTTAGCCGGTCTGCAGACAATCTCATCTTCACTCTACGAGGCCGCGTCCATTGATGGAGCGACCAAATGGAAGCAGTTCACCACCATTACACTGCCTTTGTTGAAATCCAGTATTCTGGTAGCCTTGCTGTTCAGAACACTCGATGCTTTCCGGGTATTTGACCTTGTTTATGTACTGACAGGCGGAGGTCCTGCCAACTCAACGGAAACGATATCGATCCTGGCGTACAAAAGAATGTTCGAACAGACCAATTTCGGGGACGGTTCAGCACTGTCGGTTATCGTCTTTGTCTGTGTTGCCGTCATTTCCATGATTTTCATCAAGTTTCTTGGCCGTGAGCTGTTAAACGACAAGTAGGGCAGTTACTGTAAAAAGGAGTGAGAATTCGTGAATAAAAAAGCAGGACCGCTGTTTTATATCTTTCTTGCAATCTTTGTGTTTCTCGTCATGTTCCCGTTCTTATGGATGCTGTTAAGCTCGATTAAGCCAGTTTCAGAGCTGTTTGGGGATAAGGCGTTCCATCCGTTTACAGACCATCCTACTTTTAAAAACTATGTGTCTGTATTCACTAACTATCCGTTTCTTAAATACTTATGGAACAGCTTCGTTGTTTCGGGTGTTACGACGGTGTATACAGTTTTAATCGCATCATTCACAGCTTACGCGATCGCGAGGCTGCAATTTAAAGGGAAGACAGTCATTTTGGGGCTGGTGCTCTCGGTATCCATGTTCCCGCAGATCGCTACCATTTCACCGATCTACATTCTATTGAAGAATATCGGATTGACCAACAGCTACTTAGGTTTGATCATTCCCTATACAACGGTTACGCTTCCGCTGTCGATCTGGATTCTGGTTACCTTCTTCCGCAAGATCCCGTTTGATCTGGAGGAAGCAGCAAAGATGGATGGAGCAACCTTGATGCAGACGTACTGGAAAGTTATACTGCCGCTGGCTGTACCGGGAATCTTTACAACAGCCATTCTCGTATTTATCGCAGCGTGGAATGAATTCCTGTTCGCCTTAACCATCAACACCGATGATAAATTAAAAACAGTTCCAGTCGGGATTGCAATGTTTGAAGGGCAGTTCACCGTACCTTGGGGCGACATAACAGCCGCAACAGTCATTGTGACTGTCCCGCTCGTTATCATGGTTCTGTTGTTCCAACGCAGAATTGTTTCCGGCCTTACATCCGGAGCCGTAAAAGAATAGAAGGCTTTCCTTTCCTTTCGTTTAGGTGCCAGGCACCCGCCTTTGACAGATGTCAAAAGGCGGTGCCTGGCACCTTTTAAGGTTATACTATAAAAAAACCATAAGGAAGTGAATGAAGTGAAGCTAACAGTAATTGGGTATTGGGGCGGCTATCCGGGAAAAGGAGAAGCTACTTCGGGTTATCTTCTGCAGCATGAGGGATTTAATCTGCTGATTGACTGCGGGAGCGGTGTTTTGTCCAGCCTGCAGAACTATATAGGGGTTGAGGAAATGAATGCTGTGATCCTGTCGCACTATCATCATGACCATGTGGCAGATATTGGCGTCCTTCAGTATGGACGGCTCGTTCAATCCTTTTTGCAGAAAGGTATTCCAACACTGCCGGTTTATGGCCACACAAAAGATCAAAAGGGTTTCCAGAGCTTAACGTACCGTTCAGCTACTGCGGGTAAAGCCTACTTCCCGGAACAGCTGCTCCAGATTGGTCCGTTTCACATCTCCTTTATGGAGACAAAGCATCCGGCACCATGCTATGCGATGAGAATTACAGATGGAAGTAAAACCTTCGTATATACAGCAGATTCTGCTTACCTCTCTGACTTTGTTCCCTTTAGTAAAGGTGCAGATCTGCTTATTTCAGAATGCAATTTCTACAGTGATCAAGATGGAAGCGGCCCTGGACATATGAACTCTCATGATGCTGCAAACATTGCAGCCAAAGCGGATATTCCTCATCTGCTTCTCACGCATCTGCCGCATTTCGGTGACCATAACCAGCTAATCGAACAGGCGTCAGAAAGGTTTAGCGGCAAAGTGGAAACTGCATCTTCCGGGTGGACGTGGAAAGGATAAAATACAACCATAAATTGTTAGGGAATGAGAAGTCTGACAGCTTGCTATTCTTCTAAAAGAGTTGTATAACGAAAAAGGAGAAATTATTTCTAACGGAGCAGTGAAGGAGAATAAGCTATGCTGTTTATTGATAACCGTAATATTACGGATCCCAGAGTAAACCTTGCCATCGAGGAATACGCTTTAAAAAACCTGGATATTAACGAAACGTATCTTTTATTTTATATTAATGAACCTTCTATCATTATCGGGAAGAATCAGAATACGGTAGAGGAAATCAATGCTGATTATGTTCGGGAGCACGGCATCCATGTCGTCCGCCGACTATCTGGCGGGGGAGCGGTCTACCATGATACCGGCAACCTGAACTTCAGCTTTATTACGAAAGATGACGGCAATTCTTTTCATGATTTTAAAAAGTTTACCGATCCTGTCGTCAAGGCACTGAATAAACTAGGTCTCAATGCGGAGCTTAGCGGAAGAAATGATATTCTCGTTGACGGGAAGAAAATTTCAGGAAACGCTATGTTTACCACCCGCGGCAGAATGTTTAGCCACGGTACACTTATGTTTGATTCCGAAATTGAAAATGTTGTCTCTGCTCTTAATGTAAAATTAGATAAGATTCAATCGAAAGGCATCAAGTCGATACGCAGCCGGGTTACGAATATTAAAGAGCATATGAATGAAGAAATGACGATGGAAGAATTCAAGCAGATTCTACTTTCGTACTTGTTCGAAGAATTTGAGGAAATCCCGCGCTATGAACTGACCGTAAAAGATTGGGAACAAATTAATAAGTTATCAGAAGAAAGATACCGCAATTGGGATTGGAACTATGGCAACTCTCCAAAATCCAACGTCGAGCTTTCTAACCGTTTCGCCGGAGGATCTGTGGAAGTAAAGCTGCAGATCGAGAGAGGCATCATGCGTGAATGTAAAATTTACGGTGATTTCTTCGGAGTAGGCGATGTACGTGACATCGAAGAGCGGCTGATTGGCATTCGCTATGACAGAGGGGAAATCGAAAAAGCGCTGGAGGATGCAGACATGCGCCATTATTTTGGAAATGTAACGAGAGAAGAATTTTTGGACCTGCTCTATTAATTAAAAAGCTCTGTAAGACTAAATGATGGAGCGTTTCATTTGTTCCACAAATCACTATATATAGAATCTGTTTTAATAAAGTCAATTAATAAAGACAGCTATGGCATGGGGCCACAGCTGTCTTTTTTGTTCATCTTCCATTTGACAGAATAATCGTAAAACGATAAGATTTAGAAAATAGTATTACATATATAATTAAAACGAAAATAAAACGTCATACGTAATAACTAAAAATGAAAGGGCTTACTAACTAAAGAAGAGGTGAATGCAGTTGATCTTTGATCGGGAAATGGAATGCATGGAACGAGGGGAAAAGCAGGAACTTCAGTTATCAAGACTTAAGGAAACAGCTGGGAAGGTATATGAGAGTGTGCCTTTTTACCGAAAAGCATTTGTGGAAAAAGGGATTGCGCCTGAGGATATTCATACGCTGGAAGATATAAAAAAATTGCCCTTCACCGTAAAAAAGGATCTTAGGGATCATTACCCCTTTGGCCTTTTTGCCATGGATACAAAAGAGCTGACACGCGTTCATGCTTCTTCGGGTACGAGCGGGAAGCCTACCGTCGTTGGATATACGGCAAAAGATATTGAAAACTGGAGCGAAATGGTGGCACGGTGTATCGCGATCGGCGGAGGTGAGCCTGGAAAATTCCTTCATAATGCATACGGTTACGGCCTCTTTACAGGAGGACTTGGCCTTCATTTTGGTTCAGAACGCCTGGGGATGGTGACTGTACCGGTTTCTGGAGGCAACACGGAACGCCAAATCCTGCTCATTGAAGACTTTAAGCCAGAGGTGATCTGCGGAACTCCGTCCTATATCCTGACTATTGCAGAAAAGATGGAGAAAATGGGCAAGGATCCTCGCGCTACTACCTTAAAATACGGCATATTTGGTGCAGAGCCTTGGTCAGAGGAGATGAGGACTGCTCTAGAAGAAAAGCTGAATATTAAAGCGATGGACATCTATGGACTTAGTGAAGTGATGGGGCCGGGTGTAGCCATGGAGTGCCATGAAGCACAGGACGGACTTCACATCATGGATGACCACTTTTTTGTTGAAGTGATCGACCCTGACACACTTGAACCAGTTCCAGAGGGAGGAACGGGCGAGCTTGTGTTTACTAGTTTAACGAAAGAAGCCTTCCCTGTCATAAGG
This sequence comes from Fictibacillus sp. B-59209, assembly GCF_036216745.1. NCBI lineage: Bacteria > Bacillati > Bacillota > Bacilli > Caryophanales > Fictibacillaceae > Fictibacillus > Fictibacillus sp. B-59209. The sequence continues at coordinate 215,085 of NZ_JARMMC010000020.1, read as the reverse complement.
TACCGGACAGGTGATATCGCTTCGCTTCGTACGGGAAAATGCGTCTGTGGACGCACTTCCGTCAGGATGTCACGTGTTAAAGGCCGGATTGATGATATGCTCATTATCCGCGGTGTCAACGTTTTTCCATCCGAAATTGAGAACTGTCTTCTAAAAGCAGAGGATCTTGTTCCTCATTATCAGCTCCACGTTCATGCAGACGGTTTTAAAGAGAATGTTCAGCTTCACGTAGAGATTACAGAAGCTTGTTTCACACGCATGGAACAAAACCTTGACCATGTGGATTTGGAATTGCTCAAAGACCGAATCAAGCATGCGGTTAAAAGCAGCTGTCTTGTAAATCTGGATATCCATCTGCTTCCTCCGGGCTCCATTCCAAGGTCTGAAGGGAAGGCAGTTCGGGTGGTCAGACATAAAACCGCTCAATTAGGTGTATAGTTGGTTGTTATTTATATGACGATATTTTATAATAACGGTAAAAAAACGTAATATAATTAGGAGGGGCTTATTGTGCAGGCAGGTCTCAGCTTTGAACAGTTAACAAACGATGAAAAGCACCAGCATTTTATGGATCGAATCAACCGCGGTGAAAAGATAGAAGCCGATGATTGGATGCCGGATGATTATAGAACAAATCTCATACGTCTCATTTCTATGCATGGCATTTCGGAAATTATGGGAGCGCTTCCAGAAAAGGAGTGGGTACCAAAAGCACCATCCCTTCACCGTAAATTAGCGATTATGGCGAAAGTGCAGGATGAAATGGGGCACGGCCAGCTCTTATTGCGTGTTGCGGAGGATCTCATGGCTCCTCTCGGGAAAACAAGAGAAGACATCATGCAGGATCTGTTCTCCGGCCGTCTGAAATTTCACAACGTCTTTCATATGGAGGCACCGACTTGGGGGGATGCCGGAATGATCGCCTGGCTAGTGGACGGAGCAGCCATCATCTCGCAGAGCATGATGCTCGATTCATCATACGGGCCATACGCAAGAGCGTTAAAGCGTATTTGCGCAGAAGAAGTCTTCCATGCTCAGCATGGCGAGAGCATTATTTTAGCTCTTGCTGAAGGTACGCCTGAACAGCGAGCATTGCTGCAGGATTCCCTTAACCGCTGGTGGACGTCACTGATCATGTTCTTTGGTCCGAAGTCAGCAAAAGAAACGGGTAATTCGAACGCCGATAAGAACATCATGTATAAAATCCGGACGAAAACGAATGAAGATCTTCGCCAGGAGTTCTTCACCAAATATATTCCGCGCGTCTGGGCGCTCGGCCTTACCATTCCAGATGAAACGATCCACTTTGATGAAGAGACACAGATGTGGGTGTATCAGGATGTCGACTGGAATGAATTTAAACAGATTGTTTCAGGAAATGGGCCGTGTTCACAGGAACGATTGGATTTGAGAAGAAGTTCATATGACACCAACAGCTGGGTTCGGGAGGCACTTGCCGCCCAAAAGGCGATCTAAAGGCGGAGGAGAGTGGATAACGAATGAGCGAACAAGGAAACCAATTTTATAACGTGTATGAAGTGTTCAGCAAGAAGACAGATAAAGCTCCTTTTCAGCATCAGTTCAGCCTGCTTGCGCCGAACGCAGATATGGCTCTTGTCATGGCAAAGGAAAATTTCTTCCGCAGAGAGACAGTGGCTGACATTTGGGTCGTCAAACGGGAGAACATCCGCGGCTTAACACAGAGTGAAAGAGAAATGCTGAAAAGACTGGATAAAGACTATAGAGAAACTAAAGGATATGGTTACCTGAAGAAAAAATGGCGTGACTACAATCAGGAACAGTTTACAGAACAGCACATCATGGGCGGAAGGGAAGAGAGCCGATGACCGGAGAAACATTAAACCAACAAGAAAAAAAAGCGCTCAAGGAATTGATCTATCAGCTGGCAGATGATGACTTTATCCTGGCTTACAGAGGATCGGAATGGCTTGGACTCGCTCCCCATATCGAAGAAGACGTTGCGTTTTCTTCCATCAATCAGGACATGATGGGGCATGCCTCAATGTACTACCACCTTTTGGAGGACCTTGGTGAAGGAGAAGCGGACCGCATTGCGCATCTCAGAAAACCCGAAGAGTTCCGCAATGCCATCCTGCTTGAAAGGGTGAATGGAAGCGGGACCTATCTTGATAAACCGGACTATGACTGGGCATTTGCCGTCGTAAGAAACTATTTTTATGCGGTCCACAAACACATCCGTCTGGAATCGCTGAGAATGTCTTCCTACGAACCGCTGGCCAATGCAGCGAAGAAAATCATGACAGAGCAGTATTACCATTTGATGCACTGGGATATTTGGTTCAAGCAGCTTGTAATGAGCACAGAAGATGCGAAGCAACGCATGCTGTCAGCAGTGGATAGAGTATGGAGAGATTTTGGCGGAGTACTTACGCTGGGACCATTTTATGGAGAGGTCGTAAAAGCTGGATTAATAGAAGATGAACCGCTTCTGAAGAAACGCTGGCTTAACAGGATTGAGAAAGTATTCTCGGAAACCGGTATAACAGTACCAGGAGAGCCGCTGATTGAAAGCGGTAACGGCCGGAAAGGCGAGCATACGCCTGATCTTGCTGAAGCCCTTTCCACTCTTTCAGAAGTGTTTGCCACTAACCCGGCTTCCGGCTGGTAACAAAACGCAGGACCGGAAAGGAGAGACAGCATGGTTATACAATCTATGAATCTAAAAGAAAAAGTAATCTCAGCCCTCAAAGATGTAAAAGACCCGGAGATTGCTTCTGTAAGCATACTGGACCTGGGAATGATTGAAGACGTTGAGGAAAGAGAAGGCTCTGTACTCATCAAAGCGCTGCCTACGTTCGTTGGCTGTCCGGCCCTTCATATCATTGAAAGAGTTATTAAACAGGCTGCCCGTGCTGTAGAAGGTGTGAAGGAGGTTCATGTGGAGTTTGTCTACACGCCGGCTTGGACAACAGACCGGATTACTGAAGAAGGTAAAGAGAGATTAAAAGAGTTTGGGATTGCGCCTCCACCGGCAAATCATGTGATGGGGGAACCGTGGAGCATCGATTGTCCGTATTGCGGCTCCTCATATGTAACCATGGAGAATATCTTCGGCCCGACCGCATGCCGCAGCATCCTATATTGCAAGTCTTGTAAAAACCCTTTTGAAGCGATGAAGCCTGTAGCAGATATGAATTGAAAAAGAAGGCTCTTTTCAAAAAAATTGTTGCTTATGAGTGTAAAGAGCTTCATTGACAAGTTGATTGGAGTGCAAGGTGCGAGACTCCGGCGGGATGAAGCGTGACAGGTGAGACCAAGGAGGCGCTTGCGCCACGGGGCTCACCGCACGCCCCGCGGAAAGCGAGCAGCCTGAAACGGAGATCAACCGCCTTCCAAGAGCACCAAAGGTTACGAAAACAGCCAAAAAGAAAAAGGGGAACAGCCAGTTTTATAGAAATGATGTAATGCTGTCTTATTATGACGAACCAATAAATATACAGTCGAGAGGAAGATACAAATGGTAAAATTGATCGCACTTTATAAAACTCCGGAGAACAAGGAAAGATTTGATGACCATTATTTCGGTACACATACAGAAGTAACGAAAAAGATTCCAGGGCTTCGCAAAATGGAAGTAACAAAGATTGTAGGCTCCCCAATGGGAGAAAGCAAATACTACTTGCTCTGTGAAATGTATTATGACGATCATGAATCATTAAAAGCAGGGATGAAATCAGCTGAAGGAAAAGCTTCGGGCAAAGACTTGATGTCTTTTGCCGGAGACCTCGTTACATTGATGATCGGTGAGGAAGTGAATGAGTAATTTCACAACGATAACGTCAAAAGTAGAAGAGGGTATTGCACTGATTGAGCTTAACCGCCCCAAAGTGCTTAACGCCATCAACCGAAGCATGGTGTCAGAGCTTCTGTCTGCTTTTGAGCAATATGACCGTGATGACCAAGTGAAAGCGATCGTTCTAACCGGAAACGACCGGGCATTTGCGGCCGGAGCCGATATCGATGAAATGATGAATGACGATGCCATTACGCTTGAACTGCTTAACCAGTTCAAGGATTGGGACCAGCTGCACACCATCAAGAAGCCGATTATCGGAGCGGTAAGCGGATTTTGTTTCGGCGGCGGGTTTGAGCTTGCGCTGTGCTGTGACATCCTTTTTGCTTCTGAAAAAGCACAGTTCGGTTTTCCGGAAATCAAGCTTGGCGTGATGCCTGGTGCAGGAGGAACAGTCAAGCTGACCAAGCTCATGGGGCAGAAAAAAGCACTGGAATGGCTGTGGCTCGGTGAACCGATGACTGCGAAGGAGGCTCATCAGCACGGGGTGATCAACAGGGTAGTAGCTCCTGAACTCGTGTTAGAAGAAGCAATGAAATTTGCACGTACCATCGCCTCCAAAGCACCGCTCTCCTTACGGTTGATTAAAGAGACGGTCTATAAAGCGGTCGATGACTCTGTTCTCGACGGCATGCAGTTTGAAAGAAAAAATTTCTATCTGCTGTTTTCTTCTGAAGACCAGAAGGAAGGCATGAAAGCTTTTGCTGAAAAACGGCGGGCTAATTTCAAGGGGAAATAAGGAGGAGCGCTGATGTTTGAAACGATCATGTACGAAACAAGAGCCGGAGTAGCCTGGATTACACTGAACAGGCCCGACAAGCTCAACGCGTTCACGAGAGTGATGCATAAAGAGATGCTTTCCGCTTTAAAAACGGCTGGCAAAGACGAGGAAGTACGTGCGGTCGTCATTACGGGTGCAGGGCGTGCGTTCTGCTCCGGCCAGGATCTCGGCGGAAGCGACAATCCTGACTACGGAGAGGTTCTCCGCCAAGGTTATAATCCAATGGTCCAGGCTCTCGTTTCTATCGAGAAGCCGGTAATCGCTGCTGTAAACGGTGTGGCGGCCGGTGCAGGAATGAGCCTGGCGCTTGCCTGTGACTTCAGGGTGGCTTCTGATAAAGCAAGCTTTATCGAAGCGTTCATCCACGTAGGCCTTGTTCCGGATTCCGGCAACCTGTATTTTCTTCCAAGGCTTGTAGGCCATGCGAAGGCCATGGAACTTGCTGTATTGGGTGAGAAGATTTCTGCTGAACAGGCAAAAGAATTGGGTCTTGTCACAAAGGTTGTATCCGATGAAGTTTTTGTTCAGGAAGTGGAGACGTTTGCGGTTCGATTGGCGAATATGCCGACGAAAGCGATCGGTCTGATCAAGCGATACATGAACAAAAGCTGGGAAAGCGATTTAAACGAAGTGCTGGAATATGAGGCACTTGCACAGAAAACAGCGGGCAGCACCCAGGACCATAAAGAAGGGGTTACCGCATTTATGGAAAAACGCAAGCCCGTGTTTACAGGGAAATAGATTGTATGCTGGAATGTGGCTGGTTCTAACCAGCTTCCATTCCTTCAGGAAGACAAACATTCGAGGATCTATATATAGCTGAAAAATAAAAAAAGCGGGCTGCAGCAGGGCTCGCTTTTGCAACATTCAAGGAATGTGGAGGAGATACCATTGATGCAATCCATCGTTGTTGTCGGATCAGGAGTAATGGGCAGAGGAATTGCCTACAGTGCAGCAGTAGGGGGCTTCCATGTGCAGCTGGTTGATGTTCAGGAGGAAGCGCTAAAAAACGCGGAACGTGAAATAGAAGCCATTTTTTCAAAAGGTGTTGCCAGAGGAAAGCTGGGTGCAGAAGAAGCTGAAACGGCGAAAAATCGGCTTTCTTACTCCAGCCATCTTTCGGAAGCGGCAAGCCAGGCTGACTTGGTCATTGAAGCCGTTCCGGAAAATTTTGAGATTAAAAAGGCTGTATTCACAGAGCTGGACAAAGCAGCACCAGATCACTGCTTTTTAGCTACAAATACATCGACTATGAGCCCGACTGAAATCGGTTCATTTACGCAGCGTCCTGAAAAGGTCGTCGCTATGCACTTTTTCAACCCGGTCCACAAGATGCCGCTTGTTGAGATTGTAAGGGGGCATGAAACGAGCGATGAAACAGCAGCTGCGGTAAAAGAAGCAGCAGAGCGGATGGGAAAAGAAACGGTCATTGTTAACGAGTTTCCTGGCTTTGTAACGAGCCGGATTTCGGCGATGGTCGGAAACGAAGCGTTCTTTATGCTTCAGGAAGGTGTAGGTACTCCGGAAGAAATCGATAAAGCGATCAAGCTTGGTTTAAACTATCCGATGGGGCCGTTTGAACTTGGCGATCTTGTCGGTCTGGATACACGGCTTAACAACTTAAACTATCTTCATCAGACCCTCGGTGAAAAATACCGTCCATGTCCGCTTCTTGTTAAATATGTGAAAGCGGGAAGACTTGGCCGCAAGACCGGACGCGGCGTCTATGATTATATGATCGAGAAGGGCGGCGTAACCAAATGAGAGAAGCCGTTATTGTCGATGCAGTGAGGACGCCCATCGGCCGCTACAAAGGCGGGTTGAAAAACGTCCGGCCGGATGACCTTGCAAGTATTGCCATTAAGGCGTTAATGGAGAGAAATCCGAATGTACCAGCTGCAGAGGTTGAAGAAGTTATTCTTGGAAACGCAAATGGTGCAGGAGAGGATAACCGGAACGTAGCCCGCATGGCGGCGTTACTGGCAGGACTTCCTGTCGAGGTTGGCGGTACGACGATCAATCGATTGTGCGGTTCCGGACTTGATGCCTTTATCTATGGAGCAAGGGCCATCATGGCGAATGAGGGAGATATCTTCATTGTCGGCGGGACGGAAAGTATGACAAGAGCACCTTTCGTAATGGCGAAGCCGGATGCGGAATTTCCGCGCGGCGACATGAAGATGTTTGACACAACAATCGGCTGGCGGTTCATCAACCCGCTCCTTAATGAAAAGTATGGAACTGACTCCATGCCGCAGACGGCTGAAAATGTGGCGCAGCGCTGTGGAATTTCCCGTGAGGCGCAGGACAGCTTTGCGGCAGAGAGCCAGCACAGGGCCCAGAAAGCGATAGAAGCAGGGCGGTTTAACGAAGAAATCATTCCTGTAGTTTTAAAGGATAGAAAAGGCAATGAAACCATTTTTGATAAGGATGAGCATCCTAGACCAGGTACTACAGCTGAAAAATTGTCAGGGCTCAAACCTTTGTTTGCCGGCGGCACGATCACTGCAGGAAATGCATCCGGAGTTAATGACGGTGCAGCTGTGCTGTTGATGATGAGCGCTGAAAAAGCAAAGGAATTGGGCGTGAAACCTCTGGCGCGCTATAAGGCTTCTGCTGTTTCTGGTCTGGAGCCTTCAGTTATGGGGCTGGGGCCGATTGAAGCGAGCAGAAAAGCGGTGCAGCGGGCGGGCATCACGCTGGAGGAGCTTGGTCTGATCGAACTGAATGAAGCATTTGCCTCCCAATCTCTGGAGTGCATAAAACAGCTGGAGCTTGATCAGCAAAAGGTAAATGTGAACGGCGGCGCGATTGCTTTTGGACATCCGCTTGGAGCGAGCGGTGCAAGAATCCTGACGACGCTAATTCATGAGATGAAGAAACGAAACGTAAAGCATGGGCTGGCAACGATGTGCATCGGCGTGGGCCAAGGCATCGCTGCCGTCATTGAAAATATAGAGGAGTAAGGGGAGAATGAAATGCCGGAAGCTATTCTTTATGAAGTAAAAGACCATATCGCTTATGTTACGTTAAACCGTCCTGAAGTGCTGAACTGCTTTAACTATCGAACACTGCAGCGGCTCGGTGAGGTTGTTAATGAAATCCATCATAAGCAGGATGCCCGTGTTGTTATTTTCACAGGGGCAGGAGAGAAAGCCTTCAGCGCAGGAGCGGACCTCAAAGAGCGGCGCACCCTCTCAGAGGCCGATGTTAAACGCAACGTACGAAAAATCCGTGATGTATTTTCTGCGGTTGAGGCGCTTCCGCAGCCTACAATCGCCGCGATTAACGGCCATGCGTTCGGGGGCGGGTTTGAACTGGCGCTTGCATGCGACATTAGAGTTTCCGTTGATTCAGCTTCCATGGGCCTGACTGAGCTTAGCTGGGCGATTATTCCGGGTGCAGGTGGAACACAGCGGCTTCCGCGATTAATTGGGCAGGCTAAAGCGATGGAGCTTATTCTGACAGCCAAGAAAATGAAGGCTGATGAAGCCTGGCAATACGGCATTCTGAATAAAGCGGTGACGAGAGAAGAACTGTTGCCGGCATGTGTAGAATATGCTGCCGCCATCCTGAAGAACGGACCGATCGCTGTGCAGCAGGCAAAGTACTCCATCAAGCACGGTATGGAAACCGACCTGCAGACAGGGCTTGCGATCGAGGCCAAAGCCTATGAAGTGACCATTCCTACAAAAGACAGAGTGGAGGCGCTTGATGCCTTCAGTGAAAAAAGACCTCCTGTTTTTAAAGGGGAGTAGATTTTACCTGGATAGCTTGTTCTGCTCTATGTGTTTTGGTAGGATAGGAGTCATCTAAATTGACAGTAAAGCAAATGAGGGACAGTCATGCAAAACAGTTTAAACACGCGTTCAATGATTTTTACGCTGTATGGAGATTACATACGCCACTATGGCAATGAAATATGGATTGGAAGCCTGATCCGCCTTCTTGAGGAGTTCGGCCATAACGAACAGGCGGTAAGGGCAGCCATCTCCCGTATGAACAAACAGGGCTGGATCGTTTCGCGCAAGCAGGGGAACAAGAGCTATTATTACTTAACCCCGCGCGGAGCAAGACGAATAGATGAGGCCGCAAAACGGATATTCAAGCTGCAGCCCGAAAAGTGGGACGGTACGTGGTACATGTTTACGTATACCATTCCCGAAGAAAAGAGAAGCATCAGGGACGAATTAAGGAAAGAATTGGTATGGAGCGGGTTCGGTCTTTTGGCCAACAGCTTCTGGATCTCTCCCAACAACCAGAAAGAACAGATCAATCAGATGATGGAGAAGTACGAGATTCAGGACTTTGTCCACTTTTTTACGGCAAAATACGAAGGGCCTCATGAAAACGCACAGCTCGTAAATGAGTGCTGGGACTTGACGGATACCAACCAGAAGTATGATGAGTTCATCAAGACTTACTCCCAAAAATATGTGATTGATAAGAATAAGATTGAAAAGGGCGAGATGACAGATGGCGAGTGCTTTGTAGAACGAACAAAGCTCGTCCATGAATACCGCAAGTTCCTGTTTGTTGATCCCGGGCTTCCTCAAGAACTTCTCCCATCCGACTGGCTCGGAGATTATGCAGCCTCCTTATTTGGAGATTATTACAGAACACTCGCGGGTCCTTCCAGCCGCTTTTTCGAGGAGATCTATCAAGAAGGAAACGAACTGAAAAGAGACAAATCTTACAACGCGCTGAACCACCCGCTCATCCAGGAACTGTAGATTTGTAAACAAAAAGCACTTTCATCCTGAGCGGGAAAGTGCTTTTTATTTCCATTATTTTAGCTCCTGCTTAAACTGCTGCCCTTTTTGCTGATACGTTTCAATGGTTATTCGGATAATCTCCAGGTCTTTGTCATTCAACTCCCGAATGACTTGGCCGGGAGAACCCATGACCATGGTACGGGGCGGAATCTTTTTTCCGGGAGGGATAAGGGTGTTTGCTCCGATAAAGGCTTGTTCACCAATCTCGGCACCGTCGAGGATTGTCGCACCCATTCCGATCAGTGCACCCTTTCTGACCGTGCAGCCATGAAGGATGACATTATGCCCAATCGACACTTCATCCTCAAGAACGAGGGGATACTGCTCGTATAGATGCAGTGTGCAGTTATCCTGGACATTGCAGCGATCTCCAATGGTGATCGGCCCTTCATCCCCGCGAAGGACACTGTTAAACCAGATACTGGATTCTTTGCCGATTTTGACATCGCCAATGATATGTACGCCCGGGGCAATAAAAGCGCTTTCATCAATCTGCGGCTCTTTTCCGTTAAATGTGTAATTCATAGAATAGATCCTCCCTGTTGTTTTGACTGTGATTATAAAAAGTATAACAGATTCATAGGAAGGAGTAAGAAAATGAACACTGTATGCAAGATTTTAGGCATCCAATATCCCATTATTCAAGGAGGAATGGGGAATGTCAGCAACGCACAGCTGACAGCGGCTATCTCAAACGCAGGTGCCCTGGGGACAATTGGAGTAGGGACGATGCTCCCTGATGAAGTAGAAGCGATGATCGTGGAGACTGCTTCGAAAACATCGAAGCCGTTCGCTGTCAATGTTCCGCTCACTGTGGCATCCAACGTAAAAGAAATCTTTCAGCTGATCATCAAGCACCATGTTCCCGTTGTTTCTTTATCAGCTGGAAATCCCGCCCCCTACATTCACAAGCTGCAGGAACACGGCATTAAAGTCATTTGCGTGGCCGCTTCTGTTTATCATGCGAAAAAGGCAGAAGACGCGGGAGCAGATCTCATTGTCGCAGAAGGATATGAGGCAGCTGGTTTAAACTCTCCATTTGAAACAACAACGATGACGCTCATTCCGCAGGTAGCCGATGCGATCAAGATTCCGCTGATCGCAGCTGGCGGGATCGGGGATGGACGAGGTGTAGCGGCCGCCATGATGCTCGGGGCAGAGGGTGTGCAGCTCGGTACGAGATTCATAGCAGTTAAAGAAGCTCCGTTCCACCTGCGCTATAAAGAAGCGCTCATTCAGGCAGATGACCGGGATACAGTTGTTGTCGGCCGTTCTGTCGGAAGAATCCGCAGAGTGATGAAAGCTCCTTATGCCGAGAGACTGCTATCGAAGGAATCAGAAGGCATTACGCTCGAAGAATTTAATGCACTGACGACGGAAGACCAGCACATTGCAGGCGCAATAAAGGGTGACTTTGAGCAAGGATTCATCAACAGCGGGCAGATTGCAGGATTGATTAAAGACATGCCTTCAGCAAGCGAGCTGATACAGAAAATGATGAAAGATGCCGGACTGGCCATCAGCCGCAAGAGCAGCGAGCTTTCTAGCTGGCAAAAACAAGGAACAGACCTTTAAAAGGAAAAGAATTTATAATATAATTAATCTTGTAAATAGTTTGAAAAATTTACTAGAGGCATGACCGTTCAACCAGTGCTGCAACGAGATAGGGAGATGTCTGCTGTAGTAAAAAGGGGGAAAAAGAGAATGAAGAAGTGGAAAGGTTTACTCGGTGTTTCACTGGCTGGTATGGTGCTGCTGGCAGGCTGCGGAACATCGAAAGAAACGAACAGTGAGGAAAAAGGCGGCAAGGAAATCAAGATTGGTGTCACTCAGATTGTAGAGCACCCGTCGCTTGATGCGGCCTATAAGGGCTTTAAAAAAGCTATTTCTGCCAGCGGACTGAAAAATGTAAAGTATGATGTCCAGCTAGCGCAAGGAGATCCAAACAATTCTCAGACGATTGCCAAGAATCTTGTGGGTGAAAAAGTAGATCTCATTTTTGCCAACTCCACACCGAGTGCCCAGCATGCTCTTAACGCTACAAAAGACATTCCGATCGTATTTACTTCAGTAACGGATCCAGTCGGAGCCAAGCTCGTACAAAGCTTTGAAAAACCTGGAGACAACATTACTGGAACGACGGATACTCATCCTGATGCTATCCCAAAAACGATAGAGTTTATTGACAAACAGACCGATGCAAAAACAGTGGGCTTGATTTACAACAAAGGAGAACAGAACTCTGTTGCCCAGGTAGACCTTGTGAAAAAAGCGCTTGAGGAATCTAATCTGAAACCAGTGGAAGTCAGTGTCTCAACCTCTGCGGATGTGAAGCAGGCTGCAGAATCACTCGTCGGACGTGCGGATGTTTTTTATATCGTTACCGACAATACAGTAGTATCTGCCCTCGAATCCGTTATCAGTGTGGCTGAAGACAAAGATATACCGATGTTTGCAGGTGAGCTTGATTCTGTAAAACGCGGAGCCTTCGCCGCATACGGATTCGATTATTATGACATCGGCTATGAAGCCGGGCAGATGGCAGCGGACATTTTGAAAGGTAAAAAGAAGCCTAGCGAAATTAAGGTGCAATACCCTCAAAAGCTGAAACTCGTCATCAATAAGAAAGCTGCAAAAGCCATGAACATCAAACTGAAAACTGAATGGGACTCAATGGCTGAATATACAAAGTAAGTCTCCCGTGTTGGGTTTGACACATCGCTTTTGGTCAAATCCAGCACGTTTTTTTCGATGGCAAAGGGAAAGAGCAAACCGTATGCAGTTTATAAAGACAAACGCTTTTTAGGGGAGGAATACAGATGTTTGCACTCTTTAGCGCTTTGGAATCAGGTGTGATCTATGCCATTATGGCACTCGGTGTATACCTTTCGTTCCGTATCCTGGACTTTCCAGACTTAACGGTAGACGGAAGTTTTGTAACAGGTGCAGCGATATCTGCCAGTTTAATAGTCCACGGACAGAATCCTTTTATTGCCACGATGGCAGGAATACTCGCTGGATTTATCGCAGGCTGTATAACAGGAATCTTACATACCAAAGGAAAAATTAATCCGCTCTTATCCGGAATTCTCATGATGATCGCCCTCTACTCCATCAACCTCCGGATTATGGATCAGCGTTCAAATGTACCGCTTCTGGGAGAAGATACAGCATTTACTTTAATCACTTCCTTTTGGCAGAAACTTGGGCTCGACAGCATGTTCAATAAGCTGTTCACAGCTATTGGACTGGGAGATAGTCTTCCAAAAACCTGGGGCATCTTTTTTGTCATGGCGATCGTGACGATTCTTATCAAATTTGCAGCTGACTGGTTCCTGAAAACGGAGATTGGGTTGGCACTCCGGGCGACTGGAGACAATAAGCGGATGATCCGAAGTTTTTCGGCAAACACGGATGGCTTAACGGTTCTTGGGCTGGGGTTGTCAAACGCTCTTGTCGCTTTTGCTGGTGCACTCATCGCCCAATACGGAGGTTTTGCTGACGTCGGGATGGGGATTGGCATGATTATTATCGGACTCGCTTCTGTCATTATCGGTGAAGCTTTGTTCGGAACAAGGTCCATTGCCCGTGCAACGCTTGCGGTTGTTTTAGGGGCCGTTGTTTATCGCATCATCATTGCCTTTGCCCTGCAGATTGAATTTTTTGAAACGGGTGATTTGAAATTGATTACAGCGCTGATCGTTGTCTGCTCTCTTGTCCTTCCTAAACTGCTGGAAGCGAGAAAGGAACAGGCGAGGAAAATGAGGAGAAAGCAGCTGAACCATCAGACTATGGACAGAAAGGGTGAAGAAATTGCTGCATCTAAATTCGGTTCATAAAATCTTTAACGAAGACACACCCGATGAAAAAATCGGCCTGTCGAACATCAACCTGCAACTGGAACCTGGAGATTTTGTCACAGTTATCGGGAGCAACGGAGCGGGAAAATCAACCTTAATGAATGTTATTTCAGGTGTACTGTTTCCCGATGCAGGCCAGGTTATGATTAAAGGAAAAAACATACTTTCTTTGCCTGAACATAAACGTTCCAAGTTTATTGGAAGGGTCTTTCAGGACCCAATGGCGGGAACGGCTCCGACGATGACGATTGAGGAAAATCTGGCGATGGCTTACGCGCGCAATAAGAGAAGAACTCTTAAACGGGGGATTACGAGAAAATCCAGGGACTTCTTTAAGGAAGCAATAAAGTCTCTTCATTTGGGCCTGGAAAACCGTTTTACCGCTAAAGTCGGCCTGCTATCCGGAGGTGAACGCCAGGCGCTGTCCCTGCTTATGGCAACTTTTACAGAGCCCGATATCCTGCTTTTGGACGAGCATACAGCAGCACTTGATCCTTCCCGTGCGGCGCTCATTACGGAGCTGACGAAGGAGATTGTGGCCGCACACGGGCTTACTACCTTAATGGTCACTCATAACATGCAGCAGGCGATCGATCTCGGCAACCGGCTGATTATGATGGATAAAGGGCAGATCATCCTGGATGTCGATGAAGTCAGCAAAAAGTCTCTAACCGTAGAAATTCTTCTCAATGAGTTTCAGCGCATAAGAGGAGAAAAGATGGCGAGCGACAGGGCTCTTCTTTCATAAATCACGAGGCAAAACTAAAGCTGTGTTCCGGCCGGAACACAGCTTTTTATACGTTTTGAGGGCGTTTATTGAAGGGGCTTTTGAACCAGGAGCGAATTCCTCGCCCCGCGTAAGGTTCATCTGAAAAACGGGGAATAACATGAAGATGGGCATGCAGGATATGCTGGCCGCCAATTTCGCCGCTGTTCCAACCGATATTATAGCCATCCGGCTTCAGTGTTCGATCAAGATAAGCTTTAGCGAAGGCCAAAAGACTGTAGGTATCGTTCCATTCTTCCTGTGTAAGATCAAAGACAGACGGCCGGTGAGCTTTTGGAATGATTAATCCGCTTCCTTCAAGGATCGTCTGGTTTTGCGGGCTTTGGATATACAGACACGTTTTGTTTTCGAACACAATCTCCTGATCCTCCAGCCCGAATGGCTGGCATAAAAGACACTTTTCCATATTTTCACTCCTTCTGGTTTTTATTTTTTCATAGTCTTGCTATATTGTATAGATTTGAAATCTTCAGGCTATTCATTGACTGACTATTCAACAAAATGATATCATTACGTTAAGAAAACGTTATATAATTATCGTGTTTAAACGAATGAATAAATGAGGGCATGGACCATTAGCTGGAATATGTCCTCATTGTCTGCGGTCTAACGAATGGATGTATCTATTAAGAGGTGATGTCATGAAACCAGGAATGAAAATCGGTGATACAGCAACCATTACAGCTGTAGTGACACCGGATATGTTTGCGCAATTCGAAGGAAAGCTCGTTCATCCTGCTTATTCCACCGTATCCATGGTCTATCATATGGAGTGGGCAGCGAGGCAGATTATTCTGCCTTACCTTGAAGAAGATGAGGAAGGAATAGGTGGAGGAATCAAAGCTTCCCATCTAGCGCCTACACCTGAAGGAATGAAGCTTGAAATACAAGCAACCCTTACAGAACTAAAAGGAAGAGCTGTGATATGCAAAGTTGAAGTAAGAAATGAAAAAGCAACAGTAGGAGAGGGAGAGGTCACACAATACATTCTTCCAAAAGAAAAAATCTCTCAGAAACTGCATGAAATGACGAGCTAAATGCCATAAAATGAAAGCGCTTACTTTAAAGCGCCAAAGAGATAAAGGATCACCAAGGGGGAGTAAGCATGTTTGAAAAGATATCACAGCATGAACAGGTTGTATTCTGCAACGATCAAGCCACCGGCTTAAAAGCCATTATTGCAATACATAACACCACGCTTGGGCCGGCACTAGGAGGCTGCAGAATGCGCCCGTATAAATCAACGGATGAAGCACTTGAGGATGTACTTCGGCTGTCAAGGGGGATGACGTACAAGTGTGCTGGAGCAGACGTGGATTTTGGGGGAGGAAAGTCGGTGATCATCGGCGATCCGACAACAGATAAATCTCCGGCATTATTCCGTGCTTTCGGCCAATTCGTAGATTCTCTTAACGGCCGCTTTTATACAGGCACAGATATGGGGACAACACCGGATGACTTCGTGCATGCCCTGAAAGAAACGTCCTGTATAGTAGGTGTGCCGGATGAATATGGAGGAAGCGGGGATTCGTCCGTCCCTACTGCACAGGGTGTCATATACGGGCTTCGAGCAACCATCCAGGCGCTGTATGGCTCAGAAGATCTTTCCGGTATGTCCTACAGCGTACAGGGGCTTGGAAAAGTTGGTTATAAAGTAGCGGAGCAGCTTGTCGCTGCCGGTGCCCATGTGTACGTCACCGATATTAACCAGCAGGCGCTAAAGAGTATCGTGGACCGGGCGGAGCTTCTTCCGGGAACGGTTGAAGTTGTTGATGGCGATGAAATTTACGGAGTAAACGCTGATATATTTGTTCCTTGTGCACTTGGAGGTATTGTCAATGACGAAACCATCGACAGGCTCAAGGTCAAAGCGGTTGTGGGAAGTGCAAACAACCAGCTGCTTGAAGACAAACACGGAATCTATCTTCAGCAGAAAGGAATCCTTTACGGACCGGACTATATCGTGAACGCCGGCGGGTTGATCCAGGTCGCTGATGAGCTTTACGGACCGAATAAGGGCCGTGTGCTGAACCAGACTAGAGCCATCTATGATTCTCTTCTGGCAATCTATAAACAGAGCAAGGAACAGAATCTATCTACCATGGAGGCAGCCAACCGCTTCTGTGAGGACAGGATTGAACACCGACAACAGCGAAACAGTTTCTTTTCCCATGATAAAAGACCGAAATGGAATGTGCGGCATTAAAAGGGAAGCTATCAAATTAAAGGGGGAGTTAGTGTGGAAAGTCAATTTCCGAAGAAGCAGATTTTAAACGAAAAGGGAATGCTGGTGGATGATTCATTTAAAAGCAGGCTGACGGAAGAACTCGTGAAAAATCTCTATACGAAAATGCTGAGAGCCCGTCTCTTTGACCGCAAAGGAGTAAACCTTCAGCGGCAGGGCCGTATCGGAACGTACGTGCCGTTTGAAGGCCAGGAAGCGGCGCAGATCGGCAGTGCCATGGCGATGGGAGAGGGAGACTGGATGTTCCCTACCTACCGTGACCATGGGGCGACGTTAACGTTCGGACACTCCGTAAAGAATGTGCTTCTCTATTGGAAAGGCCGCCAGGAAGGCTGTATTCCCCCCGCTGGAAAGAACATTTTTCCGCCTGCCGTTCCGATTGCTTCTCAGCTTCTTCATGCAACCGGGACAGCATGGGCTGAAAAAATGAAAGGAACAGACCGTGCCTCCATCGTTTACTTTGGAGATGGAGCGACCTCAGAGGGTGATTTTCATGAAGGGCTTAACTTTGCGAGCGTGTTTAACATTCCGGTTGTCTTTTTCAACCAGAACAACGGTTTTGCCATCTCTGTTCCAATTGAAAAGCAAATGAAGGCAAAGACCATCGCACAAAAGGCACTCGGCTATGATATTGAAGGAATAAGGCTGGATGGCAATGATGTATTTTCCGTGTACTTCCATACTAAAGCCGCCATTGAAAAGGCAAGGGCTGGAGGCGGTCCTACTTTAATTGAGGCCGTTACCTGGAGATATGGTGCCCATACGACAGCAGACGATCCGTCCAAATACAGAGACCAAAACGAGAGTACGATTCGGCGTGAAACGACTGATCCTCTTATCCGGCTGGAAAAGTATATGAAGATGGAAAACATCTGGGACGGCCAATGGGCTTCAGATCTTGAAAAAGAAATAACGGCGGAGATTGAAGCAGCCGTTAAAGAAATGGAAAACGAAAAACCGCCGCACGTTAATGACATGTTTGATCATGTTTTTGCAGAAAATCCATGGCCGATCAACGACCAAAAAGAAGCGTATGCGCTTATGAGGGGGGAGTAAGATGACAACTGCAGCAGTTGAAACGAAAAAGCTGACACTTGTTCAGGCTGTAACGGACGGGCTTAGAACGATGATGAGGGAAAGCAAAGAAGTCATCGTTTTAGGTGAAGACGTCGGGCGCAACGGAGGAGTTTTCCGGGCGACGGACGGTTTGATGGATGAGTTTGGCGAAAAGCATATCATTGACACTCCGCTGGCTGAGTCAGGGATTATCGGTACTTCCATTGGGCTTGCGATGAACGGCTTTCGCCCTGTAGCAGAAATGCAGTTCCTTGGCTTTATTTATCCAGCATTTAACCAGATCATGACTCATGCTTCAAGGATAAGAGCAAGAACACTAGGTGCTTTCACGGTCCCTATGGTTATCCGTGCTCCGTTCGGTGCAGGTGTGCGCGCTCCTGAAATCCATTCTGATTCGGTGGAAGCTCTGTTCACTCACATGCCGGGAATCAAAGTGGTTGTTCCGTCGAATGCGTATGATGCCAAAGGGCTGCTCATCGCGAGCATAGAGGATCCGGATCCAGTGCTTTTCCTTGAGCCGATGAGATGCTACAGAAGCTCAAAGATGGATGTTCCAGAAGGAAAGTACACCGTAGAAATCGGTAAAGGAAGTGTTCTGAAAGAAGGAGAACACGTAACATTACTGACTTATGGGGCGATGGTCGATACAGCATTAAAAGCAGCAGAAGAAGCAGAAAAACAAGGGGTAAGTACAGAAGTTATTGATCTGCGTACACTGTATCCGCTTGATAAAGACCTGATCGCCCAAAGTGTCCAAAAGACAGGCAGAGTAGTCATCGTACACGAGGCATCATCTACAGGAGGCCTTGGAGATACCCTTGTTTCTTTAATCAACGATACTTCATTCCTTTATATGAAGGCGCCGGTAGAACGGGTTACCGGTTTTGATACGCCAGTACCGATGTTTGCCCTGGAGGACCATTATCTTCCGGACGCAGCAAGAGTAACATCAGCAATTCATAAAGTGATTAACTTTTAGGAGGCTGTAAAAATGGTTGAAGTAAAGTTGCATGACATAGGCGAAGGGATGCATGAAGGAGAGATCATTCATTTCTTTGTAAAACCTGGAGATACGGTTTCCATTGACCAGCCTCTTGTTGAAGTTCAAACCGATAAAGTGACCGCAGAACTGCCGTCACCAATCGCAGGCAAGGTTACTGACATTCTTGTGAAGGAAGGAGAGACGGTCACTGTAGGAACGGTTCTTCTTACTCTGCAAGGAGAGGGTTCTGGCCAAGAGTCTATAACGGAGATTGACTCTCCAAAGGTGGTGCAGGAACCAACAGCACAAGCACCTGAAAGAGAAGCTTCCATCGCGATACTGAATAAGCGGGTTATGGCTGCACCTTACACCCGTAAAATAGCGAGAGAGCACGGCGTTGATATCGAAAAGGTGACAGGCACCGGACCGGCAGGAAGAATTACAGAACAGGATGTATTGTCGTTTGCAAAAGGAAGTACAGAACCGAAAGCATTCGAAATTCATGCAGCCGCCGAGCCTGCCGTAAAGCTGGAAATCGAAAATCGCTCTGCAGAAGCAGAGGAAATTCCATTCAGAGGCCGCCGTAGGCAAATCGCGAAAAAGATGACTCAATCGCTGTTCACCATTCCACATGTTACCCATTTTGAGGAAGTGGATATGACGAATTTGCTTGAATTAAAGAAGCAGATGAAAGAGCTGGATCCTAACAACAACAAGGGATTCAACGTTTCTGTAGCAGCGTTTTTTGTAAAAGCCATTCAGCTTGCACTGCAGGATTTCCCAATCTTCAACAGCAAACTGGATGAAGAAAAAGAAGTCATCAGACTTGAGAAGCAAGTGAATATCGGTATCGCCACAGATGCTGAAGATGGTCTGATTGTGCCGGTGATCAAGAATGTAGAACGTAGAACCATTAAAGATATTAATTCCGATATGAAAGAAAAAATAATGAAGGCAAAAGAAGGCAGGCTCACAAGAGATGAACTGACAGGCGGGACCTTCACGATCTCAAATGTCGGGCCCTTGGGCAGCATGGGTGCGACCCCGATTATTAACCATCCCGAAGTTGCTTTAATGGCTTTCCATAAAACGAAGAAGATGCCTGTTATCATCAACGACGAGATTCAGATCAGATCCATGACGAACCTTTCGATGTCGTTTGACCACCGAATCGCTGATGGGGCAACGGCAGTTCAATTTACAAACCGTTTTAAAGAACTGATTGAAAATCCTTCCGTCATGGTATTGGAGCTGATATAAAATGGTCGTAGGAGAATTTACACAAAAGCGGCAGCTGATCATAGCGGGTGGAGGGCCAGGAGGCTATAATGCAGCCATCCGGGCGGCACAGCTTGGCATGGAAGTGACCATCATAGAAAAGGAAAAACTGGGCGGGGTATGCCTGAATACTGGATGCATTCCATCCAAGACACTGACGCATGCGGCGGCAGCATTCGCTTCATTGTCTCATTTGAACGAAATGGGCATCCAAACAGGAGAAGCTGGATTTGAACTGCAGACATTTAAAGAGTATCAGCAAAAAACAGTATCAGCTCTGCAAAAAGGGATAGAGGCTCTTTGCAAAGCAAATAAAATCGAAGTCATCACCGGTACAGCTACATTTATGTCTGGGAACCGGATCGGTGTAGATTCCGGCCATCATTATGAAATGTATGAGTATGAAAAAGCGATTATTGCCGTGGGAGCATCGCCTGTATTACCTCACGGAATCGTGCCGGTGGAAGGAAAGATTATCAGTGCCGATGAACTTCCGCGCCTTCAGGAGCTGCCAGAACATCTTGTGATCAGCGGATCGGATTACATCGCGCTTGAAACGGCAATGGCTTATCGAAACCTTGGCTCGGAAGTTTCCGTCATCTGTGAGGACGATACATTTGGACTGGATGAATCCATCTCTAAAGAACTTCATCGGGTATTAAAAAAGTCCAAGATTAAGCTTTTCAAAAACAGCACACTGCTCGAAGCCTATTCATCAGAAACCAATGTCGCTATTACCATTCAAAGCGATCAGGAGAAAATCACTCTGGATGCCAGCCACCTGATGGTTTCAGGTGAATCCAGGCCAAACACGAAGGATCTGGGATTGGAATTCTTAAACATCAGCACCGATAAGCAAGGATTTATAATGGTCAATGAATTCGGTGAAACAAATGTTGATGGAATTTATGCTGCAGGAGACTGCACAATCGGCAGGAGGCTTGCCAGCAAGGCGATCAAGCAAGGAAAAGTGGCGGCTGAGCATATCAGCGGCATGAACACATCCTTTAACTTGGCGCTGGTACCGCTTATCATTCAAACTGTTCCTCCAATCGCATCAGTAGGATTGACAGAAGGAGAGGCGAGGCAGCAAGGCTATGAGGTGAAGACCGGCCAGTTTGCCATGGGAGGCAACGGGTTTGCCAGTATTGCCGGACAGAAGGATGGTCTTACAAAAATGGTCATTGATGAGAAGACAGATCTTCTTCTCGGTGTTCACATGATGGGTGCCGGTGCAGCGGAATTAATTCAGGCAGGTACAACGGCCCTTGAAATGGTAGCCAGGGATGAAGACATAGCCTATCCGGTTTATGCGCATCCATCGTTAAGTGAAGCATGGCTTGAAGCGGTTGAGCACGCAGCCGGAAAAGCGATTCATATTCCGCCTGCCAGGAAAAAGGCAACCTCACGATCGTAATACAAACAGAAAACAACCTTCCATCGTTTTGGAAGGTTGTTTTCTATGGATAATAAATCATCATCGTTATTCTTACAGGGTCATTCTCCTGATTTTCATATACATGAACATAGTCTGCAGCAAAACGAATATTTTCACCTGCTGACAAATTAAAATAGTTTTGATGGACAGTTAATGAGAGGCAGCCTTTTTCCACGAGAATGTATTCTTCTACACCATCCCCATGGGGCTCAGACGTATAATGGCATCCTGGAAGAAGTTCGACAGAATAGATTTCGAAGGATTTTCCAGGCTCCATAGGATATAGCGGCCTTACAAGGAATGTCCCATCTTTGTCTGCTATCGGTTCAACATCCGCAGTGTTTACTTTTTTGATAGCAGGCTGATCCTCCTCCAAAAAGGAACTGAACGAAACACCTAACCCATTTGCGATTTTCCACAGTGTACTGACGGTGGGATTGGATTCTCCCCGTTCAATCTGGCTGAGCATGGGTTTAGAAACTCCGGTTGCATTTGCCGTTTTTTCAAGGCTCCAGTTCCGCTGCCCTCTCATCGCTTTTAACCTTCTGCCTATAACTTCATTCAAATTCATAAAAAGAAATTCTCCTTGTTGTTTCGTTTTATATAACATACAATATGTATAATATAACATATTATCTGAAAATGAAGCTAATAAAGGAGTGTTCTACATCATGCTGCCATTCCCTTCTGCAGAAAAGGAAAGTCACCCATTCTATACAGGTATTCAGGCGGGGCTATCTATTGCTATTGGTTATTTGCCGATTGCTTTTACATATGGATTGCTGGCGAAATCAAGCGGGCTGTCGTTGGTTGAAACGGTTGGAATGAGTGTCATCGTTTTTGCAGGTGCTTCCCAGTACATTGCTCTTTCGATGATTGGAGCAGGTACGGGTGCTTTTGAAATCATCATAACCGCGTTTATTATGAATATCCGCCATTTATTGATGAGTGCTTCATTAAACGAAAGAATGAAAGATGACGCTAAGTGGATTAAAGCTATTTACGGATTTCTGATTACGGACGAGACGTTCTCAGTAGCAGCCACACGAACAGAAAAGAAACTGACATCAGCTTTTATGCTCGGTTTAGGTTTAATTGCGTATGGCAGCTGGGTCGTTAATTCAGGGGTCGGCTATTTGATTGGTGCTGGACTCCCTGCAACGATCCAAAACGGTATGGCAGTTGCTCTTTACGCGATGTTCATAGGGCTCTTGATTCCTTCTGCGAAAAAATCACGAAAAGTCATTGCATTGGCAGGAACAGCTGCACTTCTTAACTCGCTCTTTTCTCTTTATGAACCGTTGGCAGGCGGCTGGGGAATCATTTTATCAACTCTTATTTCTTCGGTAGGTATTGAATTTTTTGTTAAGGAGGAGAAGGTTCATGGAAAATAATCTGCTTTGGATGATTGCAGGCATGGGAGTTGTGACTTATCTTCCGCGTGTCCTGCCTCTTGTACTCATCAATACGAACCGAATTCCTCCCAGACTGCAGCGGATTTTGAGCAATGTTCCTTTTGCCATTCTCGGAGCATTGATTTTCCCTGGGATCCTGCATATAAACGGGGACAGTATGTGGTTTGGATTATTGGGGGCATGTGTGGCGGGCTTGACCGCGTATCTGAACTGGAACATAATTTTTGTGGTTTTAAGCTCTGTTGCGGCTTTAAGCCTCTACTCCTTTTTAATGGGATGACAAAAGTTACCACGTTAGGATAGGCATCCATTAGAAAGTTGGCGAATGGTATGGGTTTACATCTTATTCGATTTGTTGCAATTGGATTGTTTTCTACAACCGTGTTATCGCTTATTCTTTTTCAATGGCTGTTTTCGTAACCTTTGTTGCCCTTGGGAGTGTTTGATTTCCGTTTCAGGCTGCTCCCTTTCCGCGGGGCGTGCGCTGAACCCCTCGGCGCAAGTGCCTGCGGGTTTCACCTGTCANNCAAGGAAGGCTTCGGCAGTGTTATATCGCACGAAGAAAATGTGAAATTCATTTTCGAGGAATCTCGCACCTTCCACTCCAATCAACTTGTCAATGAAGCTCTTTACAAAAATGTTCCCAAAGCAACAATCTTTTAGAAATGAGCCTTTTCAATCTGTAGAAGTCCTTCATGCTTTCATCGATGTGTTTACAGGTTTTTTTCATAATGATTAAAGGGTAAAGAGCTATTGTGCTCTTTTTTTATTACAGCAAATGCGCTTGCATTCTTATAAATAATTAAGGTAATGTATTGAAAAAAAGGGGTACACTGAAAAAAGGAAAGAAGAGATAAAGGATGATAAGATGAAACTGATAGCAATAGATATGGACGGAACACTTGTAAGCAAACAATTGAAAGTGACGAAAGCGAACAAAGAAGCTATTGAGAAAGCCAGGGAAAAAGGCCATATGGTTGTGATTGCTACGGGACGTTCATTTGATGAAGCGAGATATACACTCAGTGAAGCAGAATTGTATCTTCCGTTGATTTGTGTGAACGGCGCTGAGATTCGCTCGGATAAATGGGAAAAGGTTACGAGCATTCCTATCCCGTCAAAACAATACTTTGACATTGAAAAAGCGCTTCGTGCCAACGACATCTATTATGAAGTGTATACGAGTGAGGGCACCTATACAGATAACCGTGAAAAAGCGTTTAAAGTCATGAAAGACATCGTTCTGACTTCAAACCCTGAAGCCACAGAAGACGATGTCCATAAAGCGGCATTAAGGCGGTTTAAATTGGGTACAGTTAAATATATTAGCGATTATGACAAGCTGATGGAAAAAGAAGGTCTCGAAGTATACAAAATTTTGGCCTTCTCCAGTGAGCAGGAAAAAATCGCAAACTCTGTAGACAGGCTGAGCAAGATTGATCATCTGGCCGTCAGTTCATCCGCAAATAATAACCTTGAGATTACAAATGCGGATGCTCAAAAAGGAGTTGCCCTTGAGAAGTTTGCCAAACTGCACAACATAAGCCTGAACGATACGATGGCGATCGGGGATAACTATAACGATGTCTCCATGCTTGAAAAGGCAGGCATCAGTGTTGCCATGGGGAATGCTTACGATGAAATCAAACAGATTGCAAAACATGTGACCAAAACGAATGATGAGAGCGGAGTCGCCTATGCGATCGAAAATTATTTGGAAGAACGGAAGACGAGCCTTGCTTAACAGGCTTGTCTTTTTTGTTGAGAAATATTTTCCGAGGATCATTTTTAAATTTTACAATATTTATACTTTCTAAATATTCGTTTACCTCTTATTTACACCTGCTTTATTACCGCTTAATACTCCCTTGGTATGCTTGGTCTGTTCGATAATGCGGAAGGGGAGAGTAAGTTGAACAAAAAAATGACTTCTTTACTAAGTGCGGCCGTTCTTGGAGCCAGCCTGTTTTCAGGACATAATGCGGATGCTGAATCTGTTCAAAAACACCATGACGTTCTTGACGTCGCACATCGAGGTGCATCTGGCTATGCTCCGGAACATACGCTGACTTCCTATCATATGGGTGACAAGATGCATGGAGACTATATTGAGATTGACTTGCAGATGACGAAAGACGGCAAGCTGATCGCTATGCATGATGAAACCGTCGATCGTACAACAAACGGAACGGGAGAAGTGAAAGATTTCACTTTAAATCAAATCAAACAGCTTGATGCGGGTTCTTGGTTTAATGAAAAATATCCGCAATATGCGAAGCCGATGTACAAAGGGTTGAAAGTACCTACACTCGAAGAGATTTTCAAGACATTTGGCAAAAACAAAAATTACTACATAGAAACGAAATCACCAGATGTGTATCCAGGTATGGAGGAGAAGCTCATCAGCCTCGTGAATAAATATCACATCAATAAAGACACGCTGCTCGTTCAATCGTTCAGCAAAGACAGCCTGTTGAAAGTGCACAAGCTTGACCCATCTTTAAAATTAATTCAGCTTCTTGATTATAAGAAGCATGCAGTTTTAACTGACCAGGATCTTAATTCCTATAAGCAATATGCAACTGGAATTGGTCCAAACAAAGATTTCCTGGATAAAGCTTATGTACAAAAAGCGGTAAACGGCGGATTGGAAATTCATCCTTACACCGTAAATGAAACAGCAGATATGCAACGATTGATCGATTGGGGAGTAACAGGGATGTTCACGAACTTCCCGGATAAGCTTCATCAAGTGATTGAGAAAAATAAACAGGAGCAAAATCATCGCCCTGTAAACGCAGAATGATGAGAAAGCCGCTCAGATGATGAGCGGCTTTTCGTTATTTTTTTGAGCAACGTAAAGGGTACCATCTTCCTGCAGCTGTGCAAAAAAAACAGATTTACAGGAAGAGATTCCAGCATTTTGCAGTTTCTTCTGGATCCATTCCTCAGTAAGTCCATATTCCCGCAAGTTTCCTTGCATCACAGTTCCGTCAACAATCAGTTCGGAAGGGAGGAAATGGGAGGGAGCAGCATCAGGCGTTTTCTTCTTTTTTATACTAAGCTGTCCGTTGGGCTCAAAGATAGCATAATCTACTTCTGTTATAGAGAAGATTTCCTGGTTTCTCAGCAGCATGCACAAATCATCCAGACCGAGATTGAGCTTATCCAGCGCCTGCTGCATTATCATTCCTTTTTTTATAACAATGCAAGGCTCACCCTCCAGAGCCAATTTGGACTTGGGTGACCGTTTAACAAGAAATTCGATAGCCAGGAGAGCAAAACTCCATATCAAAACCGCGACTAAGCCATTGGAAATAGGAACGTCTCTATAGTGAATAATCATTTCGCCGACGATGTTGCCAAAGGCTATACTCGTCGCATAATTAAAGTAGGTTAGCTCTCCTAACTGTTTCTTTCCAAATACTTTTGTAAAGATCAATAGAAAGATCAAACCAAGTAATGTCCTGACTACTGTTTCTGTGATACCGTTCATCCGCTCACCTCTTTGCTATTCCCATTTTTACCGAAAAGAAAGAAGAGCAAACAAAAAAGATGGCTTTAAAGGCCATCTTTTTTTGATTAGCATCCCCATGTCATTTTTTGCATAAGAAGATGGCACAGAATAAGCTGTTTCAACCTTTGCCTTAGGATTTCCACCTTGTGTTCTTCTGCTTTTGGCATGAAATTGATGGCAAGAATGGATGAAAGCTCTCTGACCGAGGGAAGTATATCACCTGGATATAAAAAATGGAAAAAAAGTTAACCTGAATACTCAGCCTGTTTTACTTCCGAAAATAATGAGCATACAATAAAGAGGAGAGGAGTTGTGTATATGCGTGAAATGATAGAAAAAAGCAAGCTTTTAATCTTTGATTTAGATGGCACCCTTTATGAGGACACTGATCATTTTGACTATTATTGCCGTCTACTTCAGCAGCGGGCGGATATATCGATACAAGGAGAGTTTTATAACTCTTATGAAGAGATGAAACAGGGGAAACATTCTGTTGCCATCGGAAAAGTGTATGACTTGAAAGAAAATGCGTCGCTCACTGTCGATCCCCTGACTTTGCAGGTAACGGCTGCACATCTTTGGGACGGTACTCAAATGAATGAAGAAACCATGAAGAGGGAGTACTCTGGAGAACTTACATATGATTTTGAACGCTTTATCGCTATTGGGGATGGCTGGTGGCTGCCCTATGTTACCGCCATGCATTACGGTCTGAGCCAGCAGGATACATGGGATTGCTACAACGCGACAAAGATGTATATGGTCAGTGATGAGTTTTCACTCACAAAAACGCCATTATTGAAGGAAAGCCTTGAGAAACTGAAGAAGAAAAAACACCTTGTTCTGATGACAAACAGTGATAAAGAAGATGCGCTGCGTCTGCTCCTTGAACTGGAGCTGCAGGATGTGTTTGATGAGATCTTTCCTTCCTCACAGAAGCCTGTAAAGACCAAAGAGATTCTGATGGCCATTACATCCAAATATAAGGTGAAGCCGGATGAAGCGGTTTCCATCGGAGATAATTTTATCAACGAAATCGCACCGGCCCTGCTGATGGGGCTAAATGCCGTGTACATACAGCCGAATGGCTACGATCTCCAGCATGACAATCTTTATATTGTTCCTACTTTGGGACAGGCTTTTTAAAAGATGTGAAAGCTTTTGCTCTTTTTTGTTCTAATTTGGACAAAGTTACCTAAACTAGGAATAGGATGTCCGTAAGGGGGAGAGCGTGTGAAAAAAGCAATTCTGGTCGCTATTGGCTTTATTTTGTATGGAGCCGCCATGTGGTATTACTTAATGCATGGGGCTCAGGCCGATCTGCCGGTACAATTCCGGGGTTCTGCTGCTGATCCTACCATGTTTATGAATGATAGGCAGCTTAAGCTGAGCTATGATTTCTCAAGGATAAAGGATTGGATCTACTTTTTGTCTGTTCCGTTGGAATGGCTGATCTATCTGCTCGTTTTAGGGTTTGGAATATCAAAAAAAATGAGGAGTACTGTCAAGCAAGTGACCCGTTTTTCAGTCATCCATACAGCTCTTTATGTCCTTTTGCTGTCCTTTGTGAGCTGGATTTTGACCTTTCCGCTTCGATACTACAGCTATACGATCTCAAGGGATTATCATATCTCCGTACAGCCGTTCAAGGGATGGATGAAAGACAGTTTGATCGACTTTTGGGTAGGGTGGATATTTACGGTATTAACTGTACTCGTCATCTATTTTTTTATCCGTAAAAGTAAGAAGAAGTGGTGGCTGTACGCGTGGCTGATCTCCATTCCGTTCACCATCTTTATGTATTTCATCCAGCCCGTTGTGATTGATCCGCTCTATAATAAATTTTATCCTTTAAAGGACCAGGTGCTGAAGGAGAAAATATTAACGCTGGCCGAACGGGCAGATATACCGGCTTCCAACGTATATGAAGTGAACATGTCGGAAAAGACCAATTCCCTCAATGCTTATGTAAATGGCATAGGGTCCAACCTGCGTATTGTATTATGGGATACGACGCTCGATAAACTGAACGATAAACAGGTTTTGTTTGTCATGGCCCACGAGATGGGTCATTATGTGATGAAACATCTGTATCAGAATCTCATAGGTGCGATCATCCTGTCGTTCTTCGGCCTCTTCCTGGGAAGCAGAATTTATTCCTGGGCGATCTCAAAGTGGGGCAAACGGTGGGGTATCAAAGGAGTGAGTGATATCGCTGGCTTGCCGGTGCTTCTCCTGATATTCAGTCTATTGTCGTTTGTTGCTGGTCCTGTTGAAAATGCGTTTTCCCGTAAAGCGGAGAAGGATGCAGACCGCTATGCCATTGAGATGACCAAGAATCCCGACTCAGCAGTTGGAGCTTTCCAGCAGCTGACGATCTCAGGGCTCAGCGAAGTGAATCCGCCAAAGCTCGTGAAGTTCTTTTTGTATGGCCACCCCACTATGCTCGAAAGGATTACCTTCCTCGATTCCTATAAACAAAAATACGAACCAAAGGAACTGGAGAAAGCAAAGAAACAAAAACGCCAGTAGCAGAAATAAGAGGATGAGCCGAAGCTCATCCTCTTATTTTGCGTTTTCAAGACTATAGTTTGGCAGGACGAGTACTTCAACACGCCTGTTTTTTGCTTTGCCTTGTGCGGTTTTGTTGCTGGCTCTCGGCCGGTATTCCCCATAGCCGCTGGCGCTTAGTGTTTGTGGTGATAGATGCGGGTTCTTCATCATGATTTGCATGAAGTTAATGGCTCGCATAGCACTTAATTCCCAGTTTGACTTGTACTTAGCCGTTTCAATCGGAACATTATCCGTATGCCCTGCAATAATAATATTTCGGGGAGGATTGGTGACGAGTAATTTAGACAGATCCTTTCCTATACTGACCGATTCTGTCTTGACGGTTGCACTTCCTGAATCAAAGAGCGCATTATCCAAAATGGTAATCAATAGGCCATTCTCTGTCAGTTTCGTCTGCAGGCTTTTCGATAGATGTTTGTCTTTTATAAAACTGTCTATTTTTTTCTGGACCTTATGAAGGGATTCTAGCTCTTCTTTGGCCTTCTCCATCCGTTCCTTTTCCTGAATCGATAATTGTACGATCTTTTCTTTTTTAGGAAGCGGCGTTGATTCGGTTGATGAGATGGGTGCCTGTTCTTCCATTACGCCGGTTCCGCCGGAGAATTGACTGCGGAACGTGCTGGCCATCTGTTTGAACTTGGATGCATCCACTTCACTCATTGCAAAAAGAACGATAAATAGCGCCAGGAGAAGAGTCAGCATGTCGGAATAAGGAATGAGCCATGATTCATCTACATGATCTTCATGTTTTTTCTTTTTTCTAGCCAATGCTGACACCCTCTTTTAGGCTTTCCCGTTCGCTTGCCGGGATGTAGGTTAATAATTTTTCTTCCAATATTTTTGGAGAGGTTCCATCCTGGATGGATAAAAGCCCTTCAATCATAATCTCTTTTAGCATGACTTCATTCTGTGATTTTCGTTTTAATTTATTGGCAAAGGGGTGCCATAGGACATACCCAGTAAATATTCCAAAGAGCGTTGCGATAAAAGCAGCAGAAATGGCATGTCCGAGGGCCTCAATATCATCCATGTGTCCGAGGGCTGCAACAAGACCGACAACTGCTCCGAGTACTCCGAGCGTCGGCGCATAGGTGCCTGCCTGTGAGAAGATGCCCGCGTTGCTGAGATGGCGTTCTTCCATCGTTTCCAAATCTTTTATTAGTACATCCTTGATAAATTCGGGGGACTGGCCGTCGACAATCATTTTGATCCCTTGTTTTAAAAATGGATCATCAATTTCTTCAGATTTCGGTTCGAGTGCAAGCAAGCCTTCCTTTCGGGCGATAGTTGCCCATTCAATGAAAATTGCAATCAGTTCTCCCATGCTTACCATCTTCTGATCGGTAAACAATATCTTAAAAAGCTTTGGAAGTTTTTTTACTTCGTTTAAAGGAAAGGCAATCATGATGGCAGCAGCTGTTCCTGCAAAGATAATCAGCAGTGCTGCGGGATTGAAGAGCGAAGAGATAGCAACCCCTTTTAAAACCATACCTACACCAATAGCAATAAATCCAATGATTAAGCCAATCACCGATGTTTTATCCATATTATATTCATCCTCGCTTTTTGCTGAATTTAAAGATAGATCTCCTGTTCCGGTTACACTTATATATCGGCGTTTCTCCATGTATTTTTATAGAAACTTCGTCGTGGCAGATGCAGAATTCCAGAATTCAGGTCATCCAAAACACTAATTCAAACGTTATCTTAATAACGCTGTTTATTACGGTAGGACAAAGCAGACATCTATAGGTATAATGACAGTAAAACGATTCAAAGGAGACAGGTATGTCAAAGCTTACGGATTTTGAACTTTATCTTAAAGTTCAAAACGGGGATAAATCAGCGCTTGAGCAGATTTACGACCGATACGAAAAGTTATTGTTTTCCTTTGCTTACCGAATGACCCAGAGGCAAGATACTGCAAAAGATGTGGTTCAGGAAGTTTTTATAAAACTTTGGAGAAAAAAAGGAGTTTATTCGGAAGAGAACCTACAGCAAAAAGCACACAGCCTAAAGGCTCTATTGTCCTTCTTTCTAAGCTGTAATATGCAGGGGAAGAAACCCATCAAGAAAAACATAAAGAGGCAGATTCTATGAAAATAAAACCATTCATTATTGTTCTCATCCTCGTTGGTTTAATCGGGCTCGCCCTTTGGACATCAAAGCAGGAAGCACAACCTAAGGACCGGAATGCATCGAGGGGTACATTCAGCCCGGTGGAGGAGAATGGACGTACAGGCTTAAAACCAGGCAATAAAGTGCCGGATTTTACGATAATGGCACTGAACGGAGAAAAGGTTTCCATTAAAGATTACCGTGGTAAAAAGGTCATTCTGAATTTCTGGGCAACGTGGTGCCCTCCTTGCCGAAAAGAAATGCCCGATATGCAGAAAGTCTTCAACCAATATGAAGAAAAGAAGCTGGAAATCCTGGCAGTAAATCTAAGATATACAGAGAAAAGCACGGATTCGGTTTCAGAATTTGTAAAGGAACGAAAAGCAGCGTTTCCGATTTTGTTAGATACGGATGGAACGGTCAGTAAGAAGTTTCAGGCGGTATCTCTTCCGACGAGTTATTTGATTGACTCCAAGGGGATAATCCAAAAAAAAATAATTGGACCTCTTTCTCAAAATCTTATGATTGATTTTGCAGAAAAGGCAAAATAAGAAAATCCCTCCTTGCTCATTTGAGCAAGGAGGGATTTTCTATCCTTCATAGGATATTATTACTAGTAATTCCTAAAGAAAATTAGGCACTTTGCATAATAGGAATTTCTTACCTTTTACCGAATTATATCAAAGGGGATCGATAGCGTACAAAAATCCAACTATGGAGAAAAGGGGTATACACACCATGGTTGAACAATTTTTAGTGAAAATGATGAATATGCAGAGGCGTATAGAACAACCTCAAAAGGAGGACGGACAGATTCATACATTGGAACTCAGTCCGGTTCAATTTTTCAAGCTGAAAAGAAAAGCTGCAGGAAACTATGTTGTCACGCACTCTGAGGGGAAGTTTGCCCAAGAAATTGCAATTCGTGGAGCTGCTGCAGTACGCCCTTTGAGTGATCTGATACCTCTTAAAACTATTCAGCACTGGGAAATTTACTTTGAAAAAGCCTTCAGCGGCCATGCCTGCTTTTTTGAAACGCACTATGCGGACCGTTCTTATCATACGGTTCTTTCACCTGTGTTTCATAATGGACAGGTATCAGAAGTTGTTGGTACTTCAACGGATTGTACACGCGATACAAAATCACGAGAAGAATTAATACTCTATACGCACAAATACAAAGAAATATTTAATAATACACTCAATCCTATTCTTTTGCTGAATAACAGCAGAGTCATTCTCGAAGCTAATCCAGCCGCGCGCAAGGTGCTGGGAATCTCACACGGGGATTTAAACCAAAACAGGCTGGATGCCTTCATCTGTGAGGAAGATGAAGGAGAATTATCTCTTAATTGGGATCTGTTCATGCTCGATCCGAGCCTCAAATGGGAGTTTAAATCAGGATTTGCAGACGAAAAAAGGCTGATTGAATTTACAGGAAAGAAAGACATACTGCCGGGCATCCACCTGTGTATCCTGGAAGATGTGACTGAACGAAGGCAGACAGAAGCCCGCCTTCTAAAAGCGGAGACCTTGAATGTCGTCGGTGAGATGGCTGCTGGAGTCGCCCATGAAATCCGTAATCCTCTCACCAGCCTTAAAGGGTTTATCCAGCTGCTTAAAAATGAAAGCCAAGCACATGATGCTTATTATTCCATTATTTTAAACGAAGTTGACCGGATTGAGTATATTATCAAAGAGTTTCTGCTGCTTGCCAAGACCGACCGCCAGCATATTGAAAAAAGCAGTCTCGTGCTCACACTAAAAGAAACAGTCTCCCTGCTTCAGACACAGGCGATCCTAAAAAACATTGAACTGGAAATGGAGATTGGCGAAGGCATTCCTGATATTGATTGTGATCCTTTTCAGATTAAACAGGTTTTTATTAATTTAATAAAAAATGGGATTGAAGCGACGGCGGAAGGTGGAACCATTACCATTAAAGCTTTCCGCAAAGGAAAAGATTATGTTCATTTCTGCTTTACGGATAATGGAACGGGAATGCCGAACCAAGTATTGGACAGAATTGGAAAACCATTCTATACAACAAAAGAAGAGGGAACAGGTTTAGGGCTCATGGTCAGCTATAAGATTATTGAAAATCATAAAGGCCGGGTAAGGGTTTCAAGTGAAGTAGGAAAAGGGACAACATTTGAAGTGGTTTTGCCGATTTAAATTGAGAGTAAATGCGGGAGAAATGAATGTCCATACAAAAAAGAGGCGCCCGCAGGGGCAGCCTCTTTTTTTTGATGATCATCCAGTGAATTCTTGGACAAACATTTTACCGTACTTTCCGCCGTCAACAATCCCGATACCAACTTTTGTGTAGTCAGATTTAAGGATGTTTTCACGGTGTCCTTGAGAGTTCATAAGAGATGTGTGAGCTCCATCAACTGAAGAGTTTCCGGCAATGTTTTCACCAGCTGTTTGGTATTGGATGCCAAACTTCTTCATCATGTCGAATGGGGAACCGTATTTTGGTGAATTGTGATCGAAGTAGTTATTGTCGATCATGTCTTGTGCTTTTACTCGAGCCATTTTAGTTAGCTCCATATCTACTTGAAGCGGTTTAACCCCTGCTTTTTCACGCTCTTGGTTTACTTTGTCAACCATTTGCTTTTCGTCAGCAGTTAATTGCCCAGCAGCAGCGTCAGACTTTGGTGCTTCACTCGCTTTTTGCTGTTGTGGAGCTGCTTGAGTTTGAGTTTTTTCTTGAGCTGGAGCTTGTTGTTGCTTTTGCTCAGCTTTTTGAGTTTGTACATCGAATCCTTGTTTTTTAAGAGATTCGATTAATTTATTTATATCAGCGTTCGATTGTCCTTGTTGTGGTTGTACTTGTACATTTCCACCTTGAGGGCAATCTTGCGCATGAGAAATTCCTGCGTTAGCACCGAATAATGATGCACCTAGAATTGAAGCTACTACTACCTTTTTCATGGATGTATTCCTCCCGTTTTTGTATAGTGATGTTAGCTACAACACAGGTTTCGCCCTTAGGTGTCCGCGGGTGGGGGTGTGGAAACAACTACCAGTTTATTTCCAGATTCTTTGGATACGGCTTTCTTCCTGTACGGTCACTTCATATACATCGGGGTTCGATAGAGCCTTCCATTCTGAAAAACCCATGCGTTCATCAAAGAGTTTTAATAACAGAGTCATTAAATTTCCATGTGTGACAAGAACGATACACTGATACGGCGAAGCGATGATTTCTTTCAGAAGCGGCCGAACCCTTTCCATTGCCTTCCGATTGGATTCTCCTCCTTCAAGAACGGCTTCAAAGTCGTAAAAGGAATGCTCAAGCAGTTTCAGCCAGTCAGGATGATCCTTTGAGGATAATATCCTTTCAGCTAAGCGGTCATCTTTTTCGATGGGGAGATCCTTAAATTTTGCCAGAGGTTCAATGGAATCAACTGCTCTGGTAAAAGGACTTGAAATAATTCTGTCAACGGGTTTGTTCATTAGAAAGTTCTTTAAATCGTGGGATTGCTGCAATCCTTCCTTTGTCAGGACAGCGTTTCTTTCCTGGCCACTGGCTTTGCAATGCCGGACAACTAAAATCGATTTCATGTGTGTTCCTCTTTCTGCAGAATATAGTTCTAACCCTCTAAACTTCGAGACCATTAAACAAGATTCCTTTCACGAATAATATAGAAGATGGAATTTAGCTGATCCAGCTTCAGTGTCCAGGGAAGAAAACTAAAAGCTTTTTTCGTCATTGGCCCTCGAAGGACGAAAACTAGATGCATTTTTTCGTCCCAGGTAGGACACTTCAGCTTTTCTTATTAGAAAGGAGTACGGTATGTATCCTGAACTTAAGCAGTTTAATCAAATAAGCAAGGATTATGAAGAACGTATAAAAGAGGCTAATGATCGATGGAAGATCCTACATAAGCAGAAGGATATGGCCTCTTCAGAGTATGAGAGTCTTCTTGGACAGTATGGCAGAAGAAATTCCCGTGTCAGTATGGAAGCCCTTCATGAGAGTAAGGACGAGTATCTCAGGCTGTTAGCGAAGGAACGGGATGCCATGGAACATCTGGATGAGCTTAAAGAAACCAGACGGGACAGGATGAAGGATTTTGTGAATACCCTTCATCAGGCAAGAGACCGTGAAGTGGATGCTGCTACAAGAACGATGAAGAAAAAGATAGAGGAAATGCACCGTTTGAAGGCAGAATATTTAATGATTGTTCAGCAGATTCATCAAATTCATCAGTATGTAAATGAAATTGAAGAATCTACACTAAAGGCTTTCCAAACGATGGACAGCCGCTATCAGCAGAGAACGGATTATTCGATCTATCCAGCTTTAGCCAAGATGGAGATCAGCCACCGTGAAATTCAGCAGGTATTTACGGCTGGAAAGCTGCCGTCTGAACTGACGAAGTACACAGATCCTTATTCTTCGTTCCATTTGCCCAGAAAGAAATAATCAAAAAAAAGCCATAATCTTAGGGATTATGGCAAAAGCCGAACGCATGATGAAGAATTGGGGTGGGGAAGAGCTTTTTCTGCCGGAGAGACTTTTAAGCCGGCAGGATAGAGTGACATTCTCTACATGATTACAATATGCAGCTGTTATTGTTCAAGACTGGACAAGTGCCATGGGGAAGTCACCCAATTTTCCAATTTTTTCAGAAATGATCAAGAATGTGACACTGTTTTGGCGCGCCATTCGGATAGCAGTTCCTTCTCCCTATCCGGGGACATGCCGGCTTTATAGTCTTCTGGTTTCATATTTCTGGTCTTATCCCAGTTAAAGGTGTCCATAATGGTTTCTTGGATACTTCGGAAAGCAAGCCCGGAGGCGATCGCTTTGTCATTGTTCATATGCTGTATTCCGATGGATTTCTTGGAGGAAATCCATAACGGAAGTTCCATCCATTCATCGACTTTCTTCTCATTTAAGAAGGATTCTTCTACCCAAATAAGCTCACCCCCGGATTTGGTGACAGAGAGACAGGCTTTCAGGACTTCAGCCATCCTATAATGATCTCCTACTGCATTAAACACTCCAGCTGCTTTTTTCTCCACCATTGAAACGATCCATTCAGACAAATCCCTGACATCAATGAATTGAACTTGTCTTTCTGGTTCTGCAGGTGCTAAAATTCCCCCGCCTTTCGCTGCTCTGGCAGGCCAATACGTAAATCTGTCTGAATAATCGTGGGGTCCGACAATTAAGCCGGGACGGATGATCAGACAGGACTCACCGTAGGTCTGTTTGATTTTTTCCTCACAGGCGGCTTTTAATGGGCCATATGTCTCTCCGGTTATTTCCTCTGTGGCTGGATCCGTAAGGACACCAAGTTCACTTTCTTCTGTCTGGTTTTTTTCCTCCATGCTTTTATAGGCGGATACAGAAGAAATATACGTGTAGTGAGGAACTGAATCCCTCAGAGTTTTCGCCATTTGTTCAGTCTGCCTCGGGAAATATCCGCACGTGTCGACAACAGCGTCCCACTTCTGTCCTCGTAATGGCTTTAAATCGCTGTCTCTGTCTCCAATCAGGGTTTGGCATTCAGGAAACAGTTCTTGATTTGACCCCCGATTGAAAAGAGTAACCTGATGGCCTTTCTGTAAAAATGAAGCCGCAATATATCTTCCTACGAATCGTGTACCGCCAATGATCAGTATTCTCACTTTTATTCCTCCTCAGCTGGTTTTACGAAATACAGGCAATTTCCAAAGTACAATCAAGTTGACGAGCAGCAATGAACAGGAGCCGCCAAACATAATGGAAGCGATAGAGACGCCATTTGAAAGAAAGAAAGAGGTAACCGCATAGGAAACAGGGGTTAACCCCAAGGAAGCCATGGTTAATAATCCTGAAAGCCTTCCGAGCATCGACCTATCCACTAATTGCTGAAAAATAGAGAGGATCGGGATATTCGTTGCTGGAAATGTCATGCCGATTAGAAATAAGACGGCCATGCACCCGGCTTTAAAGTGAGTTTGGCTAAAAAGCATGAGAGCCGCCGCCATGGAAAACAGGGCGGCCGTCGCAAACATGCCGCGGTATCTTTTTACATTGAGGAAGCCGATGACCAGAGAACTGACGACCATTCCTGCAGCCATTGATCCGTCCATATAGCTGAAATCAAGAGCAGAACCATGCAAGATGGTTTTTACAAAAATGGGCAATCCCATCATCAACGGCCCTACTACGCTTAAATTTATGAATATGGTACTGATGAAGAGAGCGATTAGGAATGGCTGAGTCTTAACAAAGGAAAAGCCTTCTTTGATGGAGGCGAAAATACCTGGTGCGCCGCTGCTGTCAGTGGAGGCAGGCTTTAAGTTAATCAATCTGCTGAGTAAAGCCGAGCATAACAGCATGACTGCCGGTACAGAAAAGGAGAACAGGTACCCTCCCCATGAGACAAGGAATCCTCCAATCATCGGCCCAATGATCATAGAGGCTTGCTGAGTCGTCTGAATGATGGAGTTTGCTCTTGTCAGCTGAGAATCCTCAACAAGCATGGGAAGAAGCGCACTGTTTGCAGGCCAGACGAAGGCATCGAGAATTCCAAAGACGAGGCCGAATACGGCAAATGAATAGACAGAAACCTCACCTGAACCGAGCAAGATCAAGAGTCCGCCGAGCAGGATAGAGCGTGTAAGGTTAGAGACCGATAAGATTTTGGTCCGGCTTACACGGTCTGCGATGACCCCTCCAACAGCCATGAACAGGAGGCGGGGAATACTTGATGCGATCATTACCATTCCAAGAGAGGCTTCCATATTAAGTGTTTTTACAATGTACCAGGATTGAGAAAACAAAAATATTGCAATACTGAAGGCTGAACAAAAAGTAACTCCCCACAAGAGCATAAATTTTTTTGGCTGGAAAAAGAAACCGGAATTGCCGGCTGTTCTTCTTTGATTATAGCTTCTGCCATGTTAACTCCTCTCCTATTCGTCAGGATATTCGGGTTCACGGAACGGGAATGCCAGCAGCAGCGTGTGATAGAGCTCTCCGTCCTGCTGCCGGTTTTTTTTTAAGGAATTAATTAACTCCTGCAGTTCTTTCGCTTTTTCCTCAAATTCCTGGATTTGAGCCTCATTCAAATACAATTGGTCATAGCCGAATTTAATCTGTTTCCACTCTTCGAACAAGCTGCTGTCTACCCTGCGCAAATAGCTTTTTGTTTTATCAAGGGAAATTAGAACATTTTCCCTGAGCGTATCGGATAATTCATTTTTCACATGATCCTTGTGTTGTTTAAGAATGTTTTCAACAGAAAAATTTCTGGCGATCGGACGATAAAATTTTTGGATGATGCCGTTTTTTTCCTCAGTTTTTTCTACTGTAATCAATCCCACGCGGTCTAATTCTTTTAAATGATAATGAATTTTTGGGGCGGGGGCTTCGAGAATACCAGCAATCATTTTTCCTGTTTTGGCTTCATCAATAATTTCCCATAAGACTTTTAAGCGAAGGGGATCGCTAATGACTTTTAGCTGTTCGGCATCTTCCAAATAATAAATTTCTTGCATGTTCTCCTCCTTTTGAACGTTCAAATTATATTGAACGTTATAAATTTATATTACCTCATCCCGTAAAGTATGTCAATTTTATCCAAGTGAGCCATTAGACCTAGAAATTCTAATTTTCCAAAAAATAAATTTCCAATGTTTAGATTTTTTAGTATAATGTTATTAGTTCATAAAGTTGGAGGATTCTATTAAATGAAAATAGAAGGACTAAAGGCATATGTTGAAAAGCTGGAAGTGGCTCATTATATACTGTCTAAAAGTTTGCATCCGGAAACGACAGGTGAAGGAGATCTAACCAGAACCCAATACATTTTAATGAGAATGCTATCTGTAAGAGACCGTTGGACAGTTACTGAATTGGCTGAAATGCTTGAAGTGAAGCCGAGTGCAGTAACCGTAGCGGTGGATCGCCTCTATAAAAAGAATTACGTGCAGCGTTACCGCAGTGAAGCTGACCGAAGAATTGTTTATTTGGAGCTTTCCGAAACAGGAATTGCAATCTTGCATGAAGCTGAAGAGCGGCGTCTGGTAAGTATGGAAAATTTATTGAGTAAACTCTCTCAGGAAGAGCGTGAAATGCTGATTACGATTTACGGGAAATTTGGGAAGAATACCTCACAAAGCGAAGAGCTGACGTTCGCACCATAAAAAAACAACGGATCTTTTTCCGTTGTTTTTTCTTTTGCTCATTCTGATTTGCATAAAGGGCTTTGAAATGAAATATTTCATACTCCGGCTGAAGTTGAAAATACTATAGATATTCAAGATGAAGGAGGGATCTTTATGCTGAGAAGAGAAGGGTTGATTCCCACTGTATTAGGAACTGTTGTAAGCTTGGCTTCTTTTTCTTTTAGAGGTAACACACGCAAGTATTCTTCACTTTCTAACATCCTGCTTGGGTTTGGACTTGCACATATCGTACTTGGGGTCATTGATTTGTTTGAACATAATGAAGATGAATGGTAAGAGGGAGAAGCTTTCTCCTTCTTCTTGGTTTAATGGACTGATTTTACGGGAATTTTAGTTGAAAACCAAGCAGTAGGAGAATCAGCCATGAAACGAATTCTTGAATTTTCATTTGTCCTTGCAATGATTGCAGCTTTGTACATCATCTTTTTTTCAAATATGGGATTGTATTGGAAGTGGGGGAGCGCCGCTGCTTATTTTGCGATCCTTTTTATCACTATTTATTCTCTTCTGCTCGAAAACCGGACAGCACAGCATACGCTGGTCTGGATCTATGCTTTAGTGTTCTTTCCTCTTTTCGGTTATATTTTTTACCTGTATTCCGGACAGCTTTACTTAAAGGGCCACCTTTTCAAGAGCAAACGGAAGCATGACAGAGAAGAATTGCTGCTGCTTGCCAAAAGAGAACAGAAACCGGATTGGTCTTTATTTAATGAGCATCAAGCTTGTTTTTCAAGATTTGCGCACAACGTAACGATGACCTTTCAAAACAGTGCCACCCAGACAAAAATCCTTAAGAATGGGGAAGAAACATTTCCTGAAATCAAACGCAGACTGCTGGAAGCCACAAGGTACATACATATTGAATATTACATTTTCAGATCGGACCGTCTTGGGAAAGAAATTATCGATATTTTAATTCGTAAATCCGAAGAAGGGGTTGAAGTTCGCTTCTTATATGATGCGGTTGGAAGCCTCACCCTCGCATCACATGAAGTCGACCGAATGAAAAAAGCTGGCATTAAGGTTTATTCGTTCCTGCCTATTAAATATGGATTCTTTAATCAAAAGTTTAATTTTAGAAATCACCGTAAGATTATCGTCATTGATGGAGCAGTAGGATTTGTCGGAGGCCTGAACGTAGGAATTGAATATTTGGGAGAGGACCAAAAATTCGGTTTTTGGCGTGATACCCATATGGTCATGGAGGGAGAAGCCGTTCAAACGCTTCACGCTGTGTTCTTACTGGACTGGGATTACGTCAGTGAAGAATACCTGCTTGAGAAGGAAGAGTATATCAAGCCTGTTCCTGTTGCAGGGGATGGGGTGGTTCAAGTGGTTCCGAGCGGACCGGATACTCAGGAAGGCATCATGAGTGATTTGTATTATTCCCTCATATCCTGTGCAACAAAATCCATCTGGATCGCTACGCCTTATTTTGTTCCGAACGAAGCCATCAGAACTGCATTAAGAATTGCTTCAAGAAAAGGGGTTCAGGTAAGGCTGATGGTGCCGGAGATCAACGATGGTTTTCTGACGCAGTATGCTACAAGGTCGTATTTTCCTGAATTGCTGCGCAGCGGAATTGAAATCTATTCTTATAAGAAGGGGTTTTTACACCAGAAAGTTATCATCGTAGATGGGGACATGGCATCCATCGGTACAGCGAACATGGACATGAGAAGCTTTCATCTGAATTTTGAAGTGAATGTATTTTTAACGGGGACTTCATCGATAAAAGACCTCGCAGAACATTATGAGGAAGATATAAAAGATAGTGAAAAGGTAAGGCCTGTCGGTTTTTATAAAAGAGGATTATGGGAGCGGACGAAGGAATCGATTGCTCGGCTGTTTTCCGGTATTCTGTAGTAAACCCTTGTACTAACTTTCCTTTCCGGTGAATACGTTTTATCATGATGAGTGATAAGAGGTGAACACATGGATTGGCTTGAGGCGGTCATATTAGGGATTATTCAGGGGATGACTGAATTTCTGCCTGTAAGTTCCACAGGGCATCTTCTTTTAGGAAGGCATTTCTTTCGACTGGATGAAGCAGGGCTGTTCCTCGACAGTATGCTTCATATTGGCACACTGATTGCAGTGGTGACAATTTATTGGAATGAGATCAAAGAACTGATTAAGAAACCCTTCAGCAGACTGTCCATGCTGCTTGTGGCAGGCACTATACCCACCGTTATTATAGGCTTGTCATTTAAGGACTATTTTGAGGAGATCTCGAAGACCGGTGTTACTGTAGGATGGGAGTTTCTTGCCACAGGGTGTGTGCTTTGGTTTGCGGATACCATGAAATCAAGAGGACATAAGCAGCTGGAAGACATTACGATTATGGATGCGGTTTTAATTGGAAGTTTTCAGGGAGCAGCAATCCTGCCTGCAGTATCCCGTTCAGGGTTAACGATTGCTGCAGCACTTTTCCGTAAGATTGACAGAGGAACAGCAGCTTACTTTTCCTTTTTGTTATCTATACCGGCTATCGCGGGAGGGTGTCTGCTTCAAGTGAAAGATGTGCTGGGCGGCCAGGCGGAACAATTATCGTTCTTCTCCCTTTTCCTTGGGACAGCCATGTCAGCATTATTCGGCTACTTAGCGGTTAAATGGATGATCTCTCTAGTGAAAAAAGGTTCTTTAAAGGGCTTTGCTATATATGTATGGCTCCTTGGCATTTCAATTATTGGAATGCAGGCAGCAGGCGTTTTTTAACCTGAAATGAAGTCCTTAAGAAAGCATTGACAATTAACATTTGCAGGATTACATTATATTTATTCAAAATCGCATAGCCTTTAAATCGCTTAATTTTAAATCGCTTTTTAAGAGCAGGGAAACCACTTTTTTGGGGTGAATCTTAGAAATAAGAAGGGATACTTCCAATTCCTAATCCGGCAGCTAACCTCGTAAGCGTTATACAGGAAGAAAGGGACAGTTTGGAAAGTAGCTGACCATTTTTATAATGGTCTTTTTTTATTTGTTCTTATCTAATATTTGTTTTCTAGGGAGAGAGAGGAATGGACAAGCAGTTTGCCGTTATAGGGCTAGGCCGTTTCGGTGGAAGCATATGCAGAGAATTTGCAAAAATGGGATATGAAGTCATGGCTGTTGACCGGGATATCGAGCGGGTAAATGAATACGCCAGTATTGCTACTCAGGCTGTACAGGCAAACTCTACAGACGAGAAAGCGTTAAGCGCTCTCGGTATTCGAAATTTCAATCATGTGATCGTATCGATTGGGGAAGATATCCAATCCAGTATCTTAACTACGCTTCTTTTAAAAGAAGCAGGAGTGAACAAAGTCTGGGTTAAAGCTCAAAATGACTATCATCATAAAGTCCTTGAAAAAGTGGGTGCGGACCGAATCATACATCCTGAACGTGACATGGCCCTCAGGGTAGCCCAGCTTATTACGTCTGAGAAAATTATTGATTTTATTGAACTATCCAACGAACACAGCATCATTGAAGTAGGAGTCACTGACAAACTTGCAGGCAAAACCCTGACGGAACTTGATGTCCGTGCCAAATACGGATGTAATATTGTCGCAATAAAAAAAGACAACGATATTCTTGTTTCTCCGATTGCCAATGTGGTATTGAGGCCAGGTGATGTTCTCGTAGTGATCGGACAAAATAGAGATTTAAACCGTTTCGAAAATGAAGGAGTGTAAATCCTCTGAAGATTCATCTGCATCATGTTCTTGGGGAAAATCGGGCTGGGGCACTTCTCCCTCGAAACTGAATAAAGCAATCATTCACTATCCTGATGGCGATGTATATACAGGATAAAAAGAGGCGCGGGAAATTCTCCGCACCTCTTTTTTTTGATTTTATTTAATTAAGTTTGCTTCTCGTGCGGGCGTAGAAAAAATAAACGATTAGGCCGATAGCAATCCAGATGACAAAAGAAATCCATGTGATCGAAGGAAGACTGATCATCAAGTAAAGACAGAATAAAACGGTTAAGATTGGCAATACAGGAACGAATGGAGCTTTGAATGCTCTTTCCAGGTTTGGATGTGTTTTCCTTAACACGATCACAGCTACAGCGATAAGAGCAAATGCTGACAATGTTCCCATGTTAACTAGGTGTGCAAGCGTTGTAAGATCGATAAAACCGGCAATTCCGGCTGCGATAAATCCCGTAAGCCAGGTATTTTTGAATGGCGTTTTAAATACCGGATGAACTTTAGAAAGTATCGGCGGCAGCAGGCCGTCGCGGCTCATCGCATAAGAAATTCGAACCTGTCCGAAAAGCATGACGAGCAGAACAGTGGTAATTCCCGTAATCGCACCGACTGATACAAGACCTGCAATGGAATCCTGGCCTACGTAGTGCAGGGCGAAGGAAACAGGGTCTGCTACGTTCAATTTATTGTAGGGCACCATACCAGTTAAAATAAGGGATACTACAATATACAATGCGGTACAGATGGTAAGCGACCAGATAATTCCGAGAGGCAGATCACGCTGCGGCCGTTTCACTTCTTCGGCTGCGGTTGCTACTGCGTCGAATCCGATATAGGCAAAGAATACTGTTGCGGCACCAGCTACAATCCCTTCGAAACCAAACGGCATAAATGGTGTCCAGTTATCCGGTTTCACATAGCCGACACCGGCAACAATAAACAGAATAATAACAGCAAGCTTTATGAATACCATAATATTGTTGACGCGGGCGCTCTCCCTGATTCCTCTGCTTAATAGCGTAGTAATCAGCAAAATGATGA
Organism: Fictibacillus sp. B-59209; assembly: GCF_036216745.1. Taxonomy (NCBI): domain Bacteria; kingdom Bacillati; phylum Bacillota; class Bacilli; order Caryophanales; family Fictibacillaceae; genus Fictibacillus; species Fictibacillus sp. B-59209. The sequence goes on along the minus strand of NZ_JARMMC010000020.1, from coordinate 171,474 downwards.
TAACCGCCGGGAGGTTAATCCATCCCCCCTTGCCGGATCCTGGAGCTGTTGCAAGCTCATGTGGAAGGTGAAGGCCGAATCCAGCGATCAATGACTGGAAATAAGCGGACCAGCCGGTTGCAACAGCAGATGTGGCGAGCAAGTACTCCAGCATCAGATCCCAGCCGATCAAAAAGGCAAAAACTTCACCTAACGTGGCATAAGTATAGGTATAAACACTGCCGGCGATAGGAACGGTCGATGCAAACTCGGCATAGCAGAAGGCGGCGAAAGCACAAGCAAGACCAGATATGATAAAAGAAAGGATGAGAGCAGGACCAGCATGTTCAGCTGCTACAACTCCAGTCAAAACAAATATTCCGGTTCCTATAATTGCCCCGATGCCCAATAATGTTAAATCAAATGCTCCTAATGAGCGGTTCAATCCTTTATTGTTACTTTGAGCTAACATTTCTGAAATGGATTTTTTTCTGAAAATACTCATTGATGTCCCCCATTCATTGATTAATCTTTATAATTTGAATATATTGAAAATTTTTATTTTCAAACTATTTGTAGTATATTGTCGAATGATGGTCTTGTCAATGGCTAACTAAGTAGATAACTTTTCCAGGATCAAGATTTTTAAGTCAATTTCTTAAAAGCTGTTCTAACAATTCACTGTATTTCTTTTTCTCATCTAATGAAGAAACAGCATCATACTTCAGCAATGTCTCTTTAATTACCTCCTCTTGTTTCTTAGTGCTCCAGCTTACATAGGCCTGATAGCAGCTGCTTTCCAGGTAAATGTTCAGCATATTATGGTCAGGTCCGAAAAAGAAAGCAAGGTGGTCGATGAACATGCGGATATTATTCAAGTCGACCGGGACGATGTGTGTATCCAAATGGTATTTATAGGGATTGCATACATCCCTCTGGAATGAAATGCCATAGCATTCATCTTCAAGGAGCAGCCCTGGTGTTGTTGGCAGCAGTAGGAAAGGAGTATCCTGTCCATCATAGCCGATGAAAAAATCATGGCTGTTCTCGTTTTTAACGGGAGGCCGTTTCATGGTGGCATGTACAATTTCTTTTTGAAGGTTAATCAACACTACCACTCTCTTTCATTGATTGATAAACACAGCATGCCCGATAGATTACTAGTTTATACATGTGACATGCTGCCCTGATAAAGTGATAAGTTGTTGAAAAGGAATTGACGAACAATTCAGAAAGGCATAAACTGAGTGTAGTGAGCAATTAGTTATTAATGAAAGCTGCGATTTAAGCGAAAGTAGTGGATAAGATGTCTCTTGCAGAACAGAAGTTAATCGGCAAGCTTGCCATGCTTTATGTATTGGATGAATCTCACCAATCGAAGGTGGGCGAACTCGGATGGCTCCACTGCACCGGTAAAGTAGGTTCCATGGAATCGAATAAAGTAGTGGCAGCAATCGAAACAGCTGCAAAAAAGAACCAGATCATCAATGGAGGGGTCTATCGTGAAACCCATGCGTTATACCATGCCATTATGGAAGCGCTTCACGGAGTTACCCGGGGGCAAGTTCAGCTTGGAACGGTTCTTCGGACGGTAGGTTTACGGTTTGCCATTGTGAGGGGACAGCCATATGAGCAGCCGGAAGAAGGAGAATGGATTGCTGTAGCTTTATACGGGACGATCGGCGCACCGGTCAAAGGTCTGGAACATGAAGCCATCGGACTCGGCATCAATCATATATAAATAAAAGCCCATAGCAAATAGTGGAATTTAGGGGGCTGTGTTTCAAAGAACAGGTTTTTTTGCTGTTCTTTAAATGCAGCCTCTTTTTGCGTTTTTTTTTTACATTATCCAAAAAGGAGAAGGATGACGCATGGTAGTTCTGACAGGACATAAATTGACTTTAGAAGAGGCAAAAAGCATCTTAAGTACCAATGAACAAGTGATTGCCTGTGAAGAAAGTATAAAAAGAGTAAAAGAAAGCCGAAGAGCAGTAGAGGATATTGTTGCAAAAGGGAAAGTCATTTATGGGATCACGACAGGTTTCGGAAAGCTAAGCGATGTTTATATCGCTCCGGAGGATACTGAAAAACTGCAATTGAATTTAATAAGAAGCCATGCATGCGGGGTAGGAGAGCCTTTTCCTGAAAATGTAAGCCGCCTGATGGTCGTTTTGCGTGCCAACGCTCTATTAAAAGGATATTCGGGAGTAAGACCGGCTGTAGTAGAAACCCTGATTAAACTTGTAAACTGCCAGATCCATCCGGTAATTCCTCAGCAAGGGTCCTTGGGAGCAAGCGGTGATCTTGCACCGCTGTCCCATCTGGCTCTTGTTTTGATCGGTGAAGGAGAAGTATGGTACCGCGGAAAGCGAATGAGTGCGATGGAAGCGCTGCTGCAGGAAGAAATCCTGCCGCTCACACTTACGGCTAAAGAAGGCCTTGCCCTCATCAATGGCACACAGGCGATGACAGCTCAGGGAGTTGCGGCCTATTTAGAAGCAGAGCAGCTTGCCAGCCAGTCAGAAGCCATAGCTGCGTTAACGATGGAAGGTTTAACAGCTATCACTGACGCTTTTGACAAAGACATTCATCTGGCGCGCGGTTATAAAGAGCAAACAGCAGTAGCTGAACGCATCCTTTCCTACTTGGAAGGCAGCCGGCTGACAACGCGGCAAGGAGAAGTACGAGTGCAGGATGCTTATTCTATCCGCTGTATTCCTCAGGTACATGGTGCTTCCTGGCAGGCACTGGGCTATGTAAAAGAGAAGCTGGAAATTGAAATTAATGCAGCAACAGACAACCCTCTTATTTTTGATGAAGGAAGAAAGGTTATATCAGGCGGCAATTTTCATGGCCAGCCGATTGCCCTTGCCATGGATTTTCTCAGCATTGCGATGGCAGAGTTCGCCAACATTTCAGAAAGGAGGATCGAACGGATGGTCAATCCTCAGCTCAGTGATCTGCCGGCATTCCTCAGCGCTAATCCAGGCCTTGAGTCTGGAGCGATGATCATGCAATATTGTGCGGCTTCATTGGTCTCTGAGAACAAAACGCTTGCTCATCCTGCGAGTGTGGATTCTATTCCTTCCTCGGCGAATCAGGAGGACCATGTCAGTATGGGAACCATCGGGGCACGGCATGCCTACCAGATTATCAGCAATGTAAGAAGAGTATTTGCTATTGAAATGATCTGCGCTCTTCAAGCCGTCTACTATAGAGGGATAGATCTCCTTGCACCCGCAACCCGCAAAATCTATGACCAGGCTTCTGCCGTTTGTCCTCCTATTACGTCTGACAGAATTTTTTCCGCGGATATTGAACGAATGAATGCTTGGCTGAAAGAAGTTCGATGGGACGGACTTCTGAAACACCCAAACGAAAATTCAAAAGAAATGCAATGCTAAGAGGAGGAAATAACCATGTCAAATACCATTCAAAAAATCTCGGCTCCACGCGGTAACAAATTAAATACGAAAGGATGGGTTCAAGAAGCAGCACTGAGGATGCTGATGAATAACCTTGATGCAGAAGTTGCTGAAAAACCGGAAGAGCTTGTTGTTTATGGAGGAATCGGGAAAGCGGCGAGAAACTGGGAGAGCTATGAAAAAATTTTGGAATCCCTTAAGAAACTGGAGAGCGATGAAACCCTCCTGATCCAATCCGGTAAACCTGTAGCAGTATTTAAGTCTCATCCAGACGCACCGAGAGTTTTACTTGCAAACTCAAACCTTGTACCAGCATGGGCCAATTGGGAGACGTTCCGTGATTTAGAAAAACGGGGGCTCATGATGTACGGCCAGATGACGGCTGGAAGCTGGATTTATATCGGTACACAGGGAATTTTGCAAGGAACCTTTGAAACGTTTGCTGAAGCGGCACGCAAGCATTTTAACCATTCTCTTAAAGGAACGTTAACCGTTACGGCGGGCCTTGGAGGCATGGGAGGAGCACAGCCGCTGGCAGTTACGATGAACGGAGGGGTTGTGATCGCGATTGAGTGCGATCTTTCTCGCATCCAGCGAAGAATCGATACTAAATATTGTGACGTGCTTGCCAAGGATTTGAATGAGGCATTATCGCTGGCAAAGGAAGCCATGACTCAAGAGAAGCCTCTGTCCATCGGCTTGCTGGGAAATGCTGCTGAGCTATTGCCTCAGTTGGCAGAAAGAAATGAAATACCGCATCTTGTTACTGACCAGACTTCAGCTCATGATCCGCTAAATGGATATCTTCCTGCTGGAATGTCGATGGAAGAAGGGGAAAAAATGCGGACGGAAAATCCAGATACGTATATCCGAAAGGCAAAGGAAAGCATGGCCGTACACGTACAGGCGATTCTTGACCTGCAGGCAAAGGGTGCGGTGGCGTTTGATTATGGCAACAACATCCGCCAGGTCGCCTTTGATGAGGGCGTAAAAGATGCATTCCAGTTCCCAGGTTTTGTTCCGGCCTTTATCCGTCCTCTATTTTGTGAAGGGAAAGGGCCTTTCAGATGGGTAGCTCTTTCCGGCGATCCTGAGGATATTTATAAAACAGACGAAGTCATTCTAAGAGAATTTGCCGATAATGAACACTTATGCAATTGGATTAAAATGGCGAGGGAAAAAGTCCAGTTCCAAGGACTTCCTTCGAGAATTTGCTGGCTCGGATATGGTGAACGGGCGAAATTCGGCCGTATCATCAATGAAATGGTCGCCAAGGGAGAACTTTCGGCTCCGATTGTGATTGGACGTGACCATTTGGACTGCGGTTCTGTGGCCTCTCCAAACAGAGAAACCGAAAGCATGCTGGACGGCAGTGACGCTGTAGCAGACTGGCCGATACTGAATGCTCTCATCAATTCCGTAAATGGGGCGAGCTGGGTATCCCTGCATCACGGCGGAGGTGTCGGAATGGGCTATTCACTCCACAGCGGTATGGTGATCGTTGCAGATGGAACAGATGATGCAGCGAGAAGACTGGAGCGGGTGCTGACTTCGGATCCTGGCATGGGTGTTGTACGCCATGCTGATGCAGGATATGACCTGGCAAAGAAAACAGCCAAGGAAAAGGGAGTTCAAATCCCGATGATGGAAGAATAGGAGGGGTAAAATGCTGGATACATTGTTGACCTCCATTGATCAGCTTCTGGCTATTCATGGATCGCATGGACCAAAACGAGGCAAGGATATGAGCACACTTCCTGTGATCAAAAACGGTGCACTCGGTATAAAGGATGGAAAGATTGCATTTATAGGCACAACAGAGGAAGCGAAGGGCTTAGAGGCCAAGGAAATCATTGATTGTAAAGGAAAAATTGTATCCCCGGGCCTTGTTGATCCACATACACATCTTGTATTTGGCGGATCACGAGAACATGAAATGACCTTGAAACAGCAGGGCGTATCTTACTTAGAGATTCTCGCACGAGGGGGCGGAATCTTATCTACCGTAAAAGCAACAAAGGATACGAGTGAGGAAGAACTCTTTCAAAAAGGATTGTTTCATCTAGATCGCAGCTTGAGTTTGGGTGTAACGACAATGGAGGCCAAAAGCGGATATGGTCTGGATCGTGAAACAGAAATAAAACAGCTGAGGGTGGCCAAACGATTGAATGAGGCTCATGATATGGACCTTGTTTCTACATTCCTCGGAGCTCATGCTGTACCAGCTGAGTATAAGGGGAAACCAGAAGGATTTTTGGAGAGCATGCTGGATGTGCTTCCTTACATTAAAGAACAGGGACTGGCTGACTTTGTGGATATCTTCTGCGAAACAGGCGTATTTACAGTTGAACAATCACGAAGGTTTCTTGAGCGAGCAAAAGACCTTGGATTTAACGTGAAAATTCATGCTGATGAAATCGATCCACTAGGCGGGACAGAGATGGCATGCGGGATCGGGGCCATTACCGCCGATCACCTCGTAGGTGTTTCAGAAGAAGGAATACGGTTGCTTGGAACTTCGGAAACCATTGCTGTTCTCCTCCCAGGCACAACGTTCTACCTTGGAAAAGACAGCTATGCACCAGCAAGAAGCATCATTGAGGCAGGCGGAGCAGTTGCATTGTCCACAGATTTCAATCCGGGAAGTTCCCCAACCGAAAATCTTCAGTTTATTATGAACCTGGCGGCATTAAGACTAAAAATGAAGCCTGAAGAAATTTGGAATGCCGTCACAGTCAATGCTGCGTATGCCATTGGCAGAGGGAGTGAAGCTGGAGCCATTGAAACGGGAAGGTGGGCCGACCTCGTTCTTTGGGATGCCCCCAATTATCACTATCTGCCTTATCATTACGGTGTGAATCACGTGAATACTGTGTGGAAAAAAGGAAAGAAGGCAGGAGAAAGGAAGCCTGCTTATGCATGACATCGAACATTTAAAGCCTTCTGGAAAACCAAAGTTCATTGACCGGGGGATTAAAAAAGCAGGAGAAATGCTCGTGGACTGGAACGGAGAGAAGGTGAGCGGCATAGGGCTAATCGGGATGCCGTTATCCAAAACCTCGATTTCCCATTCAGGAGCTTCGGCGGCACCGGAAGTGATCAGGAAAATGCTGAATTCGTTTACGACATACAGCATTGAAAAGGACATCGATCTGCAAACATCAGTCATTACCGACTTGGGTGACATCATGCCTCATGTGACAGATCTCAAGGAAACACAATCCAGATTCGAACATGCATTGGAAGGAGTACTGAAGCACAATCCCGGTATGATTCCAATCATACTCGGGGGAGACCATTCAATCAGCGCCAGCAGCATCGCAGCCTTCTCCAACATTTATGGTTCGGTTGGAATTATCCAGTTTGACGCCCATCACGACCTGCGCAATCTCGAAGATGGCGGCCCTTCAAACGGGACTCCCTTTCGAAACCTGATCGAACGGAATAAGATCAAAGGAGAGCACCTGATCCAGATAGGATTGCGTGATTTTTCCAATGGAAAGACCTATAGTGACTATGCTAAAGAGAAAGGTGTCACTGTTTATCCGATGAGCGAAGTAAACAGCCGTGGTATCATTCCTATATTGGAAGAAAGCATTCAACAGCTTAAATCGTCGGTATCTGCTGTTTATGTTTCAGTAGACATGGATGTTCTTGACCAGGCTTTCGCACCAGGATGTCCTGCCATCGGCCCTGGCGGCATGCACAGTGAAGAACTCATCAGGGGCATTCAGTTCCTTTCAACCCTCCCGATCGTAAAAGGCATGGATCTCGTGGAGATTGATCCAGCTATTGATTTTAGAGACATGACCAGCCGCCTAGCTGCCTATCTTATTCTTCAGTTTTTATTATTTCAAACATCAAAATAACACAAAAACCATCTCGAAATTTAATCCGAGATGGTTTTTTAATATCACTCATCCTTTTTGAGCATACGGTTCAGCTTGGTCCAGCGCAGTTCAATGAGCGGCTGGGCGAGGGCTATGACCGGCTTGCTGGCAAGGAACATTGTAATCATAACGGCCAGAACGAGAAGCATCACATAATAGTTGTTCTTCTCTATGGAGGAGAACAAATCTGTTGTAAATAAATATTTTAATACGAAACCATGCAGTAAATAAATATATAACGTTCTTTCGCCAAATTCCGTAAAAAAGAATCTTCGCTTTGGAATGATCGCCAAAAAACTGAATGTGGCAAGAAACATAACAGCATAGAGACCAAGCCTGATAAATCCTCCGTACCATTCGTTATGCCCGAGAATTTCCGCATAGGATGAAGAAGATAAAAGCCAGTCTTTGGCATGGTCTGGGATGAAGAAATGATAAGCCAGAAACATTAAGACCATGAATATGCCGGAAGCGATCCGGATTGATGGTTTTAAAATCTGTTTGAAATCCCTTTTTGTCAAATAATGACCTAGCAGAAACACTGGGAAAAATACAAAGGTTCTCAATAAACTTAAATATGTTCCTATCTCTGTAATATAACCGACAGCAACTCCAATTCCGATCGCAAGGATTAAAGGATACTTTATTTTTACAAATACCTTTAATAGGATGTTCCAGAATACCAGGCTTAACAAAAACCACATCGTCCAATGCGGGTCGAAAAAATTAAGCTTCATTTCACTTTTATCATATAAGTCATAGTAAAAGAATGAATAGATTAATTGAAAGACAACATAGGGAACAAGAACTTTTCTGAAAATCTTGGACAAATAGCCATCCTTGAATACACCCTTTGTAAAGAAGCCGGATATAAGGATAAAGGCTGGCATATGAAACGTATATATAAAGTTATAAAGGGTATAGAGCAAGTCATTTTGGCTTTTGATGGGGGAGATGAAATGACCCAGCACCACCAATAAGATTAAAATAAATCTTGCATTATCAAAATAATAGTCGCGTTCTTTTACATCAGTTGCCATATTTCCTCCAACATCTACAAGACATGCAAACATAGTTATTCGTTGCCCGTGTCCCTTTTTCTGTATCTAGTTCTATAATTCCCATAAATGATAGGATTTCTAACCTACAAATAAAAAAAGTACAAACCAAAGTTTGTACTTTTGTCCTGAATGATAGGACCTGTTTTAAGATGAGATTTAAAAATCGATTTTAATTTTAACAAATCCAGCACTCCGTAGAGCTTCATAGATGATGACAAGTGCAGGGCCGACGATCAGACCGACGAATCCCAGGAGCTGAAAGCCGAGATAAAGGCTGATCAATGCTGCCAATGCTGAAATGCCGAGGCTGGATCCAAGGATTTTGGGTTCAATGATCCGCCGGATGACTGTCAGTACAGCAAACATAATCAATAGACCGATGGCCAGGAAATCGTTGCTGACCACAAAGTTATAGACGGCCCAAGGAACAATAAACGACCCTGTCCCTAATATAGGAAGAATATCAACCAATACGATAAACAGTGCGATAAGTACAGCATATTTCACATCAAGGATTAAAAGGCCGATCAAGGCAAGTACGTACGTGATAAAGCTAAGGATAATTTGAGCCCGGATGAAGCCTACAGTCGCTCTGGAAAGCTGTGTGAAAACGAGTTCAACCTTTTCTCTTGCAGATGTTGTAAACAGATTGAGAAAATTGGCGAAGAGCCGGGGTAAATCAAGAGAAATCAAAAACACAGCGACCAGATAAATGATGAGATAGATCAACAGCTGAGGGATGGAAGCAATAACCGCTATGATTCCATTCGTCAGCTTGGTCGCGAAACTTCCAGCAAACGTCTTAAAGCCCATCAAGGCATTCTGTATCGTTGAAATAACTTCGGGAGGAAGTGAAGCATAAAGTTTTTCTGCTTTATATAAATCTTTTTCAATAAGGGCGAACACTTTTACAGCATAAGAAGGAACAAGTGACAGGAATTCAATCGTCTGAACCACCAATGTTGTAGTCAGCCAATAGGAGAGAAGTCCAAATCCTGCTAGAAATAAAATAAACACGACTGTAACAGACAATAACCGTTTCATTTTAAAATTCTTTATGAAAAGCTTAATTGCAGGCTCCAGCACAAGAGCGGTTACAAGGGCTAATATTAAAGGAATGCTGTAAGGGATCAGAAAAATAACCACAGCCAGCACTAACCCAATAATAATTAAATTCTTTAACGACATTTCAGGCCATCATCCTCTATGTAAAGTAACTTTAATCTATATCTTAAATCATTATATGGAACGGTGAAAAAGTCAATCCTGTTCTAGCCTTTCGACAGAAAATTATATCTGTTCTGCTTTTCTCTTATGAATTGTCAGCAAGGCAGCGTTGATTTGTCCGCCAATAATCAGAATCATCGCAGAGAGATAGAACCAGATCATAAGGGTGAGCAATGCGCCAAGATTACCGTAGATCTGCCGGTAATCGAAAAGTGTTACATAATAGGAAAAGCCGATGGAGATCAGCTGCCATCCAATCGTAGAGAAGAAGGCTCCGGGCAAGACCTGTTTCAGCTTCAAGCGAATATTCGGAGCAATCAGGTACAGTGAAACAAACATCACCATCAGAATACCGAAGCTCAACGTCCAGCGGGTCGTATTCCATAGGTGGAATGCCGGATGGCCATAGCCAAGCCTGTTCGCCAGAAAAGTACCGACCGAATTGCCGAATACAGGCAATAGCAAGGTAGAGACGATGGCAAATACGAGACCTAAAGTCAATAAGATGCCAAGAAAGAGTTCCCGGATGAAAGGCCGGTTCTCGATCACGTGATACGCTTGGTTAAACACACGGATAATGGCAAGAATTCCGATGGAAGACAGCCAGATGGTGATAACAATACTAATAGAGAAAATATCGCTCCTGTTCTGATCAAGAACGGAAATCAAATTATATTCCAGCAAGTTAAAGGCCTGTACTGGAGCGAACGGGCGAATAATCTCAAGCACTGAACCGGATGAAATGGGAAGGAACCCTAAAATGGTGAAGATTAAAAATGAAAAAGGAAAGAGTGACACCAAGAAATAGTAAGCAAGCTGTGCAGAAAGATCAAACACTTTGTCTTCAAAAAAACGAAGTTTAAGTTCTTTTAAAAATACGATCATAACTAACTCCTTTTTAGCCGTTACATGCAGTATTCCCCTTGTAAAAGCAATAGAGACTGCTTTCATGATATAAATTTCAAAATGATTGAAACCTTCTTCCTTGTTATCCGTATAACTTAAGACAAAGCAATTTTTCTTGCATGCTCCAAGCTTTTTAAGAAATGATATGGGGAAGTAAAGGATCAAACGCTATCATAATGTTTCATTTTTACAGCAAGATGTTGAGGAGGAAATTAAATAATGGATTTTTTTACGGCAGAATTCTTTTCTGCTCTCTTATCCATCGTCATTATCGATCTGGTGCTAGCAGGCGACAATGCGATTGTGATAGGACTTGCAGCAAGAAACTTGAAAAAAGAGCAGCAAAAAAAGGTAATCATCTGGGGAACGGTTGGGGCGGTGATTATTCGTGCGCTGGCTACGATGGCGGTCGTCTGGCTGCTTAAAGTGCCAGGATTGCTCCTTGCAGGAGGACTAATCCTGATTTACATCGCCTATAAGCTTATGACGGAAGACAAGGATCATGATATTAAAGCTCAGGATAGCATCTGGACGGCGATCAGAACCATCATTATCGCAGATGCGGTAATGGGTCTCGATAACGTACTTGCAGTAGCAGGAGCTGCTCATGGTGACTTCCTGCTGGTAGTCCTTGGATTACTTATTTCTGTTCCTATCGTTGTATGGGGAAGTACACTGTTCTTGAAACTCATCGACAAGTTTCCGTTTATTATTACGATCGGAGCAGGCATCCTGGCTTGGACTGCTGCTAAAATGATTGTTGGGGAACCGTTCCTCAAAGAATATTTCAGCAATCCGTTCATTAAATATGGATTTGAAATTCTTATCATTGCCGCTGTCGTTCTAATTGGATTAGCGAAAAAACGTTCTGGCGCCAACCAAAAGAATACACAAGAACGCGGAGTTTAAGTCAATAAAAAAGCTGAAACAGATCCTATCTGCTCCAGCTTTTTTTGTTATTTCTGGTGCCAGGCACCCGTATCTTAATATACATCCCTTTTCGTAAAGACAGCGAAGGCGACTATGAGGCCGCCTGCAGCCCAAGCCAATAGTACACTTAACGAAAAGCCGAGGGACATTCCTTCAATCGGAGTAGCCATGCCGCTGATATAATTAGTCAGGGCTAAATTCACCATGAATAGATATTTAGCGCTTTCCCATGAAGATACCATATTGGAAAGAATAGCACCGGCGACCAATGCCGCCAGCATGATTCCCATAACTGCAGCAGTACTCCTCAGCAGTACAGAAAGCATAAAGGTTAATGTTCCAACAACAAAGCATACATACCATACCAGACCGAATTCCATCAAAACATATTGCCATTGAGGAATGAGATGAACGTTGTTTGTCAGCAGTTCTTCACCCTTTGGACTGAATCCGGTCAAAAGAGGCATATCCCATCCTCCATAGCCAAAGACTAAACCTGATATAGTGTAAGAAAGAATGGCCACTGCTGTTACAATAAGCGATACTGATAATAGGAGCGCTATATATTTGCTCAGTAAAATTTTCCACCGTTTCACCGGCCGGGTGAGAAGGAGCTTGATGGTTCCCCCGCTTGCTTCAGAGGAAACAAGATCTGCTGCAGCCACCATAACAAGAAGCGGAAGAAGCAGAGTGATTGAATTTTCAACGAAAACTCTCATGAACGTTGGAGCACCTGGAGCCTGGGGATTAACATCATGATCGAGATAATATTGCTGCTGGGCCAAACGAATTTTTAAATATTTTCTCCAGTCATCCTGTAGCTGGCTTGAACTTAGACGGTTCTGTGTGTCAACAATCTCCTGCTGGAGCTTCGTACGCCAATCTGCATTCCCAAGCTTCTCCTGAGTGGTCTTTGCCTGCTGGTATTGAGCATACGTAAAAAGGGGGACGAGGGCAGCAATAATCAGGATGATGACAAACAGCCGCTTTTTTCTGAACAGCTTCAGCAATTCATTATGAACAAGTTTAGTCAATATGCTCTCCTCCTGTAAGCTCTAAGAAAAGATCTTCAAGGGCAGGGAGTTTCGTTTTCATCTCTTTTACTTCAATCCCGGCGTTAACAAGTATCCTGTTCCAGTTTCCTATTTGACTCTCATCGTATAATGTGATAAGCCTGCCGTCTGATTCTGTCACAGGTGTAACTTCTTCAAGCAGAAGCTTCGCTTTATCCAGCGGTTCTGCGCTCCAAACAACCCGTTCCTTTTCAGCCAGTAATGATTCTACAGTGTCGATTCTGATGATGCTGCCCTTCGAGATTATGGCTACACGGTCACACATCAGTTGAATTTCGCTAAGCAGGTGGGAGGAAACCATTACGCATAATTTCTCTTTTTCAGCCAGGAAGCGGATGAACTCTCTCATTTCACGGATTCCTGCGGGATCAAGCCCGTTGGTCGGTTCATCAAGTATAAGCAGTTTTGGGTTGCCAAGCAGGGCTTGGGCTATTCCGAGACGCTGCCTCATACCCAAAGAATAGGTACTCACTCTATCATTTATCCTGTTGCCCATATCTACGAGTTCGACGACTTCTTGAAGCCTGCTCTCATGGATGGAGGAATCCATACGGGCAAAATGTTCAAGATTCTCCCAGCCTGTTAAATAAGGATAAAGCTCAGGGTTTTCAACAATGCAGCCCAAGTCTTTCATCGCTTCCCCGAACTGGGTCTGAACGTTCTTTCCACCGATATAAATCGATCCTGATGTGGGCTTGATCAGCCCGACAAGCATACGGATCGTGGTTGTTTTTCCGGCCCCGTTCGGTCCAAGAAAGCCAAAGACTTCACCGGGATATAATTCAAAGGAAAGTCCTTTGATAATTTCTTTTTTGCCGATGGTTTTCCGAAGGTTGCTAACGGAAAGGGCAGGTGATTGGCTCATTTCTTTTCCTCCTCGCTGAAATGAATGAGGGAAGCAGTGCGCTCTCCGATTAATTGATAGCCTTCTTTATTCGGATGAAAATGGTCACTGAAAAGATAGTCATTCACATTAAGTTCAAAAAGATCAAAGGTGGGGACATAAATAATATTGGGATAGAAAGCCGCAACGTTAGCGGAATCAAAGTTCCATTGCCGGACGATGCTTGACGTTTTCTTGGAATCCTCCATATCGCTGAATGGGTTGTAGAGCCCTACATGATAGATGGTCCCAGTCTTGTTTAGCGAACGAATTTCCTTGTATAGTTCTTTCAGGTTGTTAAGGTAAGCTTCTTCTGTTTTATTGATGCTCTGCGAATTTAGCTGCTGAAGAGCTTGTCCGCCGCGGAATAAATCGTTGCCTCCAATTGTAAGCAGGATGACATCAGCGTTTTTAATCTGGCGTTTGATCTGCTGCTGGCTGATCTGGTCAAGAAGCTCTTTTGAAGTTTGCCCTTTTATAGCGGAATTGGAAAGCTCAATCTCTTTTTTTGTTTTCTTTGCTAATTCTTCTTTCAAGTAACCGATGTAGCCCTTGCCGTCAGGGTCGCCAGTGCCCCTTGTCAAGGAATCGCCTAATGCTGCAATGCGTAAGTTCCTGCCCATTCCATCCGCTGAATCGCTGGCAGTTTTACCGCTGTCTGGTTTAACGGTATCCATCCGCTGGCCGCCAGCTGAAAAAAACTGGTCCTGTATGACCCAGGCAAGTCCCGCAAGCCATAAAAAAGCTGATAAAATGGAAAGAGCTGTGATGAGAGACAGACCTTTTTTTCTCACAAGACCATCCTTTCAAATACTAATTACATAAAGCATAGCAGAGAAACAAAAAATTTCTTACTATTTTGCATATGTTTTCCTTCCTTTCTATTGTTTCCACTCCGCTTCCCTGTCTAAGCAGCTGTCATAAAAAATGTTGGTTAATGATACAGAGGGGAGAATAGAGAGAGAATAACAGCAGGCAACAGAAGCAGCCGGGTGGTGAAATATGAAAAAGAAATATCAAAACAGACTGATTGCCATAGTAGTCATGACCATGGCAGCCATCTATTTTTTTATAAGCCTGAATCCTCCGCTTTCCGTGGTGGGTGGACATAAGAAATCAGCCAATGAAACATGGATTGAAGTAAAGAACGAAGGCTGGTTTTCATTGAAGGTAGATGCCTTGTATGTGAATAACAAGGAGGTTCCTGCCGAAGCTTCTTTTCTGGCAACTGATAAATTTATACCGTTAAAAAAGCAGACAATTCATTCGGGGGAAGAAAAGTATATACGTATTTTTTACGAGGTGCCTTTAAAAAGGATTACCGTAGCCTACAGCTTCGGCGGCATTTCTTTTATACGTTCGTTTTCAATCTTTTAACCAATTCAGCTTTCATTGGGTATGATCGAATACATGAGTGTAAAGGGGGGATTTTGATGGATTCAAAACCTGACTATAATAATGAAGAATACGTTCAGTTAGATGAAGAAACGCTGTTTATTGTCTCACAGACGTTCAAAGCGCTTTCTGACCCTACCAGGATACGGATTCTGCATCTGCTTTCTCAAAAAGAATGCAGTGTGAATGAAATAACAGATGCTTTGTCTCTTTTGCAATCTACGGTTTCCCATCAATTAAGATTTTTAAAGAACTTGCGTCTTGTAAAGTTTCGCCGTTCAGGGACCACCCTGTTTTATTCCATGGACGATGAACATGTCATTGATCTGCTTAAACAGGCCATACATCATGCGAGCCATGACTAAGCTTGTTGCTGTGGGGAAAAAAAAAAGATTTTGCTTATTTTATGAAGATTTTATATTGTTTTTGTTGAATTTTGAGAAAAAAGCAGGAATTCTATAAAAAAACCTGTTCTAAAAGGCAGAAGCAAGCAAAAACGCTTAAAATCAAACGAAATAGATTATTCTGAATATTTTAATTTATCTTCACATAAAGTATTATAAACGAAACAAAAGAAGGGAGTAGATTCCAATGAAGAATGTTAGCGAAGCATGCTAAACAAGCCTATACAAATAGTTAAACTATTTAACAGGCACAGTATGCGGGTCTTCAGAGTCTGCCAAGCAACAATTATCCATACATCCTTTTTAAAGGCGTGATTCCAATGAAAAAAGTTAGCGAAGCATGTCAAAATCATATCCACTAAAAAATCAGCCCGTGAAAACTGGTTTTGAGATATGTGGACATGTGGGAAACCAAAAATGGAAACATTAAAACTTCAGAGGACGTGGTTCCGATGACAAAAGTTAGCGAAGCATGCTAGGATCATGGCGCAATAGGAAATAGTCCGTGAAAACTATTTTCGCATCATGTGGGCATGTGGGAAGCCAAAAAGGAGAAAATAAACTGAAAGATGCAAGTCTGCAAGTGATGCAAGGCATGTGTTCTAAGTAAAGAAAGGAAAATCAACAAGTGAATAGCAAGTATTTTAAATAAGGCGCAGGTTTATGTTAATTTACATAAACAGCGTCTTATTTTTGTATTTTAAATAAGACGCTGTTTGACGAGGAGGACTTGAAGGGAAACTAAGTTACAGGAAATGGAGGTCCCAAATGAATAATAAATCCGAACAGAAAAACGCGCATCCTAAAACCCCCCAAAAATATCCTGAGCGACAATATTATTTCCCTGCCCAAATCGTTGAAACGTTTATTAGAAAAGGAAAAGAATCCATACAAACCACTTATTTGGCACAATTAATTCTATCCAGTCTGGCAGGAGCTTTTATCGCTTTTGGAGCTCTAGGTTCAGTATTATTGACAATGGACATTGAATCGGCCGGCATTGTGAATTTAATGGCTGGTATCGGATTTATGATTGGCTACGCGATGGTCTTTTTATCAGGTTCCATATTATTTACGGAAGTAAACATACTCTTGCCCAGTTATATCATGCAGAGCAAGTTTTGGATCAGCAAAAAACTGCTGTCCTTTTGGTTTATCTGTTACATTGGAAATTTTGTGGGCGCTCTATTTGTCGGTTTTCTTTTAAACCTTTCAGGCTCGCTGCACGATGAATTCTATGATTACCTGCTCACATTCGTAGAAAAGAAAATGGAATTTACACATAGAGGAACTTGGGGCTGGTTTCAGGTTCTTTTTTCAGGTATTTTGGCAAACTGGCTAATCGGAGCAGCAGCGGTTCTTGCTACCGCCGCAAGAGATGTGGTTGGCAAGATTCTCGGTATTGCTCTGCCTGTTATCATTTTCGAAGCCGGAAACTTTCAGCACGCTGTGGCCAACATGGGCTATTTCAGTATATCCGTCCTTGAAGGCTTTGATATCAGCTGGTATAAGTTTATTCTGCTTAATCTGGTTCCAGCAAGTATCGGCAATCTAATCGGCGGCGGTATACTTGTATCTCTGCTGTTGTCATATGCTTACAAAGAAGAACTAGATGAGGGGGTTCTGAAAGAGGAAGAAGAGGCAATTGAGGAAATGGAAAACAAGAAAGAAGCACCCAATGGAAAACCAGCTGGAGAACCAGCTGGTCATCAATAATAAGGATAAGGGTAATAAGGATACGGATAGTAATAAGGATATAGGGAGAGTGCAGCTATAGCGGCAAGGGGAAATATCCCTGGAAAAAACCTTCTTCCAAACCATGGCCGGCCAAAAAATACACGATTTTCTTCATTGTCCTCTCTTCCCATAGCCCCCTGCTGCCCCTGCATTCCTTGTTGCACTTGCATTCCTTGTGTTCCCTGCATGCCCTGCTGTCCTTGCATTCCTTGCTGGCTTCCTTGCCCGCCCTGTTGCGGCTGCTGAATGTCCTGAGGAACCATCATATGGAGATTCTGGCCATCCACATTTGTAATGATCCCTTCCGTTTTCTTGCCATCATGCATGGTAATAATCACATGAAAATACAAGTGCTGCTTACAAAGATTGTGCATCTGTGCCCAGTTTCTTTCATCCGTCTGCTCCTGATTATTGTAATCTTCCACCATAGGCAATCAACTCCTTCCAACACTATTTTTATTTTTTAAAAAAAAGATTATGTCTGTCCAAAGAGGTTTGTGCGTGTTATTTCATTAGAAATAGGGTAAATACTAACCACAATAGTGTATGAGGAGGAACAGCATGAGCTTATCTAAACAACAAATCAACGAATTAGAACAAAATCTGCTAAAGATGAAAAAACAGCTAGAAGAACAGCAAGAGCTGAGGGAGAAAGATGAAAGCCTGCAAGAGTCTACCGGGGAGATCAGCTCATATGATAACCACTTTGGTGATATGGGGAGTGAGTTATATGACCGCGAAATGGCAATGGCGCTTGATGAAAATCAAGAGGAAACTCTTGAAGACATTAACGAAGCGCTCCAGCGCATTGAAGAAGGCACCTACGGAAAATGCGTGGACACGGGAGAGGAGATTCCTTACGAAAGATTAAAAGCCCTTCCTTTTGCAAAACGGACGGTCCAAGCACAAGAAAAGGCTGATGAGGACGGGAAAACAGATGATTATGAAATAGGTGAACCTTCTTTCATCAGGAAGGGTGAAGGGAAGTATGAAGACAGCAGAATGCAATCGGTTGACGAGATAATGGAGACACACGGAAATGCTTCTAATAAAGGAGAGGACGCATAATAAAAAAGCAGCCTGCCCAACTATCGGGGTTCGGCTGCTTTTTTGTTCTTTGAATAACGTTTATTCGTGGCGTAGGACAACATAGGTTTAAAATAATAAATTGTATTAAACAGGATATTACCGAGAAGGATTCCGGCAAAAGCATCTAGAACTACGTGCTGTTTAATGAAAAGTGTGGAAAGAATAATCAAGTATCCTGCAATGTTGACAGCGAAAATTCGTACTGGTGTTTTTGTTTTGCAGTATCTTATTGCAATGACCATTAAATAACTGCTCAGGACATGAATACTTGGAAAGCAATTAAAGGGTTCATCAGCTGAGTAAATATAACGAATAACATTTGTGAGAACACCGCTGCCCTCTATGGCAGGTCTTGGAACCGTTGTCTGAAAGAAATAGTAAATGACATAACAGATGGCCATCCCGATCGTTAAGCTCAACAGCGTCTTGAAATATAAGGATCTGTCATAGATAAAAAAGTAAAACAACATGCCAAAAATGAAAAGGTACCAAAAAACATACGGAATAATAAAGGCTTCAATAAAAGGAATATGCTGGTCAAATGATGTAATAAGACTCCTTGCTCCCCGATCTCCGTTATTCAGTAATTCATAAAAAGTATGCAGAAGAGGAATAGAGAGCATCAATAACAAAGGAAGAATATGGGATTTTAATTTACTCAATAGTCACTGCTCCTTCAATTCATAACAATCATATTTAACAACTACCATATTATACCATATCGTTTGCTAGAGTTGGGATGGTTCTTGTTAATGGCTATGTAATATTTATACCAAAAAATAGTCATACACTAGCTTATCATAACGTAATGAAGGGCTAGAGGCATCCTTTTTTTAGTGACAAATTATTTAACGATTTGTCTTCTTTGCATTATACTTCCCTAAAAATTGAGGGAAAGAACATCATTCAAAGGACAAATCCGCACATAAAGGTCTTTTGACACTGGGTATTAAGTCCTGTTATCGAAGATTGGGTAGTCAGATTGTTACAATTTATTTTACTGAATTTAGCTTAATTTGACAGAAAATATGGAATTTATTAGGTTTAATGTCATAAAAAATCGGGAATTCTATTAATTTGTAATATATCTGTAATCTTCCTAAAATGTTCGTGTCATATTTTGTTGGTAGAATCTAATTAAGTTAGCAAGGAAACAAATACCAACATTGGTAATACAGATTTTAGGGGGATACATGCTTTGAAAAAATTGGTAGCGGCAGCGGCACTATTAGGAATGATGGCTTTCAACCCGATCGTAGGGAAAGCAGCGCTTGGCGATCACACTTTAAAACAAGGTATGACCAGTAAAGATGTGCAGCAATTACAAACTGTCCTTAAGAAAAAAGGATATTTTACATACAAAAAGACGACTACTTACTATGGTACATATACGAAATCAGCTGTAAAAAAGTTTCAAAAAGCAAAAAAACTTAAAGCGGATGGCGTGGCTGGAAAAAGCACGTTCAAAGCACTAGGGGTTAAAACAGCTGTTAAAAGCACTTCATACAGTTCATCAGGTTTGATCAGTACGGCAAAAAGATACATGGGTGTTCCTTACCGCTGGGGCGGAACAACACCTAAAGGGTTCGATTGCAGCGGCTATATCAACTATGTTTTTGATAAATCGGCTGGAATTGACTTGCCTAGAACAGTTTCCGGAATCTATTTAAAAGGTACATCTGTCAGTACTCCAAAAGCTGGAGATGTTGTATTTTTCCAAACGTATAAACATGGTGCTTCCCATGCTGGAATATACATCGGAGACCATAAGTTTATTCACAGTTCATCTTCAAAAGGAGTAAGCATTGCTTCAATGCAAAATCCTTACTGGGCACCGAAATTCCTTGGCGCTAAAAAGATATAAGTACGAAACAGGCAGACTCATTCTGCCTGTTTTTTTTCAGTTTGAAGGCTTTTTTTATTTTTTTCGTCATATCGTTTAACTTTTCTGAATATTATAGTATAATCTATCATATCATGAATTGGCCTTAATGCAGTTTACCTTCCTGTTGAAAGGAGTGTTAGGCATGTATTTTGGTGAAACTGTCAAAATCAACCGTTTTGACGGGGAATACTTTGAGGTGAACCACAACTGGCTGATGGATATTGTGTGGGACAAATATCACATGCCGCTGCGGGACTTTTTGGATTCTTATGATAGAAGGGACAGTGATTATATTTTGACGCTGGCCGAACAGAATACTTTACGTTACGAATTGAAAAATGATAAAAGCCGCTTAGTTTTATAAGCGGTTTTTTTGTGATGTAAAAAAGTATAATATTCAGCTTGCATAGATGTAATGTCTAGCTCCAGCGCCCAGGGCTGAAAACTTGGTTCTTGTTTTCAGCATAAGTCCTCGAGGACGCTTGCGCTTTTCTTACTTTGTCTTGTGGCATACCTCTTCACCTCTTCATATCATATGAGGAATGTTAGGCGAGGAGGATGAATTATGGCAAAAAAAAAGGCTAAAAAGATCTCTAAGTATGATCAGGCGGTCAATAAATATGCACATACTCTAAAAATGGTTACCAGTTCCACCTGCCTGTCCTGCAAAACTCAATGTGTGAGGGGATTGGCCTATATAGATAAAATGTCTAAACCGGGCGCGGTCGGGCACGGTGTCCCCTGCCATCTGACAAAAGGAAAAGGTATGAAATAAGTGATGTCTCTCTAACTTAGCACATCTTCCCTAAGGATTTAGTTTGTGTGAGGATGTGCATCCTTTTTTTATTTTGAAGGATGTTAGCATCCATAAAAAGGTGTTTATGTTAATTCATCGCCGGGAAAAGTTCAGAATAGTGAAAACAAAAATGATGTCTCTGTCCCATAAAGGCGATAATAACTATAAACTATATAAAGCAAAGTCAGGTGATACCCATGAGCAGAGAATGCAGAGAAAAATTCAGTTTAAATGGTATATGGAAATGTGTTCCTGATGAGGATAACCGTCTGGAAGGAAATATTAGAAACAAGCCTGTATACCATTCAGAAGAACTAACTTGGGAGGATATCCATGTTCCTGCACACTGGCAGAAAGCGGGATATGAGGATTTCCAGGGAGTCATGTGGTATAAAACTGTCTTTCGTGCTCCGTCACTAAAGAAAAATAAGATGTTCTACATTTGTTTTGATGCTGTTGATTATTATTCAGAGGTTTGGCTCAACGGAGTGTATCTTGGAGCTCATGAAGGAGACTTTGATGCGTTTGAATTCAATGTCTCTGATTTTCTGGAATATTGCGGAGAGAACACGCTGGTAATCAAAGTGACTTCTGAATTGGATACAAAGCCCGAACGTAAAAAAATTGCCAAGGGAGGCCTTTACCATTGGGACTGCCTTCCAGTGAAACAAGAAGGGCTGACAGATTGTCCAGAAGTTCCTTCTTCTGTGAATGCCCATTACCCAAATCCTCTTGTCAACCCGGGTGGAATATGGAAAGGGGTTTATCTTGAAGAACGCTGCAAGGTACATATTGAGCATATTCAGGTGACTCCTTATCTAAAAGATGAGTATAAGAAAGCCACCATCTACCTTGATGTTGAAATACAGAACAATAACAGCAAGGAAGCCAAAATTGACGTGGAAGTTTCATTCCTGCCCCATAATTTCAGAGGGAAAATATACAGATGGAAGTCTCAGAGCTATTTTCAAAGACCAGGTACGAGCAGCTATTCAATGACTGACCAGCTGTCCAACCCCAAATTATGGTGGACATGGGAGCTTGGATTTCCTCACCTGTATAAAGCTGTGATTGAAGTGTGGGTAAATGGGGTATTGGTAGACAAGAAGATTCAAATATTTGGAATCCGCGAAATTAAAATGGATGAAAAATGGATCTTTTACCTCAATGGAACAAGGGTGTTTATTAAAGGAAACAACTATTTGTCCGACCAGTTCCTCTCTCTTATGACAAAGGAATCCTACCAGCTTGATGTCCAAATGATGCTGGATGCCAACATGAATACCACCAGGCTTTTTGCCCATGCCGAACAGGAAGAGTTTTATCAGCTGTGCAACGAAAAGGGTATCATGGTTTTTCAGGATTTGCCGTTTCAATGGGGCTATGAATCTACGGGTCTTTTTATAAAAAGAGCCGAGGATGTTTCACGTCGTTTCGTTAGAATGCTTTATAACCATCCTTCGATCATTTTGTGGTCCTGCCACAGCGAATCCCGCTTTCATGACTACAACAAGCTGGACAATATGCTCTTGCGTGTCGTAAAGGAACTCGATAGTCTGCGGCCCGTTATTAAAAATTCGGTGCTCGTATCCGATGAGGAACTTCCTCATTTTTTTGAGACGCTGGATGACTTTACAGACTATATCGGTACGCATTTAAGTGTGCACTGGGTCGGTTGGTATTGGGGCAAAATTGAGGATGCTGAGTTTTATAACCCGATGTTTGTAACAGAGTATGGAACCCAGTCTATTCCAAATGAAGATTCCTTGAAGAAATTTATGAACCAGGAGTCTCTCTGGCCTGTTAACTGGGAGATCTACCGTACATGGGGCTTTCAGACCAATATTTATCAGACGATGTTGGGGTCGGTCATGACTCAGTCCCTTCAAGAACTTATCGACATTACACAAGAATATCAGGTTCAGTTTTACAAGGAGCATACAGAGGCGTTAAGGCGGAAGAAATACAATCATGTAGGCGGGCTTCTTCAGTTTCACTTTGTTAATACAGGACCGTCCATCGATTGGTCCATCATCGACTATTATCGCCAGCCTAAAAAAGCTTATTTTGCCATGGCTAAAGCTTTTGAACCGCTGCATCTGTCCTTTAACGGCGAAGTTACGGATGGGGAGCTTGGAAAGACTGCTACCGTAACTCCTTGGATCGTGAACGATTACAACGTTACATTTGAAAACTGCGAAATAGCCTACAAGGTATTCCTTGAAGACGGCACCCTGGTCGATCAGCAATGTTTGCCTGTTCCAAAGATAGTGAAAGATTCAGTCCAATCATTTGAATCTTTAACCCTTCCGGTTTCATCCGGAACAACAGTTAAAGTAACAGGTCAATTGAAGGATTCGAACGGTATGACGGTCATGGAAAATGATAAAATCATCCGCTCGCTTCCGGCAGAGGATGAAGTGCAAAATCCGTTCAAATCACCAATACGATTATAAAATGAGGAGGCAAAACCGATGAAAAAGGGATTGTTGCTGCTTTTTTGTCTTGTATTGGCTTTATCCATGTCAGCCTGTTCCAATGACAACCAAGGAGCGTCAGGAACAGAGAAAAATGGAGAAGTGCAGCTGAAAATGTGGGCGCATCAGGGACAGCCGAAAGAAGTCGACTTTTATAAAAAACGTATTGAGGAATTCAATAAAGCTCATAAAGGAAAAATTCATGTTAAGCTCGATATCATTCCAAGCGGTGCAGGCCACGCCTATGAAGATAAAATCAATGCTGCTGCAACCTCGAACGGGCTGCCGGATGTTCTTGATATGGACGGGCCTTTTGTCGGGAACTATGCAGCAACAGGGATCCTGGCTCCCATTGATGATTACGTAGCGAAAAAGGACAAGCAGGATTTTGCCAAATCCATCATCCAGCAAGGTACATATGACGGCAAACTATACGCACTTGGAGCAATGGAATCATCCATTGTGGTCTTCTATAACAAAAAGTTGCTGAAAGAAGCCGGAATTAACGCTCCGGAATCATTAGACAAGGCATGGACATGGGACCAGTTCATGGACGCCTCGAAAAAACTGACTAAAAACAACGTCCGCGGGCTCACGATGCATATGGATAATGGCGTCGGGGAATGGCTCACTTACATGGGTTCCGTATTTGTGTGGTCCAACGGCGGCCTCTTGCTCAATGAAGACCGCACTAAAGCTGACGGCTATGTCAATGGCCCGAAATCGGTAGAGGCAATGAACTATGTCAAAGATTTGTTTAAGTCAAAAGTTGTGAGCGTTTCCAACGGGCCGACGGATTTTGAAGAAGGAAAGGCGGCCATGATGCTTGGAGGTGTGTGGCTGATTCCTGGCTTTGAGGAGTATAAAAATCTGGATTGGGGAATGACCTATTTCCCTTACAGCAAAAAGAAAACCTCACCTTCCGGATCTTGGGCATTTGGTGTGTCCAGCCAGTCCAAACAGCCGAAGGAAGCAGCTGAGGTTGTAAAGTGGATGAGCAATAAGGATTCTGTTGTAGAAATTTCCAAGATAACCGGAATGCCGCCGGCACGCGAATCCGCGTTTAAAGAGCTGCCTGAATACGATAAGCTCCCTAAAAAGATCATTAAAGACCAGGTGCTGAACACAGCAAAAGCCCGTCCGGCAACACCTGCCTATCCGGTCCTAACCGCTAAATTTGCTGAAGCTTTTCAAGCGGCTGCCTTGGGGCAGGATGTAAAAAAAGAACTTGATAAAGCAGCGAAGGATACTGACAGAGAACTGGAACGATTCAAAAAATAAGACGGAAAAGGAGTGATGGATTCACTCCTTTTCCTGTACTTTTTTGCAGAAAGGAGAAACAGGATGGAACCCGCTACACAAAAAACAAACGTCGATCGCC
The DNA here is from genome assembly GCF_036216745.1 of Fictibacillus sp. B-59209. Lineage (NCBI taxonomy): Bacteria > Bacillati > Bacillota > Bacilli > Caryophanales > Fictibacillaceae > Fictibacillus > Fictibacillus sp. B-59209. Next base: position 146,936 of record NZ_JARMMC010000020.1, on the reverse strand, counting down.
CATTACCTACGGTAAGCCCGAAGCAAAGGAAAAGAAAGAATTTGTTTGCCAGCTATGGGTTCGTTGGCCCGGCGATGATTCTGCTGTTTGTCTTTCTCATACTGCCGGCCATTTTGGCACTGTACTATAGCTTTACAAACTATTATTTGCTGACCCCTGAAAAGATGAAATTTGTAGGAATGGAAAACTACAAGCGGCTGGCGGAGGACGATATCTTTTTAAAATCCTTGGGAAATACCGCTCTTTTTGTCGTAATCGTTGTCCCCGTACAAACCCTTGTCGCTTTGGCACTGGCCCTTCTAGTGAACCAAAAGGTAAGAGGCATCAAATTTTTCAGGATGGCTTTTTTTGCTCCTGTTGTCACTTCAATGGTTATTGTCTCCATCCTCTGGACATTCATATATAATCCGGACAACGGATTGGCGAATTCCATCTTAAATATCGTGGGACTCGGCCCGTTTCAGTTTCTTACAGACAAAGACCAGGCGATGTATTCCATTATTTTTATGAGTATTTGGCAGGGGGCCGGATATCAGATGATGATCTTTCTTGCAGGCCTTCAGGAAATTCCGGACCATCTCTATGAAGCAGCATCCATTGATGGGGCGAACGCTTGGCAAAAGCTCATCAACATCACCATTCCCGGCATTCGGAACATCCTGGTATTTATTGCGATTGTAACGATGATTGCTGCTACCAAACTCTTTATCCAGCCTTTTGTCATGACGCAGGGAGGCCCTTTGGATTCTACGAAAACGCTCGTTTATATGGTATATGAAACAGGCTTTAAGTTTAGGGATGTTGGCTATTCATCAGCCATCGCAATTCTTTTCTTTGTGATCGTGCTAGTCATTTCCATTCTGCAGCGAAAGTTTATTAAAGAATCTACAGAATAGGAGGAGAGTTATGAAAAAGAACCGTTTATTTAAATTAATAGGATTGTATGTCGCCCTTACTTTGCTGGCACTTCTTTTTTTATTTCCGCTCATCTGGATGATTGTCTCTTCCTTTAAATCGGAAGCGCAGATTTTCGCGGATCTGAAATCATTTAAAGCCTTTGTTCCTTATACTTTTTCATTGGACAACTATACCGGGGTCTTTGAACGGATTCCATTCATCAGATATTTGCTGACGAGCACATTGTACGTTTCGGTTATTGTTCTTCTAGGTTTGTTTGTAAACTCTCTGGCTGCTTATGCGTTTGCGAGAATGGAGTTTAAAGGAAGGGACTTTTTGTTTGCAGCCGTGGTCGCGTTAATTATAATCCCGTTTGAGAGTATCCTCCTTCCCTTGTATTTAATCATCGATGAGTTAGATTGGCTGAATACTTACCAGGCGCTGATCGTTCCCTTTATTGCAAATGCGTTTAATATTTTCATGTTTAGGCAGTTCTTTTTAAACTTGCCGAAAGAATTGGAAGAGTCTGCACGAATGGATGGTGCTTCTACGCTTCGAATCTTTTTCCAGATCGTCATTCCGCTATCAAAGCCTGTTTTTATTACAGTGGCTCTCCTTACATTTATTACACATTGGGGAGACTTCATGTGGCCGCTCATTGCGACAACTGATGAGAGTGTAAGGCCGCTTCAAGTCGGCATGCAGTTCTTTTTCCATCAGCCTCCTGTGAAGTATGGCCATGTCATGGCTGCTCTTACAATGGCGACCATTCCGCTGCTGATCATCTTCGTGTTCTTTCAAAAATACTACGTACAGGGAATTGCATCTGCCGGTATGAAAAACTAATCTTGTAACTCTGAGCGAAGCCCAATTAGGCTTTGCTTTTTTGTGATCCAATATTATTCATCGAAGGAACGAATTGGGAAAATGTATAGATAAACACTTGGATATTTTCATAGGTTAACCACTGATTTTCCCAATACACATCCTCCTTTTGTACTGATACAATTGAAAACAAACAATGTTCGACAAAGATAGGTATGCAAATAGTACCAGGAAGAATGGGTGAGGGCGTGAAAAAAAAGAGAGTACTTGTCTATCTCTATCCCCAGTTTCGAGAAGTAGAGATTATGGTGGCGCTGTCTATTGTCAGCCGCTTTTATGAAGTCTTGACCTTCTCATTGCCGCATGGGGCAGTTACAAGTGAATGCGGCCTTACGATGCAGCCGTCTATTAAACTGAAGAATATTAATCCTCTTGAATATGATTTGCTGCTGATCCCAGGAGGCACGCAAGCCGGCAGCCAATCTGATCCCCGGCTGATCAGACTGATCAAAGCCTTTGATAGAGATGGTGTACGCATAGCTGCCATAGGCACGGGTGTGCTTCTGGCTGGAAAAGCAGGAGTATTGATCAACAAAAATTTTACGGCCTCTGTTCTTGAAGAGGAGCATAGAAGAGCCAAGGACTGGCTGACAGGAAGAGCTGTCAACCGGCCGGTCGTTGAAGATAAAAATATAATAACCGCCAAAAACAATGCATATATTGATTTTGGATTGGTCATCGGTGACAGACTGGGTTGTTTTAACAGTATAGATGATTACAATCTGTATAAAGGCAGAGTGTAGCAGGTTGCTTGCCTATGTTAAAATAAGGAATAATAAATAAAGGAGCTGTACACGTGTCGACTCTTCTTATTTCAATTGTTATGTCTGTCATCATCATTTTGTTCATCCTTGTTATTTTTGTTGTTGCGATATCAAAGGGATATTCCTATAAACATACGGTTGACAGCCTGGAGGAAAATCCGCACCTGCAAGGAAAAAAGGAAAAATCGCGCGATGCATAAAGCTGGCAGCCCATGCCGGCTTTTTTTATTTTTCAGGCAAGGCCCATAAATTTAGACTGGAAAGTTTGAGGATGAGAGAGGATAATAAAGATGATGAGAGCGCATACATCGTTATGTGTTTTTTTACAAACTATGAAGTAAAAAGGAGAAAATATGTTAAAAGTAATTAGGCCTGCCTCACCCTTTGATTTCTCTAAGATGCTTCGGCGGGTGAGCAGTGCAGGAAAAAATAATATCGTGCATGTGGACATGGACAATCAAACCTATAAAAGAATGATTCACCTTAGAAATAAACCGATACTTATTCAGGTAAAAGCAGCGGGCAGCATTGACAATCCTGAGCTTATGCTGGAGCACCCCGATGGGCTTTCCACAAGGGAGCAGGATGAGCTGGCTGTTATGGTAAAACGCATGTTTTCCACGGAGATTGATATTAAACAATTCTATAGCCAATTTTCGGACCATAGACAGATTACGCCGCTCATCTCTGACTTTTTCGGTGTGCGTCTTGTTACCGATCCCGACCTTTTTGAATCCATGGTTAAGATTATAATTGGCCAGCAGGTGAATCTAACGTTTGCCGGTGTCTTGATCGACCGTTTGATTGTTCTTGCCGGTGAACACATTGAACATGAAGGAGAAATGTTCTCCGTTTTTCCAACTCCGGAAAAAGTGGCTTCACTGAATGTTGAACAGCTGAGGGAGCTCCAGTTCAGTCAGAGGAAAGCGGAGTATATTATAGATTTTTCAAGGTTGATCACTTCTGGAGCATTAGATACTGATTCCCTTTGGTCCATGACAGATGAAGAAGTAATGAATACGCTGCTGCCCATCAGGGGAATTGGCCGCTGGACGATTGAATGTCTCCTTATTTTTGCAATGGGACGTACCAATGTTCTTCCGGCAGCTGATATCGGTTTAAGAAATGGTGTGCGTAAAGCATGGGATCTTGACTATCAGCCGACTGAAGAGGATGTAAGAAAGCTGGCTGAAGACTGGGCGCCATGGAACACTTACATTACGTATTATCTTTGGGAAAGCCTAGCGGTTGAACCCTTGATAAAAGAAAGATAAGAATGCGAATAGAATGAGGAGGAAGGTACTGTGAACATTGCTTTTTTTCTTTTGCCTAAAGAAGAAGTGGCTTTTTTAAAGTCTACCTCAACGATCAGGCAGGCACTTGAAAAACTGGAACATCATCGATATACGGCTGTTCCTGTGCTGGATGAAAAAGGAAGGTATTCTGAAACACTGACAGAAGGCGATTTGCTTTGGACGATTAAAAATACGCCAGGGCTGACGTTTGAAACGAGCCATCGTTTTTCCATCTCCGGCATCCAAAAAGACCGGGTCATCAAGTCCGTCTATATTAATGCTGAGATGGAAGATCTCTTGTCTTTAATTGCCACCCAAAACTTTGTTCCTGTGGTGGATGATCAGGGAGTATTTATCGGCATTGTCCGCAGGAGTGACATTATTGAATACTGCTCCAATCAGCTGTTTGCCATAAAGGGGACTTAAAAAGAATGGAAGAGATCTACTCTGAGTTTCCGCAATTAGAAACAAAGCGTTTTATTCTTCGAAACATTGAAGAAGAGGATGCAGCCGACCTGCATGAAGTATATTCTGATCCTGAGGTTGTAAAATTTTGGGGTGCTGCTCCGTTTACTTCTATAGAGCAAACCAAATCCTTAATCTGTGACTTTCAAAAAGGTTATAGGGATCAGATGACGATCCGCTGGGGAATAGCGGAAAGGGAAGGAAACCGGCTGATCGGAACATGCGGATACCACAACTGGGCAAAAAAGAAGTTCAGGACAGAAATAGGATATGAAATACGAAAAAGCAAATGGCGCAAAGGTGTTATGAAAGAAGTACTCGGCTCCATACTTCCTTTCGCCTTTCAACACATGAAACTAAACCGGATTGGAGCACTTATTCATCCCGACAACCATGGCTCTGCAATACTTGTATCAAAATTTGGTTTTCACGAAGAAGGGTGCCTCAGAGACTATCAATGTGTTGATGGTGAATTTCAAGATTTAGTGATGTACAGTTTGCTCAAAAAAGACATATTAACTCAAACATAGCATGGATGGAGTTAGGCGTTGAGCCTAGCTTTTTTTTATTTAACAGAGAATACTGCCTGGCAGTGGTATAACGAAATGTATGGGGAGTTTCTCATTCAAATATTCAATAAGTGGGTGGAGCATGATGTAGGCTCGGTATATGTCATGAACTTTGAATGGGCACTGGCTTCGTGGATTGGAATCCCTTCATCCATTTGTATTTTTTCAGAAAAGTGCGGTCAGGCAGCAGCAATGGAACACACAGGTGAGTTGTTTGCCTGTGATCATTTTGTCTATCCTGAATATGGGTTAGGAAATATTAAAGAGGGCTTAGTATAAATAGATTTTTGGTTTCATGAGCCAGGATTAAATTATCTATGTGCATCTTATCTCAACTATTTCAAGCACATTGATCCCTCTATGAAAAGGATGAAACAGCTGCTGCAGGATGGTATGCCTGCTTCATATATTATGATGGATTCAGGTGGCTGAACACGGCCAGCTATTCATTAGTAAAAACCTCACACTCAGAACCGCTTCTGAATGTGAGGTTTTTTTTATTCTATTCGAGGGGGAAACATCAGGTCCTTTCTTTTCTATTCCGGTTCTTGAACTCTCCTGTAAGGCTTCGTGTTTCTTTTTTAAAGAAATCCAGCTCGTCCGAATCAAGTGAAAGGCCTCCATACCGGACCTTATTATAAGACGTTGATACGATCTCAATCGCTGTTTTCGGCAGATCGAGACGATGCAGCCATTCAGTAACGGATTCGTCATAGGCACGGCCGCCCCCTAGTTTTGTCATGCGTTTTTCAAATTGGATATAAACTTTTCTCGCCTCATCGGCCGGTGTTTTCCAAAAACGGCGCCTTTTAAGAGCAGGCTTTTCGCCGGGCAGAATGGGCTGAATACTTTGTGAGGATATCGTCTGACCCAATGTTGATAGAATCCTTCTTCTGAAATAGATTAAGAGGGCGAGCAGGATGACTGCACAGATGATCCAAAATATCCATTGGTTGTGAAAAGGTGATACGTGAGGCAGTCCTTTCACTTTTTTGCTTCCTTTAAATGATCCAGCAAAGGCTTCAGCTCTCCTTTTGCCGCCATCAGAAATGGGAAGAAGGCTGTAAAGAAAGAATAGAGGTTTGCTTAAAATCTTAAATACAGCATAGAGTAGTAGACCCATCAAATTTTTGAACAAGAAGGAAAAGAAAGGGAAAGCAAGGTATGCAGCAACTGCTGAAGATAGCAGCACCGATAACGATAATATTCCTTGCTTTGTGTTCTGAAAACAAGGTTTCCCATCATTCAAATTTCGATGATAGCTTTTAAGCAGGATAAGATAGGCAAGCTGTACTGTCGGAATGAGGAGCAAAGCCTCAGGAATGTTCGGAAAGAAAATATACTGAAAGAATGCCAGTACAAAAGAGACAATCCAGATCACTTCCATGTCTTGCTTAATGGGCTCAGACCAGTTAGCCCATGCTCGCCAGGCTATGATCCCTGCGAGAAGGAAAGAAAAGGCGGCGCCAAACCCAAAAAGATAAGCAATTCCAAAAGCAATAGGGCTGAGAAGGATGATTTTACCCACGCTCATCTTTTTCGAAAAGGTAAAAAGTAAAACAAATGGCAAGCAGCCAAGAATATAAAGAGCAAAAAACCTTAAAAACAGGATAAGACTGAAAGGCAGCAGGATGATTACGATTAAATAAAGAAGCAGACTGTCAAACGAGTAATTAAGAGAAAAGGTGAGAAGCATCCCTTTGTTTTTCATGAGATGGCTCTCCTTGCAGACCATTTTGAAAGATAAGCCCCTTCTTCTTGTTCTATAATCCGATAGACAGGGCTCCCGTGCTTCTGCCATTTTTGAAAGTACAGCTCTTGCCTGTCATCTTCATCAAGGTTGCCTGCCAGTATAACCACAGGAACCGTGCTTGAAATTTCGCGGTCTGATTTTGCAAGCAGCTCAATGAGGGGCAAGGTTACACTTGAAACACTGATACGGGCAAGTGTTTCGAGTACTTTTAACAGATGAGCACGGTCCTCTCCTTTTTCCACTTTAAGAAAACCAACAGCACCGGGAACACGGATATTCATAAAGATTTCATACGGAATACCGGCTGAAGAAGCATGCTGGCACATAAAGGTTAAATAACTGAGCTGGTTTTCCATTGTCTCACTCTGAAAAGGGGAGGTCCCATAGGAGGATGACCCAACATTGACGATAAAGGCCCATTTGTATTCTGTTGTTTTCTCTACAACTTTCGTCTTGAGTGAAGCTGAAGCTGCTGTTGCTTTCCAATGGATCCTGTTATAAGGATCACTCCTTTCATAGTTTCTTACACCTGCAGGAGAAGCCGGATCTTCAAACAATGACCGTGAAAAAGGATGGAAACCCTGGCCGAACTGCAGCAGCGGCTTGATACCGATCACTGGGAGAGGAGCAGGAAATACTATCACTTCCGTTCGGTAGATGGGATCAAAGGCCAGGAGGAGGAGACCATATCCCATGACATTCCGGATGCTGAGTTCAATACGGTTCAGCTTCACGGCCCCCCGTTTTTTTCCTGTAACTATAAGCTCCTGCTCCAGCCGTGACTTTTTAGGGACAGCAAATTGCCACTCATAATCCTTTTGCTTTAAATTTTTCTTTTCATGCGTAAGTACTGCGTTATCAACATCAATGGCATCGGAAGCGGTAAAGGTCATCGTTCCACGGATCTGCGGCCAGCTGCCTTCATAGGAAAGGGTAAGAGGCAGGCTGTCTGTATCGCCCGGAAAAAGCCGGATGCTCCTTCGCGGGTTTTGAAAAAAAAGTTGATCAGCTGCAGACCGGAAATAAAGGCGGCTGAGATAGTATACGGCTCCGAATAAGCAAGCAAGCGCTAATACAGCAGGTGATTTTTTATAAAAACTGATGGCAGCTAAAACTCCACCGGCACTTAACGAAGCCTGAAGAAGCTTGGGTACGGCAAGCTCTTTCCGCCAGACACTCATGACCCAGCACCTGACTCGACCGGGACTTCAACGGATTTCAAGATCTCCTGAATGACCTGATGCTTTGTTTTTCTCAGCGTTCCTTCAAGCGAGAGGACCAGACGGTGGGACAGAACATAAGGGGCCATCAGTTTTATGTCATCCGGTGTGACGTACATCCGTCCATGAATCAGAGCATGGCCCTGAGATGCACGCATAAAGGCAAGCGTTCCCCGCGGGCTGACGCCAGCTTCAGCAAATCCTGATTCTCTTGTCGCATGAACAATGGACAGCAAATAGTTCTCAACATCGTCCGATAGTTCCACTTCCTTTACCATGTCTTGCATTCTATGTAAATCCTCCAGAGAGAAGACGGCTTCAAGCAGATCGAGAGGTTCCTGCTTTCGATACAGAGAGATCATCCTCTTTTCTTCTTCAAATGAAGGGTATCCGGTCTGTATTTGAATGAAAAAACGGTCAAGCTGTGCTTCCGGAAGGGGAAAGGTACCTTGAGATTCAATCGGATTCTGGGTAGCGATGACAATAAAAGGAGAGGGAAGCTTGGTTGTTTCCCCTTCAATGGTAACTTGCTTCTCCTCCATTATTTCAAGCAGGCTGGACTGTGCCCTTGGTGTAGCTCTGTTAATCTCATCAGCCAGCAGTATGTTCGTCATGACCGGTCCGACGCGAAGCTCGAAATCCTGTTCTTTCGGGTTGAAAAATTTAATCCCCGTTATATCACTGGGAAGGACATCAGCCGTAAACTGAATCCGTCTGAATCCGCCGCTGATGGACTTGGCCACACTTTTAGCCAGCACCGTCTTCCCGGTGCCTGGCACGTCTTCTAAAAGAATATGTCCTTTATTAATAAGTGCAATCATGATCAAGTCGACAATTTTTTCTTTTCCGACTAATACTGACGCTATATTACGTTTCATGCGTTCTGTTTGCTGAAGGATATCCAATTTTATTTCCACCTTTATTTTCCATTTTTCTAATATATTCTACAAAAACGGCGAAAAACCTCCAACAAAAAAAGACGGCGAAAAACGCCATCTTTTATCTGAAATTGAAAATTAAAGCCAAATGATCGCAGCTAAAACTGCGGCAAGTATAAAACGATAATAGGCAAATGGAGTAAGTTTTACTTTTGCAATCAAGCGGATAAAGAACAGAATGGCAACGACCGCGACAATAAAGGCCGTGATGAATCCTGCTGCAAAGAATGGAAGATCAGCTCCGCTAAGTACATCCCAGCTTTTATACAGATCAAGACCGCTTGCAGCAATCATAATTGGGACTGCAAGAATAAATGTGAAATCTGCAGCTGTTCTGTGGCTTAAGCCGAGCAGCACACCGCCAGAAATGGTCGCGCCCGAACGGGAGAAGCCGGGCCAAAGTGCAAGACATTGAAACAGCCCAATGATAAATGCTTGTTTATACGTAATTTGATCAAGGGTAGCTGCCGTAATTTTCTTCTTCTTCTTTTCCGCATAAATCATCAGCAGACCGCCGGCAATTAAGCTGAATACAACCGTACTTGTAGAGAATAAATATTTTTTTACAGCATCATGAGCGAGAAGCCCGATCACAACAGCCGGCAGCATGCCCGCAAAAATGTGGAGTAAATTCAAATGGCCTTTTTGGCCGTTTTCTGTCTCCACCTTGCCTACACCGAGAAGGCTCCACAGTCTTTTCCAATATAGAACTACAACAGCTAGGATGGAACCGAGCTGTATAACAATTTCAAACGTTTTCGCTTTGTCCCCTGTAAACCCGAGAAAATGCCCGGTAATAATTAAATGTCCGGTGGAGGAAACAGGTAGAAACTCTGTTAATCCTTCTACCATTCCCATAATAATCGCAATCCAAAGAAACATACATTCACCAGCCTGTTCACTAATTAGTCAAATACTGTACCTATTATAAAAGATATTTGCCGAAAAACATATAAAGATATTGTGACAACGCAAAAAAGCTGAAGCAGCAGTTCATAGAATAATCCGCACTAACAACGTTCGCAGCCCAAACAAAAAAAGAGACGGCACATGTCCGCCTCTTTTCTTAAAATGCAAAGATTATTTATCCAGGATGGTAACTTTAACGTTCTTGCGTCCCCATTCGGTTGCTTTTTGTTTAGAAGAATAGAAGACATCGATTCTGTTTCCTTGAATGGCGCCGCCTTTGTCAGCAGCTACTGCATAGCCATAGCCTTCTACATACACTTGAGAGTTTAACGGAATAACATCCGGGTCAACAGCGATGACTTTTACGTCTGGATTCGCTTTAAGATTTGTACCGTTTGCTGTTACGCCGCTGCATCCATCGCAATCAGCGGTGTAGGCTGTTGCTTCAACAGATACTGTTTTTCCTTGTTTCTGATCAGTAGAAGCAGCCTTTACTGGTGCTGAGGCTTTTTGTGCTGGAGCAGAAGATTCAACTTCTGTTCTCACACGAACGCCATTTTCACCATAAAGAGCTTTAATGGTTTGAGGACCCGTTAATCCGTCAACAGCGATGCCTTTTGCTTTTTGGAAAGCTTTTACTGCATTCACAGTAACCGGACCATAAATGCCATCCACAGTATAGTTATAGAATCCTTGGTCTTTTAATTCACTTTGCAATCCTGAAACTGCATAGCCTTTATTGCCTTGCTTTAGTATATTTGATTTTCCTAAAGAGGACTGAAGAAGTGCCTCAGCAGTTCTTTTTCCTGCTATTCCATCTACTTTTAATCCGTTTCTCTTTTGGAAATCTTTCACGGAAGCCGCTGTAATATCTCCATAAAAACCTGTTGTTTCAGTGTAATGAAAATATCCCTTATCTTTGAGTTTTTGCTGCAATTGATGCACGTCTTTATCCCACATGCCCTGTTTTAATGTATGGTCCCCTAACGCGGCTTCCCCTACTAGTGGAGAACTCATCATTACTCCAGCGATCGCTCCTGTTGCAATTACTTTTTTAATCATATGTAGTACCTCCTCAAGTACGAAAAGTTTTAGTTAAAAAGGATATGTTTTCCTTCATAGCCAATTGCAATTGTACAGGGTGTGTATGACAGGCAGGTTAGAGTAAGGTAACAAAACGATTACATAATTATTTCGAAATAGTTCTATATCCCTCCAACCATTGAATTATTTACTTGATGAACTCAGGGCATGACTGGGGTGTGAGGTTTTACTTGCTGTAATTCTTTATAATTTTCAGAAAACTGTTAAACTTGTATCGTACCTATTTATTAAAGGAAAGGTGGAATTTTTCATGGAATATCGCCGACTTGGAAAAACTGGATTGAAGGTAAGCGAGATTTCACTCGGCAGCTGGCTGACAACGGCTGGCTATGTGGAGAAAGAAAACGCGGAGGCCAGCATAAATAAAGCGTTTGACCTCGGCATTAACTTTTTCGACACCGCCAACGTCTATATGCGCGGAGAAGCTGAGAAGGTAGTGGGAGGGGTATTGAAAGATTACCAGAGAGATTCCTATGTTCTAGCAACAAAAGCCTTTTGGCCGATGGGAGAAGGTCCGAACGATAGAGGGCTTTCCCGCAAACATGTCATCGAGCAGTGCAATGCCAGTCTGCAGCGGCTCGGTCTGGATTATGTTGATATCTTCTATTGTCACCGTTATGACAAAGAAACGCCGCTCGAAGAAACATTGCGGGCCATCGATGATCTGATCAGGCATGGAAAGGTTTTGTATGCGGGAGTCAGTGAATGGACGGCAGAACAAATTTCTGAAGCGGTCCACCTTGCGGACAAAAAATTATTGGATCGAATTGTTGTCAGTCAGCCTCAATATAATATGTTTGAACGCTATATTGAAAAAGAAGTGATCCCTGTCAGCGAGAAACACGGAATCGGACAAGTCGTATGGTCACCGTTGGCACAGGGGGTGCTAACAGGTAAGTACAAAATAGGAGAAGAAGCTCCGAAGGGAAGCCGCGCAGCAGATGAGAACAGTAAAAAGGCAATATCCCGCCATCTGACAGACGATAAGCTTCAGAAAGTAGAACAGTTAAAAGGGGTAGCGGCAGAAACCGGTATCTCTGTTGCACAGCTTGCCCTTGCCTGGATCTTACGTCAGGAGAATGTTTCAAGCGCGATCGTAGGAGCGAGCTCACCGGATCAGCTGGAGGAAACCGTGAAGGCCTCCGGCATTAAACTTTCCTCTGAGACTCTCGAGAATATTGAGAACATTCTTCAAAATTAATAGAATTCAAAAACGGCGGGAGACTTCCCCGCCGTTTTCTGCGTTATGCAGTTTTACGTTCTGTGTTATTGCGCTGGTTATTGCTCGATATACTGTTTTGGGCGACCCTTCATTCGGGAAAGGAGATTCAGCAAATGATCTAGTTCCTGGCTGCATTTCACGGTGACTTCTGCTGTCAACCCGTAGGTTTTCCCAAGACAAAGCAAAACTTCGCGCTTTTTTTCAATCATTTGTAATAACATCTTTCATTCACGACTTTCATGAGGGATTTTGTCACAAAAACTAGTATGAAGCAAAACTTAAATTTCGAAAAGAGATTTGATAAAAGTAGTCAAAATATTACAAAAAATAGTGTTAAATTATCTGTAATAATGGGCAATATAGTCCATTATTTTTTTATTGTTGAAGGAATGAAGCACAACATTGAATGGAACCTCCTTAATTTTGATATAATGGATGGTACTATATTACGGAGGCTCACATGTTAAGTAAGCAGATTCCTAAAGACGTTGTTCTGGAACTTGGAAAAGACGTGTTGTTTCATTTTAGTGGAGAAGTGATACAAGAAGGCTATGCGCTTTACCAAAAAGGCGCTGTATACAATATTAATGTGGATAACAAGACTGTAACAGGAAGTGTTTCTGAAGAGAGTGAATATGCGGTAAGTCTTGATCTTGAGCATTTTTCAGAGAGCAGCTGTTCATGCTTCAGCTCCGAGCCATGTGCTCATAAGCTGGCTGTGTTTTTTCAGCTGTATGCCTCTTTTGGACCTCCCTATCAGCTTATATTGGAATGGAAAAGCAGGAGAGGAAAACAAAAGAATGAACAGCAGGAAGCCATGATTTCTTCAGCTGATCAGCAAGAGAGCAGCACAAAGAATGCTGAACCAAAAACGAGAAAACGGGTGATTCAAAACATACTTTCTGTTGATGAATGGAAAAAGAACTTTAATCAGCGCTTTGAAGACTTTGAAAAGAATAAGATGCAGAATCTGACCTTTAAAGAGCTGGAAAGGGGAGAAGGCTATACCTTCACCCACATCCATAAGGAGTTTTATCCAGGTCTATTGAATGCTGCCAGTTTTATGGATGATGACATAGGAAAGCTGTATCGGTTTCATGCACAGCTTGAAACCTTCCTAAGGCTTACGGAATATGAAAAGCAATATGGGGTGCCCGATTATCTAGCTTCACATTTTAAACTTAATCTCAGCCAGCTGGTCGATGGGATGTTCAAAACGGCTATGGAGATTCAGGCAGAAAGGCTTAAGTCGGAACATCTGGATTTAATTGAAGAAAGTTTAAAAGAATTCCAGAATATATTTAAGCTTCCCGCCCGTTATTTTGATATTATTTTTCGTGTCTTTCAAGTAGGCTGGGCGACCATTTACCATGTGGATCAATGGGTAGTAGCTTATGAAAAGCAGCTTCTGGAGGAAAAGGAAAAGGGTTCCCGGGCTCAGTTTCTGGATATGGCGCTCGTTCACTTTGCCTTTTTGAGGGATGACCTTACAGAAGCTTATCAGCGGATGGAAAAAACAGAGCAGTTTTCTTCCCGTCATGCCTTAATATGGCTTGAGCTGCTTTTTCATTGGGAAAAGTGGGAGTCTTTACTGAAATGGCTGCTCGCCTTGAAGCCGGAATTTTACCAGAAGACGCAGGATTATTACCGGGATGCGTCTGTTCGGGAACAGTTTCACCAATATATTGAATACTTTTGGAAATATGCACAGTACACGGGGGAGGAAAAGGAGTATGAACAGATGCTCGTTGACTGCCTTCCGGTAACTTTTTATGAATACAATGAATTTTTGCACGTCCAGCAGGATTTTAAGCGCTGGGTCGAGCTTCAGATCTTAATGGGGTATTCGCCTTCCTTGATTAATGGTACGGATTTAAAAGAAGTGGAGCAGCTGGATATGGAAGTGCTTCTTCCGCTGTACCACCAGTCCGTTGACCGGCTCATCAGGGAGAAAAACCGCAAATCCTATAAGCTGGCCATCCGTTTCTTGAAAAAGCTTCAGTCAATCTATAAAAAGCTGGACAGAGACGTGCAGTTTGATGATTATATTGAAAAGCTGGCTAGCCAGTATGCCAGACTCCGCGCTTTTCAGGAAGAGCTAAGGAAAGGAAAATTCATACATGATTGATGTGACCGCCATTGTACTTCATGCCAGATGGCTGAACGACAACAGAATGGTGTTCTGGGGAGAGCAGAAAGGGCGCAGACTCCATGTGGATGACTGGATGCCCATGCTGTTTGCCTGGCATAAAAAATCTTATTATGGAACGTTTATCGAACGAGATGATGATCAATATGTTTATGTGTCTGCTGTTGATGCGTTTCGTCTGTTCACAGGGCATCCGCGTTTTTTCCTGAAACAGGACAATTGGAGCGCAGAGGCTCAAGACATGATCACTCATGCCCGGGAGCTGGATGTATCACTGCAGGAACACCGAGTAAAACCCAGCTTTGAATCCTGGAAAAAAGGTGAATGGAAATGGGAGATAGAGGCCACCGGGAAAGAACTGTCCCATTGGCTGAACACGGCGATCGATGAACTCGCTCTTGAAGAACCAAAAAGATTGGATGCGGATCCTACCTTTTTCGACCGGTTTCCGTTTCAACATCTTCTCGAAAAAAATACACTTTATGAAAATCTGTCAGAGGAATCATGGCTCGTTAAACTGGGTTGGAAAAAAGATGAAAAGCCGTTCGATGTCCTTCTTGAGCTTCAGGAACCTGAAGAAGATGATCGATATTGGAAACTGGATGTGCTGCTGGAGGATAAGGAGAGCAGCATCCACTTTGACTGGACAGGGGCAGCGGAAGATCTTCCGGAAGAATGGCAGCCCTTTACGCACCGAATAGCAGAAGATCTTTCTTTTGCCGGTACACTTGTGTCTTTTCTTCAAAAGAAGGATGGTTCTTTTAAAACGAAGCTGACGGAAAATGAAGCATGGGATTTTTTAAATGAGAAGAGTCAATGGCTGGAAGAAGGGGGATTTAAAATCCTTCTTCCTTCATGGTGGGAAGCGCTGAAAGATCTTCAGCCGGACCTGAAAGCGAAAGTGAAAAGTTCAACTGGCGGATACGCTCCGTCATTTTTAGGGCTGGATTCCATCGTGCAGTTCGACTGGAAAGTTTCCACAGGCGACATCGAATTGAGCGAAGAGGAGTTCCTGAAGCTCGTTGACAGCCGCAGGCGCCTAGTGAAAATTAAAGGGAAATGGTTCAAGCTCGATCCTGCTTTTATCCGTGAGGTCAGACAGGTTATGAAGAGTGTGAACCGCAAAGGCCTTCAGCTGAAGGATATTTTGGAACAGCACCTCATGCAGCCCGTGAAAGACAGCAATGAAGAAGAGCCTTCCTTGCTGCGCTATGTCAATATTGAGCTGAACACAGACCTTGCCAAAATGGTCGAACAGCTGTCTGAAGTGAAAGAGATTCCGATTCAGCCTACGGCCCCAGGCTTTCAGGGAAGTCTTCGGGACTACCAAAAAACAGGGAGCTCCTGGCTTCAATTTTTAAGGAAGTTCGGTCTTGGAGGATGTCTGGCGGATGACATGGGACTGGGGAAAACAATCCAGACCATCGATTACCTGCTTCAAACAAGAAAAGATAATGAAGAGGGGGGATTTCCTGCACTTCTAATCTGTCCGACTTCTGTCATTGGAAACTGGCAGAAAGAACTGCAGCATTTTTCACCTGATTTAAACGTGTTCCTTCATTATGGATCTTCAAGGATAAGAGGAGAGCCATTTATCAAGTCGATTCAGGGGGCGGATGTTGTATTAACCTCGTATACGACCGCACAGCTGGATGAAGAAGATTTTCAGCATGTCTTGTGGGATGCGATCATTTTAGATGAAGCTCAGAATATAAAGAACAGTTTTACAAAACAATCAAGGAGCATCCGCCGTTTATCGGGAAGACATAAAATTGCGCTGACCGGCACACCAGTAGAGAACCGGCTGCTTGAGCTTTGGGCCATATTTGATTTTCTTAATCCCGGTTACCTGGGAAGTGAAGCCGCCTTTCGAAAACGGTTCGTCCTTCCTGTTGAAAGAGAGCACGATAACAGCCGACTGAAACAGCTGCAGAGCCTCGTTCAGCCTTTCTTATTGAGAAGGACCAAACAGGACCCACACGTACAGCTGAACCTTCCGGAGAAACAGGAGATTAAAGAGTATGTCCATCTAACGGCAGAGCAGGCATCCTTATACGAACGGATGATTCAGGATACGTTTCAGCAGCTTGAGCAAGAAGGCGGCATGAAGCGAAGAGGGCTGATTTTAGCTTTATTAGGCAAGCTGAAGCAGGTTTGTGACCATCCGGTTCTATATCTGAAGGAAGAAAAGAAGAACAGGCTCGAGGAGCGATCGAATAAATTTTCGAAGCTGGTGGAACTCTTGGAAGCCATAAGAGAAAAGGGCGAAAGGTGTTTGATCTTTACGCAGTTTTTATTTATGGGCAATCTGATTCAGGACTATATCGCGAACCGCTGGAACGAAGATGTGCTCTTTTTGCACGGAGGAGTGCCTAAGGCTAAACGCGATGAAATGATTGAAAAGTTTCAGGATGGAAAACACAGTGTGTTCGTGCTGTCCTTGAAAGCTGGGGGGACAGGGTTAAATCTTACAGAAGCAAACCATGTGATTCATTTTGACCGCTGGTGGAACCCAGCTGTAGAAAACCAGGCGACAGACCGTGCCCACCGAATCGGGCAAAAACGGTTTGTGACCGTTCATAAGATGATCACGCTCGGTACGCTTGAAGAGCGGATTGATGAAATGCTTGAAAGCAAAAAAGAGCTTAGCGAAAAAGTCATCACGAGTGAAAACTGGATTACAGAGCTTTCTACTCAGGAACTCAGAGAGCTTTTTGTCCTGCGGAAGGAATGGGTAGAAAAAGAGTGAAAAAAGAGGAGCAGACTCAGGATTGAGCAGCTCCTCTTTTTTTTATTATTTATAAAGTATGTCATCTCTTAGTGTATTGACGTGATCAACTGCTGTTTCAATATCTTGTTCGGGCACGTTAAACTCCTGAAGCGCTTCTTTTAAGTGAAGAACAATGGCGTCGAAATGCTCAGGCTGGAGATTCATGCCTTCATGTACCTTTGCCATCGACTTTCCGGAATACTGAGCGGGTCCGCCCAAAGCGAAACTCAAGAACTTGGTTTGATGTTTCCTCTGTTTTTCCATATCGATATTTTCGAAAAAATAATTTACACTCGAATCGGCCAAAACTTTATCATAAAAACGGTCAACCACTTTTCCTATGGAGTCTTTGCCACCCAATTTTTCGTAAAGTGATGTCTGCAATGATATCTCCTCCTTATGTTACCATTTCCCCACAAGAGGACAGACATAAACGCTAAGGAGATTTATGGTTTGGACCTGAACACTTTTCTTGCGAATATGAGGTAAAAGAGGAGAGGAAACGGACATTGGATCAATCCCCATAGAGACCAGAACCAATAACGGTAGCCGCGTTTCCTTCCGTCCAGAAACAGCCATGTGCTCTGGCAAAGAAGAATGATGACAACGAGAATTAGTGTCCAAAGCGGCTGGCTGTGTATGTTATGTGTCATTCCATTCACCTTCTTTTCTATGATGTTTATAAAGAAACAGAATAGCACCAATCAGTACGGGAGCCTGAAGGATGACGAAAACAGAAGGGAGCCGAATAAGCATAGCTGCCACGCAGAACAGAACTGCAGCAGCTATCACTCCAAACAGGGCAAGCTCTTTAGCGAGCTGTCTTTTATTTCTGCTGGTTTCCTCAGCTACCATTTGTTCAAAAAAGGCAAGGTCTGGCACGCTGACTTCTTCATATTTTTCAATCTGTGAGAGGCTTTCCTTGAGCTTATCTTCAAGGTTATTTGCTGAGTCTGGATTCTCCTTCACTTTCAGCTAACTCCTTTCTAATGAATCTTAACCCGGTATGAACCCGAGATTTAACCGTTCCGGCGGGAATATTCAGCATGTTCCCGATCTCGTCGTACGTATAACCGTAATAATGCTTTAGGATTAAGGGGGTTCTTGTTTCTTCGTTTAAAAGGCTTACGGCATCTAGCACCTCATTCCATTCTTCATTGATGAAAGCGGCTTTCCATTTCAGGTTTCGGGATGCCTGTTCGCGCTCTTGGTACTTCTGCTCGGTTTTCTTGCGTCTGAACTGGTCGATGTATAGATGGGATGCGATGGAAATGAGCCAGGAAGAAAATTTAGACTTTCCCTCGTATAACCCAATCTTTTGAATGCATTTAAGCATGGTCTCCTGTACAAGGTCTTCTGCTGTTGAACGGTTCATCGTTATTTTCAGTACATAATGAAACAAAATAGAATAATTTTGCTGCAGCAAGAGAGAAAGAGAATGCTGGTCGCCCTTTTTTGCTTTTTTGACCAAATCTTTTTCTTCCATCTTTACGGTGTCCTCCTTGCGACCTGATTCATGAATCAATAGTAATACGTTTTGTGAAGGTAAATCGTTCATTCTGTTAAAAATATCTTTTATTAATGGATAAAAGAGGGATACTTTGTTACGTTAGAAATATTCTGTTATCTGGCGAGTCTTTTTACATTAAATAAACTGAGAGGAAGATTGATCATGTATTTACCGTCTTTTTCGTTGGAAGGAAAAACAGCATTGATCACTGGAGCAGGGCGGGGAATCGGCAGGGCACTGGCCATTGGTTTTGCTGAAGCTGGAGCGGATGTTGTACTGATCTCCCGAACTCGATCAGATCTTGATGAAGTTGCCGGCTCTATCGAAAAACTTGGGAGAAAGGCATATGCCTTTACAGTAGATGTGACAGTAAAGGAAGAAATTCAATCATTATATGATTCTCTTACATCACGCCAAATTCCTGTACATATTCTAGTCAATAATGCCGGTATGAATATTAGAAGCAAAGCGCTGGAAGTTTCTGAAGAGGAATGGGAGAAGATCATGAACACCAACCTTCGTTCAGCCTTCTATTTTTCCCAGGAAGCCGCTAAACTTATGAAATCTCAAGGGAACGGGCGAATCATCAACATTTCCTCTGTAGCAGGGCATGTTGCGTTAAGAACGGGAGTAGTATATGCTTCGACGAAAGCGGCGATGATCCAAATGACGAAAAACCTTGCACTGGAATGGGGCCCTTACGGAATCAATGTGAACTCAATTGGTCCCTGGTATTTCAGAACACCGTTAACAGCAGAACTTCTTGCAGATGAAAACTATTTGAATGACATTCTATCCCGCACTCCACTGAACAGAGTGGGAGAACTGGCCGAATTAGTCGGTCCTGCCGTTTTCCTGTCTTCTGACGCTGGTTCCTATTGTACAGGACAAACTCTTTTTGTAGACGGCGGAATGACCGTGTATGGATTCTAGAGAGACAATCTAAGTGTTAAGAGAAAGATTCCGGCCTTGTATACCGGGATCTTTTCATGTTTGGAAATATGCAGGACAGATGTATAAAAAGTGAGAAAGCGTTAATAATGGTAGCAAATGCAATATATTAAATTACTTTTTAGGAGGATTTTTTTCATGAGAAAACAAGACTTAGTTGACGCAGTAAAATCTGCAACAAACATGAATAAAAAAGAGTCAACCCTTGCGGTGGAAGCTGTTCTTGAATCGATTACCAATGCATTAAGGCAGGGTGAGAGCGTCCAGCTGATTGGATTTGGAACTTTTGAAACTCGCAACCGCAACGCCCGTAAAGGGCGCAACCCTCTAACAGGGGAAGAAATCATGATCGCCGCAAGCAGTGTACCTGCATTTAAACCAGGAAAATCACTGAAAGAAGCCGTTAAAGCAGTATAAAATAAAAAGCCCCGGGTCACGGGGCTTTTTTTGATGAACAAAGTTTTTCCCATGCCTATTATTGTCTCTATTTGTCGGTAAATTCTTGAAGGAAAACCTTACTCCATTATCTAATATAAAAGGGATTGAGACACAATACGACAGAATGATAGTTGAGGGTGTGGACTGAAAATGATGCTAACCAAAGATGAACTTCTTCCGAGACTTGGTGTTTTCAAAAAATTAATTGATGTTTTGCCTGAATTTATATGCTTGAAAAATAGAGAAGGCCATTGGATAGAGGCTAATGAATTTGCACTCCAGGTATGTGGAGTGGACCGCTGTACGTATAAAGGAAAAGCTCTTGATGAACAGAACTCCTGGTGTAATGCAGGGATGATCGAGCGGTCAAAGGAAACAGACAAGAAGGCTTGGGAAACAGGAAATCCGATAAAAATTCAAGAAGAAGTGCAGCAAAAAGACGGATCGTATATTTATCTTGAATTAATCAAACAAGCTACTTTTGACGAAGAAGGGAATCCTTTGTTTTTGTTTGTGACAGGAAGGGACATCACCCAGCATAAAGAAAAGGAAGAAGAGCTGAGTGTCGCGCTCGAACTTTTGGAATCTGTACTCGAGGGCACGACTGACGCCATTTTAATTGTCGATACAAAAGAAAATCTGATCAAGGTCAATCATGCCTTTGAGAATATGTTCGGCTGGGAAGAGCATGACCTTCTATCCGATGAAATCGATTCGCACATTATCATACCGGATGAATTCAAAGCGGAATCTAAAAGTATTATGGGCCTTCTTGCCGAAGGAAGTACGGTTCCTTCCTTTGAAACCCAGAGAGTCCGGCGTGATGGATTAAGGATTGATGTATCCATATCGTTTTCTGCGATCCGCAACATGCAGGGCAGAGTCATCGGTTTCTGTTTGATTTATCGGGATATTTCAGCACAAAAAAAGGCAGAGCGGGCTCTCCGTGAGAGTGAGGCGAAGTACCGTGTCATTGCCGAGCATTCTAAAGATTTAATCGCCGTAGCCAATCCCAATGGGGAACTGATCTATAGTTCACCTTCCCATGAAGCCATCCTCGGATTCTCTAGTAACTTAGATGAAATAAACAGAATTCTTTTTTCAAGGATTCATCCGGATGATTGGGAATTTCTTAGAGCTGCCTTTGCGAAGGCCAAAATGAAAAAAAAACCTTTTACCTTTGAATGTCGCCTGATGCATCAAAACGGAGATTGGCTGGTCATGGAGACTAATGCGGTTCCGGTACTTAACGAATGGAACGAGATAGAAAGCTTCGTAACGATCGCTCGGGATATTACAGCAACGAAGGAAACTGAGGAATTGATAAGAAAGTCGGAGAAGCTTTCTGTTCTGGGAGAGCTGGCGGCAGGAGTCGCCCATGAAATACGAAACCCCCTTACATCCTTAATCGGCTTTGCCCAGCTTTTAAAGGAAACAGATGAAGAGATGAAAACCAAATATGTTGCAATTATGCTGACGGAATTAAAACGAATTAATGACATTGTCGGGGAGCTTATGCTAGTGGCCAAGCCGCAAGCCGTCCACTTCGAATACAGTTCATTAGAAGATATGCTTCAATCTGTGATTCGCCTTCTGGACACACAAGCCATTATTAAAAACATACAGATTCAATTAAAAGTGGATAAAGATATTCCTTCTATTTATTGTGTGGAAAATCAGCTGAAGCAGTTATTTATCAATCTGTTAAAGAATTCCATTGAAGCCATGGATCAAGGAGGAATCATCACGCTTGCTGTCATAAAGAAAAAAGGAAGCGTAGTGATTAAGATTGAAGACCAGGGTTCGGGCATACCGAAAAACAGGCTTGGAAAATTAGGAGAACCTTTTTATACGACTAAGGAAAAGGGAACAGGGCTTGGTCTGATGGTATGCTATAAAATTGTAAAAGAACATTACGGTAACATTTCTTTTGAGAGTGAAAAGAATAAAGGAACAACTGTTCAAGTGAAATTGCCCATCTATCCATTTTCAGTCGTTTAGAAATAGGCACCCGGGACATACTGATTCTAAAAAGGCAGGATGATGAGATGTCCCCCTACCGAATTTTTTTCGTATACAGGATGAATGATCTTCGCTATCTGCATGTACACGGGATGGATATGGTAAATAAAAAGCTGTTTACTGTTCTGTTGTACTCACCGGATGATTCCATTGATCTTACTCTGAATACAGGGCATTTGCCGCAGGAACTTCTGGAGACGCTGTCCAAGGAAAAGGAAAACATAGATGGAGGCAGCTACGATCTTGCACATTGGCAGCCGATGCAGTGGAATCAAGATTTAAATGCATTAAAAACGAACTAGACCAGCTCAAATAGAGCTGGCTTTTTTATAGATGTGTAATGTCTAGCCCCAGGCGCTTCGGCTTTTCCAACTAAACACTGGTGCCGGATTGGATGATATGGGTCTTTACCTTTACCGATAGGGGAACATCAGGATATTAAGGGACATTATTCTGTTCATGTTTTAAATAGTGAAAATCACTTGTTCCTATTTTCTACTAAACAGCTTGTATTATACCTAAAAAAAGGGGGCTGTCCAGAAAGTCGNNCGCACGCCCCGCGGAAAGCGAGCAGCCTGGAACGGAAATCAACAGCTTACAGACTTCTTGGACAGCCCCTCTTTAAGTACTATCTTCTTCTTTTCATAAACAGAACGATAAGGATGACTACGAGTACTAGGATGATTAGAGTTTTCATGGATTAGTCCTTTCTAAGGTAAATTTGTACTTTATTATTACCCTGTCCGCATTCTCCTTAATCTGCTGTTTTTAAAATAAAACCTTCCCCGGATTTAAAATATGGCGGGGGTCGAACTGTTCTTTGATCATTTTCATCAATGGCAGGGTGTCGGCATGCTCCTGCTGCAAATATTTCATCTTGCCGATTCCGATTCCATGTTCACCGGTACAGCTTCCTCTTTTAGAAAGGGCATACTCGACAATCATCTCATTAATACGATTGGCTTTTTGTGTTTCTTCTTCGCTGCTCTTATCAAACATGAGAATAGAATGGAAATTCCCATCACCGACATGTCCGAGAACTCCGCCGTGCAGACCTTCCCTTTCTATCAGTTCACGGGCGTAAACCACAGCGCCTGTTAATTCAGATAAGGGCACACACACATCTGTCAGCATCATCTCTCTTCCAGGAAACCCATGCTTAAATGCATAGGCAAGGTGATGTCTTGCTTCCCAAAGCTTTGCCTTCTTTATAGAATCTGTTTCGAATATCAGATCTTCAGAACCGTTAGCTGACAACAGTTCTTCAGCAAAGGCAACATCCTGCTGCATACCGGATGGGTTACCATGAAACTCCAGGAAAAGAGTGGGCTTTTCGGGATAGGAGGTTTCACTGTGCTGATTGACCTGCCTGATGGAATATTCATCAACAAGCTCTACACGGGCTAGTGAGTTTCCTGAGGAAAGAAGAGATATTGCGCCATCTACCGCCGCTTTAACACTAGGGAAAACCGCTCTTCCAGCAACAGTAGCTTCAGGAATGCCATAGACTTTGAGTGTAAGTTCAGTAAATACACCTAACGTGCCTTCCGAACCGACAAAAAGACTTGTCAAATGATACCCGGATGATGATTTTGCGGCGAGCCCGCCTGTATGGATAATCGAGCCGTCTGCAAGGACGACTTCCAGATCTCTGACTTGAGGCCGCATGATTCCATACCGCACGCTAGTCGTACCGCTCGCATTCGTTGCTGCCATCCCGCCTAACGTAGCATCTGCTCCTGGGTCAACAGGGAAAAACAAACCGTACTTTTTTAATGCCTGATTCAATTGTGTACGCGTTACCCCCGGCTGCACCCTGACTAGGAAATCCTCTTCACGCACTTCCAAGATCTTGTTCATATTCTGGAAATTAATAGAGATGCCGCCCTGGAGTGGAATGCAGTGACCTTCAAGACTTGAACCTGCTCCAAAAGGAACAACAGGAATCTGGTGTTCGCTGGCGTATTGTAATATAGAAGAAACTTCGGAAGCTGAATCAGGAAAAACCACCACTTCCGGAAGTACAGGTGAATGATGGGACTCATCTTTGCTGTGCTGCTGAAGGATCGTCTCGTTGCTTGTTGCACGTTTTTCATCGGTAAGTTTTTTCATTTCTATAAGCAAATCTTCATGTAGTACTGGCATGTAAAAATCCTCCCTTGGGTGTATGTTGAATAATCTCTCTTAAGGGTACTTATAGATGTAGACATAAAAATCCTTTTTTTATTCTGGTAAAATAACAAAAATCAGCCAAGACTATGTGTGAGGTGATGACATTGAAAAGCTGGCTGCTTATATTGGGGTTTATCATCGTTTTAGCCGGATGCGGCACAACGGAAAAGAATGAGGCTAAGAAGGGAGAACCAGTCATGGGAGACGGAAACAAGCAGGAACAGAAAAAAGACGATCCTGAAAGAAACAATGGCGGAGGAATTGTTGCAGGCGCCATCGAGCCTAAACTTTCGATTCTCGAGCAAAAAGCTGGGAGCGCGCTATTGCGCTATGAACTGAAAAATCAGACAGAGCAAGTCAAAATATTTGAATTCACAAGCGGTAAGAAATTTGACTACATTGTGAAAAATAAAGAGGGCAAAAAAGTTTATCAATACTCAGATGACCATATGTTTACTCAAGCTCTTTCGAAGATCACTTTAAAACAAGGAGAAACCTATACACAGGACATCATAGTCAAAAATTTGCCAGCCGGAACATATACGATTGAAATCTGGCTCACGGCAATAGATGAGGATAACGATTACAGACAGAAGCAAACATTTGAGATTAAATAGTGAAGAACCCGCTCATGAAGCGGGCTTTTTTATTGGGTTGTGGTCTCCGATTCATAAAAAAAACAGATCATTTGATTTTCGGGAACAAGAAGTGTAAGGTACTAGAAACCAAAGATAATGATACACACTTAAAATAAGCAAGTATAAATTATTTGAGCAAAAACCTTGAAAGTCAAAGAAGGTCAAAGTATAATAAAGCCATAAGGTCAAAGATAGTCAAAGTCAGACAAAACAAATGACCTATTACAATGAAGGAGGAAATGCTTTATGCGATGTGAACAATGTAAAGTGAATCCTGCGACTATTCATATGAATGTTTCTTTTAATCAACACAAACAACAATTAACGCTTTGTACAGATTGCTACCATAAAGTAACACAATCCATGAACACTGCAGGAGGTATAAATCCTATGAATCAATTCTCATCCTTTGACGAATTCTTTAAACAAATGATGAGCGGCGGAATGAATTCAGGTATTTCCAGCGAGCAGCAGTCTCCTAAGACCCAGCAGGGTGGCGGAGGAGGATTCCTGGATCAATTCGGGCGCAATATAAGCCATGCAGCGAAAGCAGGCTTGGTCGACCCAGTGATCGGCAGGGAAGAAGAAATCAGCCGTGTCATTGAGATTTTGAATCGCCGAAATAAAAACAACCCTGTTCTCATCGGGGAACCAGGGGTAGGTAAAACAGCCATTGCAGAAGGTCTTGCATTAAAAATTGCAGAAGGCTCTGTGCCGGCTAAACTTTTATCTAAAGAAGTCTATTTGCTGGATGTGGCATCTCTTGTTGCTGATACAGGAATCCGCGGCCAGTTTGAAGAACGGATGAAGCAGCTGATCGCTGAACTTCAAAAACGCAAGAACGTCATTCTTTTCATCGATGAAATTCATCAGATTGTCGGTGCCGGGTCTGCGGAAGGATCTATGGATGCGGGTAACATTCTAAAACCTGCTCTAGCACGAGGAGAGCTTCAAGTTGTTGGGGCAACCACACTGAAAGAATACCGCAAAATTGAAAAGGATGCCGCGCTTGAACGCCGTTTTCAACCAGTAATCGTTAATGAACCTACGCCAGAAAAAGCGTATGAAATCTTAAAAGGACTAGCTCCAAAATATGAACAATATCATGAAGTAAGCTTTTCTGATGATGTTCTAAAAGCATGTGTAAATCTTTCTCACCGCTATATTCAAGACCGATTCCTTCCAGATAAAGCGATCGATCTCATGGATGAGGCAGGTTCAAAAATCAATCTGCTGCACTCAGGAAGTGAAACTTCTTCTATTGAAGAACGATTAGAAGAAATTTCTAAGGAAAAAGAAAAAGCAGCATTGAGCGAAAATTATGAGCTTGCAGCCAAACTTCGCCAGGAAGAACTTCAGCTTCAGGAAAAACTGACCGAAAACGAACCAAAAATGAAAACAGAGGTTTCATTGGAAGATATTCAAAAAATCGTTGAACAGAAAACAGGAATCCCTGTAAGGAAGCTTCAAGCGGACGAACAGGCAAAAATGAAAGATCTTGCGAAAAACTTATCCCAAAAAGTCATCGGACAAAAAGAAGCGGTGGATAAAGTATCAAAAGCCATCCGCCGAAGCCGTGCAGGCCTTAAAGCCAAAAGCCGTCCAATTGGATCCTTCTTGTTTGTCGGTCCGACTGGGGTAGGTAAAACAGAGCTTACGAAGTCGCTTGCAGAAGAACTGTTCGGTGATAAGGAAGCCATGATTCGCCTCGATATGAGTGAGTACATGGAAAAACATGCCGTGTCCAAGCTGATCGGTTCACCTCCAGGCTATGTCGGCCATGATGAAGCAGGACAGCTGACAGAACTGGTGCGCCGCAAGCCTTATAGCATCATCCTGCTCGATGAAATTGAAAAAGCTCATCCGGACGTCCAGCACATGTTCCTTCAAATTCTTGAAGATGGACGCCTCACTGACAGCCAGGGCCGTACGGTAAGTTTTAAGGATACAGTCATTATCATGACGAGCAATGCTGGTTCTGGAATTAAACAAACGAAGAAATTAGGATTTACAAACGAGGTGGCTGAAGTTCAAAAAGAAACAAGCATTCTCGATGCGATCGGTTCTTACTTTAAGCCAGAATTCCTTAACCGTTTTGACAGTATTGTGCAATTCCAGTCACTTAAAGAAGAAGATCTTGTTCAAATCGTAGACCTTATGCTTACAGAATTGAAAGCAAACCTGGTTGAACAAGGCATCTCTATCAGTTTTACGGATGAGGCGAAAAAGAAAATTGCTGAACTGGGCTATCATCCATCGTTCGGCGCACGTCCTTTGCGCAGAGTGATTCAGGAGAAAGTGGAGGATGCTGTTGCAGATGTCCTTCTGGAGCAAGAAGAAAGTACAGAATTACGTGTTGATGTTCGTGAAAATGAATTAGTTGTAGAAAAAAGAGAAATAAAATAATACTAAAAAAGAGCCATGCGATGCCGCATGGCTTTTTTGTATGAGATATGTGATGTAACCCTAATCGTTGTCCTTGGAGCGAATAATGGTCAGAACTAGCATTGAAAAACCAATCATTAACGACATTGCTTCGAATACTGTCATACCATTCCCTCCCCCTAATTATTTCGGGCTAGAACGTTGTATCAGGATAAGCAGCAACCCCTGTCTTATATATTCCTATTTTATCCCGATTGTCAATTTATAACAAGAATCGTTAAGACTATTTCAAATCTTTTCCAGTAGTGCAATGGTACCAAGTTACCAAGCAAAATGGAATAAATATTCTCCAATTTGAAGTTTAAAGGAAAATACATGCCATTTTTACTACTTTTATATCCCGGTTGTATTGATGCTGTTTTTGCAGGGAAATAGTTAAAAACACAGCCGGGTTTTCTGTTTCACCGTTTGCTACAATAAAAGGGGAGGTTTGATTATGCGGAAATATAAGCTTGATGTGGTGGATGTAATTGAATTAAAAGAGCATTATATTGGAGAGACAAAAGAAGTAATGGTGTGTACTGTCATACTGAATGAAGATGGAAGCGAGTTTTTTCGTGGAATTACGGCAGTAAGATTTAACCGGCATGGAATATTCCCGCAGATTGACACCCTAAAGGGCATTTTTGAGGATAAAAACAGTTTTATGGACTTTGCGAGTTATTTAAAGCGTTATATTAAACAGCAAGTGCGCTATTTGTAAGAGAGGGGCAGATTGATGAATTATGTATGGTATGCAAGTTACGGCTCAAATATGAACCAAGACAGGTTCAGCTGTTATATAGAGGGAAAGCAGGCCGAAGGCAGCTCTGAACCAGAGAGAGGATGCCGCAATTGTGATCCTCCACTGGCTGACCAGCCGGTAAACATTCAGTACCCGCTTTATTTTTCTAAACAGGAAAGCAAATGGGGAACAGGAGGAGTGGCGTTCATCGGCCACCGTGAAGGTGAAAATGAGAAGACAGCAGGAAGAATGTATTTGATTTCTGAAGAGCAGTTTATGGATGTTGCTTCACAGGAAAACGGCATCGATGGTTTAGAGATTGATTTCGCCCGAATTAAGGAATCCCGTTTTCTTCCCTTAACGGAGGGATGGTACGGAACCATCGTTTATTTGGGAGATTGCGAAGGCAAGCCGATTTTCACGTTTACATCCAACCATGATATGGGGGAAGAAGAGTTTGTGCCTCCTTCCTTTGCTTACCTTAAGACGATCGCCAAAGGGCTGGAGACTATAGGGATGGATCGGCAGGAGGTTGTGGATTATCTGCTTGAGAAGAACGGGATTAATGGATTCATAAAAGGCGATCAGCTGGTTAAAGGATTATGGGGCTAGCGTAAAGGTCTTAGTTATATCGTCTGACTGAAGGCTGTAATGCCATGAAGAGGCAAAAATAGGCACCAAGTCGCAAGTCTCTTGATGCTTATCAATAAGATTTAAAGGTGAGATAATATAAATCCCCTATACATATGAGGCACCCTTACAAAGGTGCCTCTATTTTTTTGCTAAATACACTTAAGAAAGAAGCTCGACAATGGAGACATACGTATTCCATAGAGCATGGACAAGCATGCCGGGAACGAGAGATTTAGTAAAGTAGAACAGCATAGCAAAAACTATGCCCATGATACCGGCAGCCAGCGGATAACCGATATGCAAAGAGCCAAAGACAGCAGAAGAAACAACCAGCCCCGCAATAAAATGATATCTCTCATGAAAGAAACGGAACAGAAATCCCCGGAAGACCAATTCTTCAGTTACAGGTGCAGCAATGCAGGCGCAAAAAATAACAATAACGATACCGGCGATACCAATCCCGCTTGTAAAAAGGCGGTCATCTACGTTTGATCCGGGATCCTCGAGATGAAGCACCTCAAAAATAAGATATTGTGATACCTGGCAAATGATGAGAGCCCAAGCCATCAAGAAGTAGGTTTTCTTCTTTTTCAGGGCACCCAGCGTTAGTTTCTGGAACATAAATTGACGGGTGCGCTTAAAGACGAGCATGACTGCAGTGAACGTTAAAGCATCAATCAGCAAGAAGACAGGGCTTTTTTCAAATCCAGCCATGGAAAAACCAAAAATGACAGCTGCGAGCGCGTAAAACATGCCGGTCAGCAATGAAAACAAGATGATGAATCCAAGGTAAGCACCAAAAAAGCAGATGAATCCTCCCCAGGTCACCGGATAGGCACGTTTCTTCTTCACCAATGGCTGAGGCATTTCTTCTGTATACTCCAAATGTTCTTCCATTCTCTCCTCCTCATTGCTTTATAATCATATGTAGACCATCTATTTCAATTACACCAAAAATAGGATACAAAAGGAAGTGAGACGATGACAAAAAAAATTGTAGTTTCATTCAGCGGGGGCAAAGATTCCATGCTGGCTCTTCATAAATTGCTGGAATCAAAGGAATATGAAATCGATTCTTTGTTGACGACAGTCAATGAGGATTTTAAAAGGACGAGCATACACGGCATTCGGGAGGAAATTCTTGATGCGCAGGCAAACGCGCTTGGCTTTCCTGTCCGTAAAGTTAGAATTCCAAAAGTATGCACGAATGAGATCTACGAGGAGCGGATGCGGGAAGAAATGGACAAGGTGAGCCAAGCCGGCATTCAGCACGTGATGTTTGGAGACATTTTTCTTGCTGACATCAGAGAGTACAGGGAGGCCAAATTAAAACCGGCTGGAATGGAAGCTGTTTTCCCTCTGTGGGGCGCAAAGTCAGAGGATCTCATCGACGAATTTCTCGCGTTGGGATATCGGACCGTCGTTACTACTCTTGATCGGACGAAGCTGGATCAAGATTTTCTGGGCCGTGAGATCAACGGCGACTGGAGAACGGATTTACCCGAGAACGTAGATCCATGCGGAGAAAACGGAGAATTCCATACTCTTGTAATTGGGGGGCCATTGTTCAGGCAAAAGATTGAAGTGGTTCAGGGAAGTGAGACGGTTAGAGACGGCAATTTTGTTTATCGTGACTTTATGCTCACTGAATAAAGATGAAAAGGGGCTGTCCTGAAAGTCGAAAATTGACCTTCAGGCAGCTCCTTTGACGTGAAAAATCTTCAATGAAAAGTTGATTGGAGTGCAAGGTGCGAGACTCCTGCGGNNTTGGACAGCCCCTTTTATTTTTTCTTATAAGGAGCTTTAAGTGTTTTAATCATCTGCTCCGCAATCAGTTCGTGGCCTTTGTCGTTGGGATGAATAGAATCATAAATCCATTCTTTCCTGTTTTCGGGCTTAAGCACTTCGCTGCTCGGTATCACAACAGATGGTTTATATTTGGCTGTTGTTTCATAGGCAATCAGATTCCAGTCATTCAGTAATTTTTTAGTTGCCGGATAAAAGGATTCTCCCGAGTCCACAGCGTTATACAATTCATTGTATACGAGAATAGCATCAGGATTCTCTTTTCGAATCAATGAAAATATCTTATTTAAATTTTCTTCATAAGCAGATTTTACGTTTTGATAATCCTGAAGTGCCTGGACAGGCCCTTCCTTTAAAGCAAGCTTCACCAGGTCGTTGCCCCCGATATTGATCGTAATAATATCCGCAGATTTTATCCGGTCCGACATACCTGGGGATGAGATTTGTTTAAGCAGATCACGGCTGGTCGCTCCTGAAATTCCCTGATTATCTAGCTGCACTTTTTTAGACGTAAGGACAGCCAGATTACTGCTGGCCATTTTAATAAAACCGCCTTGATTAGAACCTCGGCCCTGAATGACCGAATCTCCCAAAGCTAGATGATGAATCTCTTTTGCAGGCAGGGTTTTTAAATGCTGAATATAAGAAACATCAGCCGAATGGGATTTCGTCCCGGCGGATTCAGTGACTGCTGCATTCTGTGCCTTCAGGCGATCTATCTTAAACTGGGGATAGTAATACCACCCTCCAGCAGCCAGCGTACATAATGCAAAAAGGATGAGCGTCAGCCATATCCATTTTTTCATACGGCTCCCCCTTTCAAAGTAACCATTTTAAACCATCATTACTTCTTCTATCAAATATATAAACTTTTGTAGGGCATATGAGATTTCTTAAAATTGGATTTTACAGGAGAAGGAAAAAAGACAAGAGTAAAGAAGCCATAAAGAAAGAGGGGGAATACAGGTGGAAACTGCTATTCAAATTGAAAAACAGATACCGAAAAAGAAAAAATGGAAAAGAGTGGCAGTGATTATGCTGGCAGGACTGCTTCTCGTCACTGCCATTTCGGGATCGGCTGCCTATTGGTTACTAAGAAAGAGCCTTCCAGTTGTGAGCGGTACAAAAACCGTTCCATCACTTTCCGGAACGGCAGTAGCTGTCCGTGACAAAAACGGTGTACCTCATATCAAGGCTGGCAGTTTAAAAGATTTATATACTGCCCAAGGATACGTTACGGCTCAGGACAGGATGTTTCAAATGGATTTGAGCAGGCGCCAGGCGTCAGGACAATTAAGCGAAGTAATCGGTGAGAAAACGGTGGAAAAGGACCGTTATTTCAGGACGCTTGGTTTACGAAGAGCCGCAGAGGTATCGTATGAACTGTATTCTTCTGAAGCGAAGCAAGTGCTGCAATGGTACGCGGATGGCGTGAACGCCTACTTAAGGGATGCCGAAAAGAACAATTCACTTCCGATCGAATTTTTGATGGTGGGGTACAAGCCAAAGAAATGGACGCCCGTCGATTCATTGACCATTGGAAAATATATGGCCTTTGATCTTGGCGGACATTGGGAAGGACAGGCATTCAGGCATTACTTGCTGCAGAATTTCCCAAAGGGCAACGCACTTGATCTTTTCCCTTCTTATCCAAAGGGCGGAGCAGAGATCATTGATATCGCAAGCAAAGCAAAGGTGGATATTAAGAGCAGCCTCGCTAAAGCGGTCATTCCTAATGAATTCAATGGTTCGAATGATTGGGTGGTGGCCGGAACCAAAACAAAATCGGGTCTGCCGTATCTTGCAGACGATCCTCATCTTGGATTGAGCACGCCATCGATCTGGTACGAAAGCCATTTAAAAGCACCCGGCATGAATGTAAGCGGTGTCATATTTGCGGGGGTTCCGGGAATTATCGTTGGCCGGAACACACAGATTGCCTGGGGAGTCACAAATGTAGGACCCGATGTTCAGGACCTTTACATTGAAAAAAGAAATTCCGATCATCCGGATGAATTTCTGTATGAAGGAAAATGGGAGAAAGCCAAAATCATCACAGAAAATATAAAAGTGAAAGATCAAAAGACCCTTCCTTACAAAGTCACGATTACCCGTCACGGTCCGATCATGTCCGAATTTGCTTATGACAAGCAAAAGAATACGGCGCTTTCCATGAGATGGACGGCACTTGAGCCCTCAACGGAACTTCAGGCTGTACTGATGTTTAATAAAGCAAAGAACTGGAATGAGTTTAAAAAGGCGCTGACTTATTTTCATACACCAGCCCAGAACTTTGTCTTCGCATCTAAAGACGGAACAATTGCCTATCGCGCCAATGGACTGATTCCGATCCGTAAAGAGAAATATGCTTCTGTCCCTGTACCGGGCTGGGAAAAGAAATATGAATGGAAGGGTTATATTCCTTGGGATAAGCTCCCGACGGCCGTGAACCCAAAAGAAGGATTTATTGCAACGGCCAATAATAAAGTGATCGGTGACGACTACCCGTACCACATTACTGATTCATGGGCCCAGCCTTACCGGGAGCAGCGAATAAAAGATGTTCTGTCAGCCAAAGAAAAGCTATCCTTAAAAGATATGCAGAAGCTGCAGTTCGACAGGAAAAATCTTCAGGCAGAAGAAATGCTGCCGATCCTTCTCTCCCATTTGAAGACTGCAGACCTTGGAACAAACGGCAGAAAAGCGGTAAAACTATTGAAAGACTGGAATCATGAAGATGACAAAAATCTTGCTGCACCCCTGCTGTTCAACTTATGGATGCCAGAGTTCAGCGATGTTCTCTTTGAAAAAAAGATTGATGAAAAGATGATGCCGTTGTTTGACGGCAAGGCTCAAGTCGTGGATGAACTGATCCGTCATGCGGCCGAGGGTAAGGAAGGTCCCTGGATCAAAGAGGCAGGGGGGCTGGACAAAGCCGCAACAATCTCCTTCAGCAGAACGGTTAAACAGGTGGAGAAGCTGCAGGGTGAAAATCCCGATAAGTGGAAGTGGGGAACGTATCATACATTGCCGTTTGATCATCCTCTATCAGCGATAAAGCCGCTGAACCTGCTGTTTAATCCAAAAGAAACGCCGATGGGAGGAAGCAGGGTAACAGTAGGTGCTGCAGGCTGGGATTCTCTTACAGGGAAAGTGAACCATGGAGCTGCCTGGAGAACGGTTGTTGATCTTGCAGACTTGACGAAAACCTACAATGTCGTCGGTCCAGGACAGTCAGGACATGTCCTCAGCAAGTGGTATGATAACCAGATTGAAGATTGGACTACAGGCCGCTATCATGTAACGGAAACGAATGAATCCAGCTTCAAAAACGGAGAAAAACTAGTTTTAAAGCCTGGTAAATGAAAACAGCCTCGTCCAAAAGGGACGAGGCTGTTTTATCATTAAGGATCGAGTCTTCGGTACTTCGCTTCAAAGAGCAAGTAGGCGCCATAAGCGACCAGTCCGAGAGCGACGATAGTAAGGAGCACTGGACCGAACGGCTGCTTTACAAGTTCAGCCAGAGCACCATCCAGCCCCTTTGTTTCATCTGGATCTGCCTGAATGGCTGTTCTGATTAAAAAGATGCCGATGATGGCGAATACTACACCATGTGCAAAAAGTCCGAACTTCCCGATATAACGTGCGGTCTTCCATTCTTTTTGATTCATCTCATGACGTTTAAGCCCTTTTTTGAATTTTTCCGTATAGGCCTTGTAGAAGTTATAAACCCCTATACCGATAAAAACAGCACCAATAACCGCAATGATTGTTTGTCCGAAGGGCTGTGCCAGCGCTTTTGCGGATAAGGTCTGGTATTTTTGGCTTGACGAGTTGGCACTCGCTCTGAAGATTATTTTGATTGCACTTACACATAGACTGAAATATATAGCAGCGATGATGAGATAACTGATTCGCGCCATCCATCCTTTTGCGTCATTTCCTTTATGCTCGGGGTCAAAGACCGTCATGATGACTTGCCACAGTGCATAGCCTGCAAGTCCTACAGCCAGCGCAGCGAGCATAACAGAGCCAAAGGGCTGCTTGGCAATGGTGTAGAGGGCACCTGAGGAAGTGGTTAATTTACCTTGCAAACCGAATGCTGTCATTACGGCAAGTATTCCAATGACAATATAAACGGCTCCTTTTGAGAAATGGCCTAGGCGGGCCATCCGGACGATCCATGGTGCAGCTTCATCTTTATATTCTTCTGCTTTTCTTTGGGCATGTTCTTTGTGCTGTGACAAATCTTTTTCCATAAAGGAGCCCCTTTCAAGGTTTCTATCTTCTATATACCCATTTGCTCCAATAGTTGAAACGGGCAGACTGCTGTCCACACCCGTTTTCCACAATTTGCATAAGATGCAGGGTAAGTAGTGTAATCAGGGTAAAGAGGAGGTTTACTTTTGAAGGAACAATATTACGGTCTTTGCTGTCAGCATATTGGGCAAGACGTTGAAATTACCACCCATGACGGGAGTGTCTATAGAGGCTCCATCCAAAGCGTTGATACAGAAAATGTCTATCTCCTTCCCTATCATGACGATGGTTCAGGGCGGTTCTTTCCGGTCCTTGGTGCAGCCTTGGTAGGTCTTGGACTCGGTTCCATTGCAGGGTTTGCCCTTGCTCCCCGTCCGTTCGCTTACGGCTACGGTTACGGGTACGGCGGGGTTGCACCATATCCTGGCGGCTATGGCGGTTTCCCGGGCGGATACGGCGGTTTCCCGGGCGGATACGGCGGCTTTCCAGGCGGCTATGGAGGCTTCCCAGGCGGAGGCTTTGGCGGGTTTTGATAAGTAAAGATAAAAAACTCTTTGCTGATAACGTGAAGAGTTTTTTTGCTGTCTGAGAAATTGGCCTGTAATTGAGTGAGATTGGCATGTGAATCCGAAACATCGGTATGTAAAACACCCACATCGGACAGTAAACACTCTTCAACCAACTTGAATGAACCGGAAACTTCTGGCTTATAATAGGGGAAAGGGCCAACTGGCTGAAAAAACTTGACAATGCGGCTGAAAAATTGTACTATTTTCCCCATAATCTAAACATGTAAAGCTATGACAGACGAATAGTATCTGAGGTGCTTTTGAAAAGCGATCCGGGGGTGGTGGAAGCCCGGACAAAAGTTCAGAGAAACGGCAGTCTCGAGCGATTAATTGACCAAAGCGGATGCTTTTTTTAGCATCAATTAGGGTGGAACCGCGTGAGTATAAGCTCTCGTCCCTGGACAAGGATATTTGTCTATGGATGAGGGCTTTTTTGGTTGATTTAATTAGGATTTACTAAAAAAGGAGAGATGGTCATGAGTGTGACAATGGAACAGATCGTCAACATGGCAAAACAGCGTGGATTTATTTTTCCGGGTTCAGAAATTTACGGAGGCTTGTCCAATACGTGGGATTATGGCCCGCTCGGCGTTGAACTGAAGAACAACGTGAAAAAAGCTTGGTGGAAAAAGTTTGTTCAGGAATCTCCATACAATGTTGGTTTGGATGCAGCGATTCTCATGAACCCGGAAACATGGGTAGCATCTGGACACATCGGAAACTTCAATGATCCAATGATCGACTGTAAGCAATGTAAAGCGAGACACCGTGCCGATAAATTGATTGAAGATGCACTTGCTGAAAAAGGAATCGAGAAGATTGTTGACGGGCTTTCTTTCGATGAAATGGAAAAGTTGATTGAAGAGCAAAACATCGCATGTCCGGATTGTGATGCGCACGACTTTACATCTATCCGCCAGTTTAACCTGATGTTTAAAACGTTCCAGGGTGTAACGGAATCCAGCACGAACGAAATCTATCTTCGTCCCGAAACAGCCCAAGGGATCTTTGTAAACTTTAAAAACGTGCAGCGTACGATGAGAAAGAAATTGCCGTTCGGGATCGCTCAGGTCGGCAAAAGCTTCCGTAACGAGATCACACCTGGTAACTTCACGTTCCGTACCCGTGAGTTCGAACAGATGGAGCTAGAGTTCTTCTGCAAGCCTGGCGAAGAACTGAAATGGTTTGATTTCTGGAAGCATTATGCTCACGATTTCTTATTGAATCTTGGCATGAAACAGGATAAGCTTCGCCTGCGTGACCATGAATCCGAAGAGCTTTCCCACTACAGCAACGCTACGACAGATTTTGAATACCAGTTCCCGTTTGGCTGGGGAGAGCTTTGGGGCATTGCATCCCGTACTGATTTTGACCTTAAGCGCCACAGCGAGCACTCTGGTGAAGACTTTAACTATATCGATCAAGAAACGAATGACCGTTACATCCCTTATTGCATCGAGCCTTCACTTGGCGCAGACCGTGTAACACTTGCGTTCTTGATCGACGCGTTTGAAGAGGAAGAGCTTGAAGGCGGAGATACAAGGGCTGTTCTTCACTTGCATCCAGCTCTTGCGCCGTTTAAAGCAGCAGTGCTTCCTTTATCGAAAAAGCTTTCTGAAGAAGCAAGAGAAGTATTTGCCGGTCTTGCCAGCGACTTCATGGTCGATTATGATGAAACAGGCTCCATCGGAAAACGTTACCGCAGACAGGATGAAATCGGAACTCCTTTCTGTATTACGTATGATTTTGATTCTAAAGAAGATCAGCAGGTAACGGTACGTGACCGCGACACAATGGAACAGGTCCGCATGCCGGTATCAGAGCTTCGATCCTTCCTGGAATCGAAAATCAAATTTTAATCTCTTTACATTTTTAACCTGAATGGTAAGATGAAGTTAATTAAATAACTCTAGCAACACTGGGGGAGCCTTTGCCGGCTGAGACTGAACAACCTGTTCTAAACCCTTTGAACCTGATCTGGATGATGCCAGCGTAGGGAAGTGGAATCCGCACTGTAGGACACATACAGCTGCTGTTGATTAGAAAACAGATAATCAGCCACTCTTTTCTGCGAAAAGGGTGGCTTTTTTGTATGGGAAAAAGGAGGATGCAAGGTGGGGAAATTCGAGTTTCATGTAATGACAAATGGAAGGAAACAGCCTGACGAAATCATCTCGGCCGCATCCATCCTGGCTCCATATGTGACGTGCATACATATCAGGGAAAAAGACAGAAGTGCCAGTGAGATTTTTAATCTGGCAGAGAGATTGAAGAGAGCTGGATTGGGCCGGGAGCAGATCTATATCAATGACCGTGTGGATGTAGCCGTTGCTGCGGGAGCTGAAGGCGTTCACTTAAAAGGCTCCAGTCTTGATCCGGAAATCGTACACCGCTATTTTAGCAGGCTGAGAATCGGCCAATCCGTTCATTCCATAGATGAAGCGCTCTATGCTGAAGAGAAAGGAGCTCATTATTTGTTTTACGGACACGTTTTTAGAACAGGAAGCAAAAAAGGGAGCGATCCGCGGGGTCTGGATCAATTGCGGGAGGTTGCTGAAGCGGTCACTGTTCCAGTTATCGCCATCGGAGGGGTTACACCAAGTAATACTAGTGAACTCATAAAAGCGGGAGCAAAAGGAATCGCCGTCATGTCGGGGATCTGGTCGGCGGCAGATCCGGGTTTAGAAGCGAAAGGCTATGCGGAAGCACTTAAGAAGGAGGAGATGTCATAATGCCCAGGCACTATGATGTGATAATTGCTGGCGGGGGGATAATCGGCTGTGCCATTGCTTACTATTTGCGCAAACATACAGAGTATACCGTGCTTGTGATTGAAAAGAACCGAATAGGCAGTGAAGCTTCATCGGCCGCTGCAGGAATGCTTGGAGCGCAGGCAGAACTGAATGAGGCAGGGCCGCTCTACACGATGGCCCGTGAGAGCAGGAGTCTTTTTCCTGAGTTAAACAGGGAACTGAAGGAAATCAGCGGGATTGACATTGAGTTTATAGACAAAGGGCTGTTTAAAGCGGCAAAAAATGAAAAGGAAAGCCTCCGATTGCAGCAACTCATTGATTTTCACAACGATAACGGCCAGCCGGCAGAGTGGATCAGCGGATCGGAGCTTTTGAAAATGGAGCCGAAGCTGTCCAGCGGATTGGAAGGTGCAATGTATTTGCCGAAAGACGGCCAGGTCAATCCATCTCAATTGACGAAAGCCTTTGCCCAATCGGCAGCAATGCTTGGAGCTGATTTTTTAGATTATACCGAAGCAGCCGGATTCGAAATGGGCCGGTCAGGGATTGGAATCCAAACGAGCGCGGGTATGTTTTTCGGAGAGAAGGCAGTGCTCGCATCAGGCGTCTGGACAGGGAAACTGGCGGCCCAGACCGGATTGCACATGCCTCTTTTTCCAGTAAAGGGAGAGTGTCTTTCTTTAACCTTTTTAGAACCGGTCATTACATCAACTGTTATCTCAGATGAATGCTATCTCGTCCCTAAGCAAGGAGGAAGGCTCGTAATCGGAGCAACCATGGAAGCAGGTACATACGACAGAAAGGTCAGAGCAAAGGGAGTTTTGGAACTGCTGACAAAAGCGAGTGAAGTCCTTCCTGCTATCGAAGAGGGCGAATGGGAGAAGGCATGGACAGGGTTTCGGCCGCAAACTCCTGATGGCCTCCCGTACATGGGGAAACATCCTTACCATAAAGACTTGTACATTGCGGCAGGCCATTTTCGCAATGGGATCCTGCTCAGTCCGCTGACAGGGCGATGGATGGCAGAGCTGCTGATCGGAAATCTGCAGGAAGAAAGATTAAAAGAGTTTGCGCCAGACCGGTTTGCCTATGAAAAGATGAAAGGATGAGTCTCATGAAACTAATGGTTAACGGAACAGCCTTAGATATTGCCTTAGCCCGTACAGTCCAGGAACTTTTGGGAGAGTTAAAGCTTGCCGGCAAAGGGGCAATCGTTGAATTGAATCAAGAAATTTTGGATAAAAGCCAGCACGCAAAAACGCGTTTAGCAGATGGTGACAAAATAGAAATCGTACATTTTGTAGGAGGAGGATGAGGTTATGCTGAAGATTGGAAACTATGAATTTCGCTCCAGATTGCTTTTAGGAACAGGTAAATT
This sequence comes from Fictibacillus sp. B-59209, assembly GCF_036216745.1. Taxonomy (NCBI): domain Bacteria; kingdom Bacillati; phylum Bacillota; class Bacilli; order Caryophanales; family Fictibacillaceae; genus Fictibacillus; species Fictibacillus sp. B-59209. The sequence goes on along the minus strand of NZ_JARMMC010000020.1, from coordinate 107,697 downwards.
CCCTGATTTTGATGTCCAAAAAGAGACAGTAAGGGTGTCGGGCACGGAAATCCTTACATTTGCCGTAAGAAGGATGAACATTTTTGATCCCGACCAGCCAAACTTTTTAGAAAAGCTGGAGGCAGAGAACTTTACGCTTCTGCCGAACACGGCGGGTGCGAAAACGGCAGAAGAGGCGGTTAGAATCGCGAAGCTGGCAAAAGCTTCGGGACTATGTGATATGATAAAGGTAGAAGTGATAGGAGATTTTAAAACTCTGTTGCCTGATCCGCTGGAAACGCTGCGGGCTTCAGAAATGCTGTTGGAAGAGGGGTTTACGGTCTTGCCCTATGCTTCAGATGATGTCATTCTTGCAAAAAAATTAGAGGAACTTGGCGTGCATGCCATAATGCCCGGAGCTTCCCCCATTGGATCTGGCCTCGGGATCATCAACCCGTTAAACATAAGCCTTATTATTGAGCAGGCTAATATACCAGTGATTGTAGATGCGGGCATCGGATCACCGGCTGATGCGGCAGCGGCCATGGAGTTGGGGGCTGATGGAGTACTGCTGAATTCAGCGGTATCAGGGGCCGATAATCCAGTAAAAATGGCCGAGGCCATGAAGCTTGCCATTGAAGCCGGCCGTCTCGGGTATGAAGCGGGAAGAATTCCAAAGAAAAGGTATGCAGCGGCAAGCAGTCCGCTGGAGGGAATGAGTATTTAATGAAAGATCGCTACTCCAGGCAGATGTTATTCGAGCCTATAGGAGAAGAGGGACAGGATCTCTTGTCTGATAAACATGTTGTGATTATCGGTGCGGGTGCGCTCGGAACGGGCAATGCAGAAATTCTTGCCCGCGCAGGTGTGGGCAGGATCACGATTGCTGACCGTGACTATGTAGAATGGAGCAACCTCCAGCGTCAGCAGCTTTTCAGCGAGGAAGATGCAAAGTACCGGATGCCTAAAGCGGTTGCTGCAAGAGAACGGCTGGAACAGGTTAATTCCGATATCCACGTAGAGGGCCTTGTTTTGGATGCAGGAGCTGAAGAACTGAGGGAACTGACGGAGTTTGCCGATCTGATCATTGATGCGACAGATAATTTTGATACGCGATTGCTGATCAATGACATCTCCCAGGAGAAGAAGATTCCTTGGATTTACGGCGCATGCGTTGGAAGCTACGGACTCAGTTATGTGATTTTACCCGGGGAGACGCCTTGTCTAAGCTGTCTCCTGGAGAAGGTGCCGATGGGCGGAGCAACGTGTGATACGGCGGGAATCATTGCGCCTGTTGTCCAAATGGTTGTCGCTCACCAGACGTCTGAAGCACTGAAGCTGCTGACGGACAACACCGCTGCACTCCGCAAAAAACTGGTTTCCTTTGATGTATGGAACAATCATTATTTGGCGATGGATGTCCAAAAGCTAAAAAAAGCGGACTGTCCTTCCTGTGGAGAACATCCTCAGTATCCGCATCTGAATCCTGAAAATCAGACGAAGTCAGCTGTACTCTGCGGAAGGAACACCGTCCAGATCCGTCCTTCGGAAAAGGGAGAAAGGGATTTGGATGAGCTTTCTTTGTCCCTGTCGCGGCTTGGCGGGAAAGTAGAACAGAACCCTTATCTGCTTTCATACAGCAATCAAGAAGAACAGCGGCTTGTCTTTTTCAAGGACGGACGTGTACTGATTCACGGCACGAAAGATATAACAGAAGCGAAAAATCTCTATTACAGTTTAATAGGATAATGAAATAGCAATCTGCTAGGGGGGCCGTACGGCTGAGACTGAACCTTTGTGTTCTAGACCCTTGGAACCTGATCTGGATTATACCAGCGGAGGGAAGCGTGCTGAAGCAACAAGCTGATTCAGAATAGATGACCTCAGCAAAAACCTCAGCCGCCATCTCTCATGAAGGCGGCTTTTTTGCGTTGATTTCTACGGTGCCAGGCACCGCCGTTACACAAGTATGTAAAGACTGGTGCCTGGCACCAGATAAATGGCACCAGATAAAAGATAAAGGAGGATGCCATGAGCGGATTACAAGAGAAGATTAATAGATTAGCGGAGGAGAGACAGGAGAGGCTGATTGAGATTTTAAGAGAGCTCGTTGCCTTTCAGACGGTCAGTCCTCCTGCAAGAAACACTGAAGAGGCACAAAGCTGCGTGAAATCCATCCTCTCTGGCCTTGGATTTAAGACGGAGGAGTGGGAGCTGTTTCCTGGCGACAAGATTGTCGCAGGATCAAAACAAGGAGATGCCTCAGAGGAATATCAAAGCCTTCTTCTTAACGGCCACATTGATGTCGTAGCTGTAGGGGATGAAACGCAATGGAAGTATCCGCCGTTTGTGCTGACGGAGGAAGATGGATGGCTCTATGGACGGGGTACAGCAGACATGAAGGGAGGCATGGCCTCTTCTCTGTTTGCTCTTCAGCTTCTTCAAGAGCTGGGGATCAAGCTGAAAGGGGACCTCTTTTTTCAATCAGTAACCGGCGAAGAAGCCGGGGAAGCGGGTACCAAATCCTGTATAGATCGGGGAATGAAAGCTGACTTTGCGCTCGTGGCTGATACGTCCAATCTTGAGATTCATGGACAAGGCGGGGTCATCACCGGCTGGATCACGATAAAAAGTAAAGAGACCTTTCATGATGGCCTTCGCTCGCGGATGATTCATGCAGGCGGCGGAATAATAGGAGCGAGCGCCATTGAAAAAATGATGAAGATTATAGAAGGGCTGCAGGAACTTGAACGGCATTGGGCAGTAACCAAAACATATCCAAACTTCCCGTTCGGAAGCACGACCATCAATCCCTCTGTCATTGAAGGAGGCAGGAATGCTGCATTTATCGCTGATGAATGCAAACTTTGGGTTACTGTTCATTTTTACCCGAATGAGACGTATGAAGATGTTGCAAAAGAAATTGAGGAGCACATTATTGCTATAGCAAAGGCCGATCCATGGCTGAAAAACAACCTGCCTCTGTTTAAGTGGGGAGGAATATCCATGATTGAGGAGAAGGGGGAAATCTTTCCTGCACTTGATGTTGATCACAATCATGAAGCATTGGCAGTACTGAAAGAACAGCATGATGCCGTTTCAGAACAGAAAGCTGCTGTTTCGATGTCGCCGACCGTTACAGATGCGGGGTGGCTTGGACAGGCGGGAATCCCAGCTGTCATTTATGGCCCGGGAGAGCTGAACGAAGCCCATGCTGTCAATGAAAAGGTGAGGCTTAAACAGTTGCTGGAGCATTCAAAGGTTCTCGCCGGATTTATTGCAAAGTGGTGCAATACAGAAAGGAGCAATAAACCATGACAAAGTTAAAGGAAGAACGATTTACAGATAGATTACACAGAAACGTGGAACCAATCTGGAAGCATACTCATCTTCATCCGTTCGTTCAGGGTATTAAAGATGGTTCCTTGCCTAAAGAGCGCTTTGCTTATTACATGAAACAGGATTATGTGTTTTTAAAGGATTATGCAAAGCTCTTTGCGTTAGGGACGATAAAATCCAAGGATACAGAGACGATGAGCTGGTTTTCAAGCCTGCTTCATGAAACATTGAATACAGAAATGGATCTTCACCGTGAGTACTGCCATGAAATCGGCATCGAGCCCGAGGAACTGGAGGCTGAGCAAGCTTCTCCAATTAACCTTGCGTACACTCGCTATATGATGAACGCCTCCCAGCAGGGAACACTTGCTGAGTTAATCACATGCCTGCTGCCGTGCATGTGGAGCTACCACGAGATCGGAACGCTATTAAAGAGGGAAGCGGGAAGCCTCGCAGAGCATCCGTATACCCGATGGATTGAGATGTATGCATCAGAAGAGTTCGGTGCACTTGCACAGTGGCTGATTGTTGAACTGAACAAGTTGGCGAAAGATATGACAGAACAGGAATTGGCGGTGCTAGAGGAGCATTTCCTGACCACATCGCGCTTTGAATTCATGTTTTGGGATATGGTGTATTACGGTCATGGATGGCCGGTGTAATCACCTTTTGAAGGAGAGTTTTTATGTCAATAATCTTTAAGAATGTATCTTATTCTTTTACGGAGCAAAAACAAGCCCTCCCGCTTCTCAAGAACATCAATTTTGCAGCAGCGCCCGGAGAATTTGTATCGATCATCGGCAAGAGTGGAACCGGAAAAAGTACCCTGCTCAAGCTTGCCTGTGGACTGGAGAAACCTGATCAGGGAGAGATTATCGTACATGAGAAGCCAGTCTATCCTGGAGCGGCGGGATACATGCCTCAAAAGGATTTGCTTCTGCCTTGGCGTACGGTCATGGAAAATCTTCTTCTTGCTCCTGAGATTCAGAACCAGAAGGGACAGAAAGTAGAAGAGGGGGATTCATGGCTGAAAAAAGTAGGACTGTGGAATTACCGGAATGCTTATCCGCATGAACTTTCAGGGGGGATGCGCCAAAGAATAGCCTTTCTCCGCACCCTGCTGACTGGAAAAGAAGTACTTCTTCTTGATGAACCATTCGGTGCTTTAGATGCGATGACTAAAAAGGAAATGCACGAATGGATTTCTTCCCTATGGAAGGATTTAAACAAAACCATTCTTTTGGTTACACATGATCTTCATGAAGCGGTTTTTTTAAGTGACCGAATCATCTTGCTGCATCCATCTGGCGAAACAGAAGAGGTGATGATTCGGCTTCCGAGGCCGAGAAATAGAGTATTAACGAATGAGATGGTGGGATTAATCAATAAATTGGAGAGCAGAATTACAAATGAACAGCATGAAACGATTTTTTAAAGACTATTATTTATTTTTGGCTGCTGCCGCCGTCTTGCTCGTACTATGGGAATGGCTTGTGAGGACAGACAGGGTGCCTTCGTTTATTTTGCCGGCCCCTACAGGTATCCTCGTTTCGCTCTTTGAAAACAAAGAGGTTCTTCTAGGACATACATGGGCGACATTCAAGGAAGCCATCCTCGGTTTTTTGATCGCAGCCGTTGCAGGTGTTTCGCTTGCTGTTGCCATGTTTTTTTTCAAATCTGTACAGAAAATGGTCTATCCTGCGGTCTTGATCTCCCAGACGATACCGATCATTGCACTGTCTCCGATCTTTGTCCTTTGGTTCGGCTACAGCATCTGGAGCAAAGTGGCGGTTACCGTACTTATTGCCTTCTTTCCCATCGTCGTCAGCACGTATGATGGTTTGAACCATCATGACCGAGATTATGTGGATCTTCTGCGTTCCATGGGAGCACGGAGATGGCAGGTCTTCAAAAAGGTGCAGCTGCCAATGGCGCTTCCGGCTTTCTTTTCAGGGATAAAACTCGCCGCTGTATTTTCAGTAGTAGGAGCGACGATCGGCGAATGGCTTGGTGCCAGCGAGGGGCTTGGCTATTATTCCAGAAGAATGTCGGGAAGCCTAAATGCAGAAGGAGTATTTTCTGCCATTTTTCTATTGTCATTGCTCGGGATGTGTTTGTTCGGAGCAGCTGCACTCGCAGAAAAACAAATGTTTAAATGGAAAGCTAACAGAGAGGATGTACAACATGAACAAATGGATAAAACGAAGTAGCTGGCTCTTCTTTGGGAGCCTGCTTCTCCTTTTAAGTGCTTGTTCCTCAGGGGACACAGCCAATCAAGGAGGAAAAGGGGATCTTAAAAAAGTCAGCATCATGCTCGATTGGTATCCGAATGCAGTACATGCCGGCATTTATGACGCCATCAAAAAAGGATATTTTAAGAAAGAAGGCATCCAGGTTGATGTGAAGATGCCAGCAGAAACGAACGATCCGTTAAAACTGGTGGCTGCCGGCAGGACCGATCTTGCATTAACGTACCAGCCTCAGGTCGTTCTTTCCAGGTCAGAAGATATTCCTGTTGTTTCCTTGGGAGCGCTGGTAAGGCATCCATTAAACCATTTGATGGTTCCTAAAAACAGTTCGATTCGTTCACCCAAAGATCTGGAAGGGAAGAATGTAGGCTATCCTTCTATTCCCATCAATGAAGCGATGGTCAAAACAATGGTGAAACATGATGGAGGCAATCCTGAAAAAGTAAAGATGACAGATGTCGGCTGGGATATCATCCCCGCGATGGCGGCTCACAAGGTCGATGGAATATCTGGAGGGTATATCAACCATGAACAGATTCTCTTGAATAAGGAGGGCCATCCTGTACGGTCCATTGATCCTGTAAAGTACGGTGTTCCTGATTATTATGAGCTCGTTCTTGTTTCCAGTGAAGATGGACTGAAAAAGAACCGAAAGCTTTACCAGAAGTTTTGGAATGCGCTGGAAAAAGGCCAAAAGGATGTACACGATTATCCGGACCAGGCACTGAATGTCTTATTTAAGCATGAAAACAAAGAATTCCCGCTGGATCAAAACGTAGAAAAGAAAAGCCTGCAGATCCTGCTGCCTTTAATGGACAGCGGAAAGAAGCCTTTTGGCTATCAGGAAAAGCGTTCATGGAAAAAGGTTTCGGATTGGCTCTATGAAACCGATATGATTAAAAAGAAGGAAGATCCACGGAACGCTTATATTAATTTTGAGCAATAGAAGAATAGACTCCTCGAAACTGGTTACGGTAATAACCAAAGAGGAGGTGCCGTTATGGCTAACAGTGAAAAAATCCGCAAGCAAAACGCTGAACAACGAAAAGGAAAAGCTGATATTCCAAAAGGAACGTTTGCTGATCCGATTGCCAATCAGGGAGACATAGCTGAAGCAAAAAATATCAAAGAGAATAAATAGCAAGGAGGGCGTACTCTAATCAAGGGGTGCGCTTTTTCTTATCTAGAAAGAACGATAGTATACAGGTTATGATGGATTCAGATAAAGGGGGAAGACGTTGTGCTGACATGGGAGAAGAGCGGTCCTGACAAAACTATGGACGAACTGGAGATCATGAACACCAATCCGTTTTACAATAAGCTGTTTTACGGTCGTGGCGAAGTGACATTTGAAGAGGTGACGGAAGAGTTAAAGGGATTGGAAGGATCCCCGAGACAACGCTATTTGATTAAAGCGGATGGCAACAACGCTGCGATCGTTGAGTACATTCTGAACAATCCGAAGGACCATAAACCGTGGCTTGGATTTTTAATAGTACACAGGACTTTCCACAGACAGGGGATCGCAAAGGAAATCTATCTAGCATGCGAAGAAGAGATAAAAAAAAATAACAAACAATACTTGCGTCTCGGTGTACTTAGCGGGAATATCCCTGCGCTTTCTTTTTGGTTCAGATTGGGGTTTGCAGAAATAGAAGTAAAGGAAAGCGAGGGAAAGCTTCTTCATATTCTTGAAAAATCTCTTTAAACCGCTAATCAAGTCCTTTTTCCTAAATTCATTCTTACTCACATAAAGGCGAGTGTGCACGCATATCCTCATTGGTGTGCATAAAAGCTAAACCAGCTTAACATGTGCTTAATGATAGTGCATTAAAATGGCAGGGAAAAAGAATAGGAGTGGAAGGTAATGAAGACATATTGCTTTTTGCAGGAAAAAATGAATTCTGCGACAATTAACAAGCTCGTTCTTAAGGCGAACGAATATGAAGAGTGCCAGATCTATTTTGAACTTGATAACTGCCAGATGAACGCTAAAAGCATGCTTAGTATGAGCAAGCTTCGCGGTGTTGCCGGGCTATGCTGCATATCTGCCCAGGGCATGGATAAACAGCACGCATTGGAAGGTCTGAGACAGATCTGCGCTGGGAAAATATAACCATAAGAAATAATCGGGCGAACTATGATTTTTGAACATATTTAGGATTTGTTGAAAATAATTAAGCCGAATTTGAACATAAATCCTTATTTCAGCGATTTGACACATTCATTTCAGCTTTCTGTCCCGACGCACAATAAAAAAGCTTGCACCGCATTATCTGGGCCAAGCTTATCTATTGCTTTTTCCTCTCCTAGCTTTTCCCCATCTCAGAGGAGGAATGGGGAAAGTCATCCTTTTGCTTCTTCTTTAATGATGGAAAACAGATGGTCTAACGCATTACTAAGCTGGCTTTCTTCCATTCTGCTGATATAGGCTTCCTGATTTGAATAAAGCTGCTCAATGCCTTGCATAAGGGATTCAGCAGTCAGGTCTTCTTCAAACAGAACTTCGCAATAGCCTTGTTTTTCAAATGATCGGGCATTTTCAATTTGATCTCCGCGGCTTGCTTCTTTTGAGAGTGGAATGAGAAGCATTGGCTTTCTCAGTGACAAAAACTCAAAGATAGAATTAGAGCCTGCTCTTGAAATGACAAAATCCGTTGCTGCAAGGATATCTGCGAGCTCATCCGATACATATTCGAACTGGATGTAGCCTTTTTTCAGAATGGAAGAATCCTTCTGGCCTTTTCCGCAAAGATGAATGATTTGAAAGCGGGGAAGCAGAGCGTCAAGGCTTAATCTTACGGCCTCATTTATTTTTTTTGATCCGAGACTTCCTCCCATGATCAAGATGATCGGTTTACCAGGAGTCAAACCACAGAAAGCTCTCCCCTTGACTGCGATCCCTTCATGCAGCTCCTTACGGATAACAGCACCCGCGTATACCGTTTTTTCCCTTGGAAGATGATCAGTGGTTTCGGGGAACGTTGTACACACTTTGTTAGCGAAGGGGAGTGAAAGACGGTTTGCAAGCCCTGGACTAAGATCGGATTCATGGGTCACAATTGGCACCTTGTTCATCCGGCTGCCGAGGATTACGGGAACGGAGACGAAACCACCCTTTGAAAAGACCACGTCTGGTTTTATGGTCTTGATGAGCCGAAATGCTTCAAATGCTCCTTGCATGACACGGAACGGATCTTTAAAATTGTTCCAGTCAAAATAGCGCCTTAGTTTACCAGTAGATATGCTGTAATAGCGGACGCCTTCGATGGTTTCTGTCAGTTGCCGTTCAATTCCTCCTTTTGAACCGATATAGCTGACTTCCCAGCCTTCTTTTAAGAACAAAGGAATCAGAGCCAGGTTAACAGAAACGTGCCCGGTGGAACCTCCCCCGGTGAATACGATTTTCTTGCCCAAACCTTCCACCCCTTTTATTTATGTGTTTCTATCATACCAAAAATAATCTGCAATGATTCCAGAAATATCTGAATAATGGTTGACGCTCTCCTGTCTGCCGTGATAGAGTAAGACTAATTTAATGAAGCTTATCAAGAGCGGCGGAGGGAAAGGCCCAATGAAGCCCGGCAACCTTCAAGTATTCTACTTGAAAAGGTGCTAAATCCTTCAAAGGTAAAACTTTGGGAGATAAGAGACGGATCGGAACCATACAGCTCTCTTATCTTCGTGATAAGGGGGTTTTTTGTACTAAAAAAATAAAGTGCTACATAACATGTTTCAATCTCATGATAATACTCTTATCCAGAGCGGCGGAGGGAAAGGCCCGATGAAGCCCGGCAACCTTCAAGTATTCTACTTGAAAAGGTGCTACTACCTGCAGGAAAGAACCCTGGATGATAAGAGGAGGCCGGACTGCAGACCTCTTCTTTAGAAAGAGGTTTTTTCTTTTGCCATCATACAGATACCATTCATCCACTAATAAAAAATTTACTTTTGCAGAAGGAGTGATTATGTTGAAAGAATTAAAAATAGCACTGCTGGGGCTGGGGACTGTAGGATCCGGCGTATATACATCCATCATGGATAGAAAAGGTGCTTTAGAAGAATTGCTGGGTCATCGTCTGAAGCTGTCCAGTATTTTGATTAAGGATTCTTCCAAAGCAAGGCCTTTCGTAAAGGGGGTACCGTTGACGTCCGAATTCGAGAAGGCGATCGGGGAAGAAGTGCCTGATGTGGTCATTGAGGCGATTGGCGGAATCGAGCCTGCACGGTCTTACATCATACAATCACTTGAAGCGGGATGCCATGTGATTTCTGCGAATAAAGATTTGATTGCCCGGCATGGAGAAGAATTAACAGAGCGTGCTGCCGCAAAGGGTGTCCGTTTTGTCTATGAAGCGAGCGTAGGCGGAGGAATACCGATTTTGAGAACATTGAGGGAGCTTTTAAGAATCAATCGGATACAGCATGTAGAAGCCATTTTAAATGGAACGTCCAACTTCATTCTTTCGTACATGAGAACGACAGGTTCCTCGTTTGAAGAAGCGCTGGAACTGGCCCAGAAAAAAGGATATGCAGAGCCGGATCCAACAAATGACATCGAAGGCTTGGACGCATTTTACAAAGCGATGGTGTTGAGCAAATGGATTTATGGCGTGCAGCCATCCTGGGAAGAAGTGCAGGTGGAGGGGATTGGAAATGTGCTTCTTGAGGAGATTCAACTGGCTGAGCAGCTGGGGCTTCGGCTGAAGCATCTCGTTCTTTTAAACGATAGACTTGATCTCCAGGTACAGCCTGTATTTGTGGATAGCGATCATCCGCTGTATGGTGTGGAAGGCGTGGACAATGCCGTCCGTATTCAGACAGACCTTCTCGGCTGTTTGACCTTGCAAGGGCCGGGAGCTGGTGCAGAAGCAACAGCAAGTGCCATTGTGGAAGACTTATTATCGATCTATGAAACTAGGGAAGTATATAGAAACAAACCGGCTGTATCGGAACTCTGCCCTAAGAAACAAGAACAAGAGGTGAATACCTACCTTCTCGTCGGTGAAAAAATTGATTTTACAAAGGAAAGGGTTTCAGCAATTGAAAGGCATGGAATCATTTTAGACCGGACTTCTCTTCGTTTTCAGCATACTTCCCTTGCTGCCCTGCTTTATGAAGGACCGCTCCCTCTAGAAGAGGAGGATGAGTTTATTCCAGTGAACAGCATCTATCCGGTCCGTCTGTCAAAAAGCGGCAAGGGGGCAGAGAAAGAAAAGGTGCCGGTGGCAGAATAGAAGACAGGAATATCCGTGGAGAGTCGGCTCTCTGCGGATTTTTTTACCCATCATGTTGACAAAGGAAAGGGTTTTACATATGATGGAAGTAACAAAAGGAAGGGAGTTGTGTGGATGAGCGTTCACGTTCTTAACTAAGCGAATTGGATAGTTGGAGCAAAAAGGCCGTGCTTGAAGCGGTTGTATTCTAGATGTCTTTTTGCGGCCACCAATAGTTAAGAACAGCGGTCAGCATACAACATTATCATTTTCGTGTACGTATTTTGTGCAACGAACGATGCCGCGCTCTTTGGGCGTATTTTTTTATGCTTTTTACAGCTTCCATAAGTCAGGGGACAGCTGTATGGAGAGGCGTATCCTTCCACACGAAAATTGATAACAGGCAGAAATGGCGGCGGTCCATTTCTGCCTTTTTTTATTGCATGATCTGGCCCTGTTCCCGGGAAAGGGGGAACTGTTTTATAGATTAGTTATTCGAAAAAATATGAGGAGGCAACTACCTTTGAACACCCATACAATTAACATGCTCGAATTTAATAAAATTACAGAAACATTATCTGCGTATGGATTAAACGAGAGTACAAAAAGAAAAATTTTAGAGCTAATGCCCTCTGGACAGATCACAATCATTAAGAATTGGCTAAGAGAGACGACGGAAGCGGCAGCAATTCTTAGAAAGTCTTCAAGCGTTCCTATTGCGAACTTGAACGGGATCGACCATGTGATGACGATTCCAGATAAAGGCCTTCTCTTAAGCCCTGAACAGCTGCAGCTTATTTGCGGGCTTGCAGAAAACGTAGAGCGCTTGCAGCGGTATATGAAGGACAAAGAATTTCTTGCACCAACTGTGTCTGCTTATGCATACTCCCTGTTTGAACTGAAAGACCTCAAATCTGAAATTCAGCGCTGTATCCGTAACGGAAGAGTGGATGACGGAGCCAGCAAGCCGCTTGAAAAAGTAAGAAAGAGGATGCTGGCCTGTGAGGAAAAAATCAAAGCGAAGCTGGATCATATTCTAAAATCACCGGCCTATCGGGATATGCTTCAGGAACCAATGATTTCGGTGAGAGACGGAAGGTATGCCATCCCTGTAAAAAGTAAATTTAAACGGAGCATGGATGGGCAGATCATTGATTCCTCTTCCAGCGGATCCACCGTTTTTATAGAACCGAAAGATGTCCGCAAGCTGCAGGATGAGCTTCAGCTTCTGCAGGCAGAGGAAGATATCGAAACAGCAAGGGTGCTGGGCAGATTAACAGGTCTGGTTGCAGGCTGCAAACATGAGATCTCAGTTAATATTGAAGGGATGCTTCATTATGATTTTATTTTTGCCAAAGCCAAATACAGCATCGCCCTTGATGGCAGGGAGGTTTCACTTAATCGTGAAAAACGGACCATTATCCATGAAGGAAGGCATCCGCTGCTCGGAAGCCATGCTGTTCCTTTGAATTTCCGGCTCGGTGAAAACTATGGAGCACTCGTTATTACGGGTCCGAATACCGGCGGAAAGACGGTAGCCATAAAAACGGCAGGACTGCTGACGCTGATGGTTCAGTCGGGGCTTCATATTCCTGCTGGAGAGGGGAGCGAGTTTGGAATCTATTCAGAGGTGCTGACAGATATCGGTGACCATCAGAACATTGAACAGTCGCTGAGCACATTTTCGGCGCATATGACGAACATTATCTCCATCCTTCAGAAGGCCGGTCCTGATACGCTTGTAATCCTCGATGAACTTGGTGCAGGAACCGATCCTGCTGAGGGAATGGGGCTGGCTGTAGCCATTCTTGAAGAATTGTTTGAGAGAGGCGCTTCCATTCTAGCCACGACCCATTACAGTGAGATTAAAGATTTTGCTTATCTTACTCCAGGATTTGAGAACGCATCGATGGCTTTTGACCTCGAATCTCTAAAGCCGCTTTATGAGCTGAAGATTGGGGAAGCTGGTGAAAGCCAGGCCTTTTCCATCGCTTGGAAGCTGGGTCTCGAACAAAAGCTGATCACAAGGGCAAAACAAATAACGAGCAAAGAGGTTTCAGAAAAGAAAGAGAGCACTTTGTTCGATTTACTGCATGTAGAAGCACAAACGCAAATGTTAAGGAAAAGAAGAGAAGCAGAAGAAGGGAGAAACCGCAGGAAACGAGAAGCAGAAAAGAAAACGGAAGAAAAACCGGAAGCCCGGACATTCGAAGTGGGGGATCGGGTGTATGTATCCAGTTTAAAAACGGCGGGCATCATCTGTTCGGAAGAAGATAAAAGAGGAGAATACGAAGTGATTGTCCAAGGAGAAAAGGTGAAGATCCATAAGCTTCGCCTCACCCTCCATATTTCAAGAACCGAGCTGTATCCTGAGGGATATGATATGGATATTGTTTTTGAAACCAAGGAAAACCGAAAAAAAGACCGGCTCTTGAGCAAACGTCATGTTGATGGAATGGTGATCAACAGAGACGAAGAATGAAGAATAGAAGCTGCTAAAATGGTTGGTGCCAGGCACCACAATTACACAAGTGTGTAATTACGGTGCCAGGCACCAAAACCAAAACCCAACAAAAAGATCCAGGCGCCTCCGCCTGGATCTTTTTGTTCTGCAATAAAATTAGCAGCTGCTGCTGGATTCACATCCACCGAGATGGCCAATCCCGCACGAACAGCCGATGATGATCAAGAGGATAAACAATACGATAATAATCGCAAATCCTCTTCCGCCGCCGTAACCGTAGCCGCCGTAGCCGCCGTAACCGCCATATCCGTGACATCCGCCGCCATAACCGTACCCGTAAGAAGCTGCAACAGGAACGTTTAGCGGAGCATTCATCGGTACATTAATCGGTGCGTTTGCATACATATTAAATTCCTCCTTCAAAATACTATTCCAACATCCTCGATACAGTATATGAAGGATCAGCCACTCGGTCTGGACGAATGCCTTGATGGCAAGCCTAAATCCTGGAGCAAAGAAAAAAAGACGCTCTGGACCGTATTCCAGGGCGTGCGTTTTATGGAAAATCTGTTTATTGCTGTGCAAGCTGCGATTCAATTTCTTTTTTCATATCTTTGGGTGATGTCTGAGGAGAATGGCGGGATACAACGTTTCCATTTCGATCAACAAGAAACTTTGTGAAATTCCATTTGACCACCTTTGAGCCTAAAATGCCGGGCGCTTCTTTTGTCAGGAAAGCAAAGAGAGGATGAATGTTGTCTCCTTTTACATCAACCTTTGCGAACATGGGGAATTTCACTCCATAATTCAATTCGCAAAACTCCTGAATTTCTTCTTCACTCCCAGGTTCCTGGCCTGCAAACTGGTTACAAGGGAAACCAAGGATCTCAAGACCTTGTTCCTTGTACTGGTCGTAAAGTGCCTGAAGTTCCTTAAATTGAGGAGTGAAACCGCATTTACTCGCTGTGTTGGCAATGATTAACACCTTGCCCTCGTAGTCCCTGAGAGATTTTTCTTCCCCCGTGATCGTCTTTGCTCGATACTCATAAACAGACATTGTGACCCTCCTATTATATAAACGAAAGTATATAGCTTCAGTGTAGTAGGTTTTATTCAGAAAGGAAAATAAAACGCTTACCATTACATGTACGGTGCCAGGCACCGCCTTTTGACACTTGTGTAATTGCTGTGCCTGGCACGCCAAAATGGCACGCCAAAAAATCAAAAAAAAGCGACAGGGAGAATTCTCCTTGTCGCTTTTTCTATTCTTTTATGCTTCTTATGCCGCGGATATTGAGGCTTTTGCCCGCACACTATAAAGCTGATAAAGGACGAGGGCGATGACGGACAATATGATTCCTGAGATATACGGAAGTCCCGCTGCAACAGAAAACAGCCAGCCGCCAAGCGGAGGCCCGATGATCCGTCCAAGCGAATCAAAGGAAGAGAGCAGTCCGGTTACACTGCCATGCCCTGATGTTGAGGTTTTTGTTAAAAGTGCAGAGACACTAGGGCGGATTACACCATTGCCAATCCCGAAAATAGAAAGATAGATGGCCGCCGTCGTAAAGTTATGAACTAGAAGGATCAAACCAAACCCGACAGCAGAAATAACAATGCCTGCCTGGATGACTTTTCCTTCGCCGAATTTTTTGGTCAGTCTGCCGACAAGTCCTCCTTGAACAAGAGCACCTGCAAACCCCATGATCATAAATATGTAGCCAAGGTGATTGGTATCAAGTCCAGCTTTTTTTGCAGCAAAATAAGCGAAAGTCGCTTCAAGTCCTGATAACGAAAGGGAAATGAACAGTTGAAGCACGAACAGAATGGATACGGCTCCCGTAAAAGCTTTCCATCTCGATCCAGGTTCAGACGGTCCATTCGTCCGCAGCTCTTTAGGCAGTGATTCCTTCAATACGAAAAGAACGAGAAAAAACGTGATAATTGATGAAATTCCAGCAAGATAAAACGGCGTGTTCAAGCTCGTCTTGGAAAAAACACCGCCGATAGCCGGGCCGAAAATAAATCCAAGACCGACAGCTGCACTGATGATACCCATACCTTTACCCCGGTTTTCCGGGGTCGTAATATCGGCTACATAAGCCATCGTTGTTGGCATGTTGGCGGATGAAAGCAGGCCGCCGATAATCCGTGCCGCAAAAAGCATCCAGAGCTGGCTGGAGACAGCCATCAAAAAGAAGGAAATAGAAAGTCCGGCGATTCCGATCAGCATGACCGGTTTCCGGCCGATCCTGTCAGAAACTCTTCCCCAGATAGGGGCGAAAAGAAGCTGCATCAATGAATAAACAGCCATCAGCAAACCGAGCTGTGCCGGATTTGCTCCGACCTTTTCCGCAAAAAAAGGAAGGACAGGAATAATGATTCCGAATCCAACCATCACTAAAAACATGACTAAGAATAAGATTGGCAACGCTTTTTTATTTTCCAATCTTGAGTCCCCTCCTGATTAAATCATATATCTATGTATTTTTATTTTGAAACGATAACCTGCATTAACTCTATAAACGTACCTCTTTTAACGGTTTTTATCAACTTCTGCATCTATACACCATGAGAAACAGCAGGATCATTTACAGGATGTGAGGGCCTGTTTGTTCTCAAAAATAGATACAGCCCTGTGCAGACAAGAAAACCTCCAGCTGCCTGGAATGCAGATATATGCTCATTCAGCATGAAATAGGCCAGTATGCTCGCGCCAACAGGCTCACCAAGGATATTGACAGAGATGGTTGTTGCACTTACGTATTTCATCAGCCAGTTAAAGAGGACATGGCCGAAGACGGTGGGAACAATGGCAAGTAAAAAGAAAACGGTCCAATCATGTTTGGAATAACCGGCCATAGCGATGCCAGCCCCCAAATTATAAAGAGCAAAAACAGCAATAGCGGATACAAAAACAGAAAGACTATAAAAATAAGAAGGAATACGCCGTAAAAGATGCTGTCCGATCAGCATATGAACCGCCACTGCAAGCGTCCCAAGAAGGGAAAGTACGTCTCCAAGCAAATTTTCGGGCGATATGCCAACGTCACCCCAGCCAATCAGCACAGCGCCGCAGATGGCGACCCCCATCCCAGCAAGCGAAGCGGCGGTTGTTCTTTCTTTAAATAGAAAGAAGGCCCCAATCAGAACAAAGACAGGCTGCAAAGCGAGTATGATCGTAGAGCTTGCGACAGTCGTCAGCTTCAGGGAACCCATCCAGAGCAAAAAATGAAGAGCAAGAAACATTCCCGACAAAAAAAGTAGCAGCCACTGACGGGGAGTAACTTGTTTCGAATGCTTGAACTGCTTACCTGCAAAAGGAAGCATGAACAGAACAGTAAAAAGCAGCCTATACATCCCTTGAACGGAAACGGGAGCATCAGAAAACTTAACAAAAATAGAAGAAAAAGAAACTGCGACAATACCGACGATTAACGGAATAAATACCGGAAAAGGGCACTTTTGTTTATCCATAGAGGCCTCCTGTATTCTCATTATGCCTATATGAAGTATACAGGATTTTTTATAAAAATCAGCCATTTTCTTACGGAGATTCCCAATAGAAATTCAAAAAAAACGGCTGGCTGCTTATTCAGACCAACCTATTTTTTTATCTGTTTATTGAAGGCGCAAGAACGCCAGCCACTAATAGTGCGGCTAGTTTAATGTCTTGTAAATCTGTCTGTTTGACAGCAATGCCGATAAACGTCCAGACGAATTCGAGGAAAAAAAATGTCTCTGTTTCGCGCTTAAAATAAAAGGCGAAAGCGGCACCGACAATCAGCATTATGATTGTCCAGGTGATATGACTTAATCCCCATGATAGAAGAATAATTTCAAAAGGAGAAGATGAACAATGGATAAGAAAACGGGAAACCATTAAAATAAGCGGAAACACAATGAAAAGAAGAAAACTGAGTACATAAAAAACTTGAAGCAAGAACACCAAAACCAGGATAAAAACTAATGAAGCGGCGGCTCCTTGAGCGTAATGAGACTCGCTCTTTTTTAATTTGCCAACTTAATATACGGTAATATTATGGACTCGGACGCTGCAGATCAGCTTCTCAGGTGATTTTAAGCATCAGCAACAAAACAAGCGGCACGAAAACGGAAAGGGGCTGTCCAGAAAGTCGGAAATTGACCTTCAGGCAGCCCNNCGCACGCCCCGCGGAAAGCGAGCAGCCTGGAACGGAAATCAACAGCTTACAGACTTCTTGGACAGCCCCTTTTGTTAAGTTCAGTTTGCTTTATGTACGCTGCTGCTCACAAGCTCCCAGCGTGTGTACTGAAATTTCCAGACAGAGTCTGCGAAGGCAACTGAGTCTGCGTTGGCGATCCCGGATATCCTCTGAACACCCCGCAATTCGAATATGCCATCACCATTTATGTCTACAGGTGTGAGCATGCTGAATTTATTAGCGGATATCTTGATCGGTTTTACAAGGGTACCATTTTTATAGACCTCAGAAGTATCATATTTTTGTTTTCGTTCTTTTAAATTAATAGAAGTGATTTTTCCAGTGTTTTTAACTAAAATCGTAGCGTTGTAGCCATCTGTAAATCTTCCGCTGATTCCTAAAGAAGAAGGAACCGGAATTTCGAACACATGGTTATTTTTTGCAGATACTAGATGAAAGACAGAAGTTCCTCCGCGCCCGCCTGTTTCAGCCGAAATGTATGTCTCAGGAATATGGTCACCATTGAAATCAAAGAACTGAATGTGAGGATGATATCCCCCATCATTTAAATTTAAGGTTGTGAACCGATGGGTTGCTGAGTCTTGAAGAATCAAAAATAGATTTTCAGAGTAAATATTCTCCTGTTTTTCCTTTTGGCCCATTAACGTTACTACGTCAGGGCGCCGGTCACCTGTTACATCCATTTTTCGCTGTGACAGCACATAGATGGATGAACCGCTTTTATTTTCATTATTTTCTTGGCTGAGCGGGTTGGCAAGTGTCGGCGTTCCGGCGGTAATCAGTAAAATGAGGAAAAGAAGCATGTTGAAAAATATGGTTTTCACGAATTCTGCCTCCTTAATATCCTAATTATGGTTAATATGCCGATATTTCCATCGGTTCATACACATGGCTAACGAATTATTTTTTTGTAAATAAAATGAAATGTTTTTACAGGTTATCACTTCTTCAAACAGGGTATAAACCACTAAGGAGGGTTCGAATATGAAACAAACAATGAGTATGAAACCATGGATATTAGTGGGTATAGGTACTTCGGCTGCAGCCGTATGGTTATCATCAAAGCCTAACAGAATTCGAACAAAACTTGCATTGAAAAACATTAAGAGGAAAATTAAGCCTGACTATTCAGATAGAACGAAGGTTCTCCCTGTGGAAAAAGGCGGCCATCCTGATCCGAGCGATTATGAAGATTCAAAAATGGTTTCAGAAGGTTCAGCCTATGGGGTCCATTATTTCAATGAAAAAAAGCAGTAAATAGGATAAACCTACTGTTTTATGAATATCAGTTAAGTTAGCCTCGCGCGTATGTTATTATGTTGAAATAACATATACGCGAGGTGATTTCGTTTTGAAGGCAAAAACTATCCTTTTAACAGCATTCCTTTTATTGGTAACAGGCACTGTTTATGCAGCCAGCTCAGTCCAAGTAAGGTCAAATGGAGGAGATAAGTCCTCGTCTGCTGTTTCGTTTGACGACACCTTTGCGACCATTTCGATAAAGAAGACGACAGGAAGCGGAAAGCTGAAACTTGAGCTTTGGCAAAAGCATTTATTTTTCCCGGATGAAAAAGTAGGCCAGACACCTTGGATAACAGAAAAGGGAGTAGGCTATCAAAAAGTGATCAATCTCGCTGGATCAGGGGATTATTATCTTAAAGTGGTAGACTCAGGCAAAGCTGGAGGAAATGGAATTGGCGTAAATTATAAGGCAACATCGTTTCTGCAATGATTGATAGCTAAAAAGGCAGGGAGTTCTTCCTTGTCTTTTTATCATTTTCGCAAAAAAAAGAGAATACATTACTGTATCCTCTAGCATTTCAATAATTTTCATGTCTCTCGCCTGGATAAAACTTTTCATCCAATTCCCATGATTCTACCATTTGGTAAGCGGCTTGCTGAGGGTAGCCTTTTCCGTACAGATAAGCCATGGCAACAGCCTCCCGCAAAGCATGTTCATAGGAGGTTTTCGGCGCTTCAGTCAATCCCCGTTTAACAAACCACTCGACGGCTGTCAAGGTCGATAACTTCAGGGGATTATTGTATGGAGTGTAGTAACCTCCGGCACCTGGAGCTGGACCTGGATAGCCCGGGTCTGGATAGCCTGGGTCTGGATAACCCGGGCCTGGACCGGCCCATCCTTGAGGCCCAGGAGGTCCTGAAAAGGGTGCTGGCCCCGGATAGGGTAAAGGAGGACCTGGATAAGGTAGCACGTTCGTTTCACCTCTCGTTTTAAGTAGCCTTTATGACAATCTAGTGTATGCAGGCGCCTAACACTCTGTGCAGAAGACATTGTTCCCTGCCTTTAAAGCTCAGAAACAGAATACTTAACCTATTTCAAAATTTAAGTATAATATATACAGGTAAGATCATTTTGGAAATTTAAAA
This sequence comes from Fictibacillus sp. B-59209, assembly GCF_036216745.1. Classification (NCBI taxonomy): domain Bacteria; kingdom Bacillati; phylum Bacillota; class Bacilli; order Caryophanales; family Fictibacillaceae; genus Fictibacillus; species Fictibacillus sp. B-59209. The sequence continues at coordinate 87,857 of NZ_JARMMC010000020.1, read as the reverse complement.
GGCAGGTAATGAACATGAAAATTTTAGTTATGAACGGCAGTCCAACTGCGGAATCAAGAACCAGAGGCATTGCCGAATATGCAGCAAACGTTCTGAAAGAAAAAGGTATAGATGTTTCCTTTTTCGACGCGGGAAAAGACCGTCTTCCATTATTCACGGGAGATACGGCGGAGCGGGAGGATGAAGCTGTTCGCGGTTTGAGTAAAGCGGCTGATGAAGCGGATGGATTTTTTATTTGCACGCCGGAATATCACAATGGAATGAGTGGGGCTTTAAAAAATGCACTTGATTTTTTAAGCGGCGGCCATTTTAAGAACAAGCCAGTTGCCATATCAGCGGCTGCTGGCGGCGGAAAAGGCGGAATTAACGCATTAAACAACCTGCGTACGGTGATGAGAGGTTTATACAGCCTTGTACTGCCGGATCAATTTGTCGCTGATCCCCTTCATTTCAATGAAGAACGGGAGCTGTCAGAAGAACTGGCTACGTTAAGAGTGTCTGCACTGACCGATCAGCTTATTGACTTAACAAAGGTCGTATCTGCCAACAAACAAAACCTGACTGAAGAATAATAAAGGAAAACATTCTGCCCAAGGGCAGAATGTTTTTTTTTCGAGGAAGTGAAGTCTAGCTTCAGCTTTTCATTTGAACCAGCTTATGATTTCGAAATACCACATGCCGGCAAGGAAAATAAACCCCAGTGACAAGACGATAAATTTAACGTATTTCAAAAGGATTCTCCTGTCTTTTTTCAATAGTATGACCAAAAGCCCATATGATAACGCGGCTTTTCAAAGGGAAGTTTGTATTGTTTTGTAACTTTATCACTTCTTTTGTTGAATCCCTTCTCAAACGTCAAATTTTTATAGATAATATCACTTGTGTATCTGATTATGTTGGAATTGATAGAAAAGGAGAGCATTGTGTGTGAGTAATGTAGAGTATCGCCAAAAATGGCTTTTAGAATCGATTGGAGCAAAAAAAGAAGAGCTGATCAGGCTGGCATTTCTCAGAGGGTTTACTAGTCATGAAACGGTCCAGTGCAGCCAGGAGCTTGACGGGCTGCTGAACGAGTACCAAAGAAACGTTTGTTAATTCATCGTTACGAGTTGCTTCGTTAACAGATCGACCCGTGTCAGGATCGCACGTTTAATCAGCAGCGGATAATCATTTTGAAACTCACTGAGAAGTGCCCGAATCTCGGTGATCAAGTCCAGTTCGTTTTCAAGAATAACATCTCTGCTCACTTGCTTAGGGAAGTCAATGACATTATTTTTCATCAAAACACCTCCGCGTAACTTACTTCTACATGAATGTAGTATTCCATAAAAAAGGAAACACTCCTGCACATAATTGTAAATGTTTTGAAAAGACAGCCTCAATTTTACAACGAAAAGCATCAGAATCTAAAAGAAGAAACGTTTTTTCTTTCCTTGATTATGGGTATATTCGTAAAGGCAAACGTCTGCACACTTGTCAGGCATATCTTTTCTTGTTTTTGAAGATTTATGCGAAAATGTCGATATATTCATAATCTAAGGAGGGAATAAGATGGCCAAACATCTTCAAGACACAACAACATTGCACAATGGCGTTAAAATGCCTTGGTTCGGCCTTGGGGTTTATAAAGTGGAAGAAGGGGACGAAGTCTACCAATCCGTTAAATCGGCTTTGAGCAAAGGATATAAAAGCATTGATACAGCAGCAGTATACGGAAATGAAGAAGGCGTAGGCCGTGCGATCAAAGATTCCGGCATCCCGCGTGAAGAATTATTCATCACGACGAAAGTATGGAATGCAGATCAAGGTTATGAAACAACATTAGCAGCATATGAGGAATCTCTCAAAAAGCTTCAGCTTGATTATGTGGATCTTTATCTCATTCACTGGCCAGTGGAAGGGAAATATAAAGAAACATGGCGTGCTTTGGAGAAATTATACATAGACGGCCGTGTCCGGGCGATCGGTGTGAGTAACTTCCACGTCCACCATTTAAAAGACGTAATGGCAGACAGTGAGATTGTACCGATGGTTAACCAGGTAGAGTATCATCCGCGGTTAGCTCAAAAAGAATTGCTTGCTTTCTGTAAAGAAAACAAAATTCAGATGGAAGCGTGGAGCCCTCTGATGCAGGGTGAGCTCCTAAACAATCCAGTACTTTCTGAGATTGCGGAAAAACACAACAAATCCGTGGCACAGGTCATCCTGCGCTGGGATCTTCAAAATGGTGTTGTGACCATTCCGAAATCCGTAAAAGACCATAGAATTCAAGAAAACTCCGAAGTCTTTGACTTTGAACTAAGCGCGGAAGACATGGAGAAAATCAATACGCTAAACGAAGATCAAAGAGTCGGGCCCGATCCGGATAACTTTGACTTCTAAGACTAAAATGATTAAAAGAGGACGACTCAATTGGATGAGCCGTCCTCTTTTTTGTTTGCGCATAGAATGGTAAATAGTTCCCTTCAGCCCGGGGTGCGTTATCATGATTTATAAAAGTTGTTCATTTCCTGTAAAACAGCCTTCAAATAATCCCATGTCCGAATGGTGGAAGGTACACTGAGGTGTTCTTCAGGAGTATGCACATCAAACATATCAGGACCAAGGGAAATCGCATCGATATGTGGAAGTTTTTCTGTGAAAACCCCACATTCCAGACCGGCATGAATGGCTACGATCTCTGGAGGGTTGCCGTATAAATCTTTGTACACCGTTTCGAACAAGCGGCGGACTTTTGAATCTGGGAGGTAAGGCCATTCCGGATAATCAGCTTCTGTGGAGAACCGAGATTCTGTAAGCTGTGCAATCAGGTTATTCTGCTCAACAGTCTGCTGCTTCAGACTTTTCACAGAGCTTCGTATCTCACTGACAAAACGAACTTCCTGGCTGTTGCTCGTTACCACTCCAAGGTTGGTTGAACTCTCTGTTAAACCTTCAATCTCCTGGCTCATGGACAGCACACCACTTGGGATCAGCATGAGTGAGGTGATCACGTTTTGTGTGGTTTTGACGGAATATAGTTTGTCCGGGCTTTCCGCGGTTTCTTCGACTGTAACTGAGATTTCCGGATCAGCTGTCCGCAGTTCATTTTTAAGAACATGTTCCCAGTTGGACACCAGCTTTGGGAGATCGATTGAAGCATCTGCAGGTAAATAGATTACAGCTTCGGCTTCCCGAGGGATCGCATTTGATTTCATCCCTCCATTGATTGAATGAAGGCTGAAAGGGAACAGGATGGAAAGATCATGCAGAATTCTTCCAAGGAGCTTGTTGGCATTGCCTCTTCCTTTTTGGATAGACATGCCGGAGTGGCCGCCAAAAAGCCCGCTCAACTGGATCTTGTAGCCTTTAAGCTCTTTTGGAGCAGTTTCCCATTGAATGGGGAGAGCTTGAGTGGCCGTTATGCCGCCTGCACTGCTGACCAATAATTTGCCTTCTTCTTCTGAATCAAGATTAATAAAAATTTCTCCGGAAAAAATTTCAGGACTGGCTTCTAGCGCGCCTTTCATGGTTGTTTCTTCTTCTGTAGTGATGATGATTTCAAGGGCAGGATGAGGAATACCACTCGAATCAAGGAGGGCGAGGGCGTAAGCAACGGCTATCCCGTTATCCGCTCCGAGTGTCGTATTGGACGCATAGAGCATATCTTCTTTTAGCTGCAGAGAGATGGGGTCGTGTTCAAAATCATGGGCCGTTCCTTTGTTCTTTTCACATACCATATCCATATGGCCTTGCAGAATGACGGCAGGGACATGCCCATAGCCTTCTGAAGCGGTTTTTTTTATGAAAATGTTAAGCGCTTCGTCCTGTACCGCTTCAAGATTCCTTTCTTTTGCAAAACGCAATAGGTAATTACTGATTTCTTTTTCGTTGCCGGATCCGCGGGGAATGGCGGAAATTTCGGCAAAATAATGAAACACCGGGTGCTTTTTTACATCTTCAAGTGTTGTGTGCATATAATTTATCCTTTGCATGAATTTTTGGACATGAACTTTATGTATAATTATAGAGTAGAGAAAGAGGGCGAAATAATCAACCTGCCCAAACAAAAGGCTTTTCAAAAGGCTTGCAGTTTTGTATAATACACTTTGTTGACCATAAATATTGGCTCCGTAGCTCAGTGGATAGAGCGTCGGTTTCCTAAACCGTGCGTCGCAGGTTCAATTCCTGCCGGGGCCGCCACTTTAATGATATCAACTGTTTCAAGGCTTTTTGTCAAACAGATGCTTTACTGAAGGTACACGGTCTAATACCCGAATAATTACATAACCGAAGAATGTCTTCTTACGTTTTCTTGTCTGTTGGCAAGCATATGTAAGGAGGCGTTTTTTTATTTTGTCTAGGTCAACCGTTAGAATAAAGATTGAAACTTCTCCAAAGCGTACCATCCCTGTATTGTAGTCGCTTTACAATAATTACACTCCTTATTCTAGAAGATTGTATTAATGTCGTGTTATAAAAAAACAGCCCAATATTTAAAAAGGGCTGTTTATCTCAAAGCTATTTTCATGACTTTTCCACGAACTGCCTATTGTTTGGCTGCCTTCACTGCTTCATACGCGTTGACGTACCCCGCGCCTGCCTCATGTTCTTCATATCCGGACATTGGATCTGCAGTAGACTGCATCAGCTGCAGAACACGGTCTGGCTGAAGGGATGGATTGGCTTCCAGCATAAGTGCCGCTACTCCGGATATATGAGGTGTTGCCATGCTCGTTCCGCTTGCTGTTGTGTAATATGGTAAATGCTCAGGTGCAATGTAGGTGGCGTCTTTTTTGGTGCCGAGCAAGTTCATAACCATGCCTGTACTGGATTTTGTAGATACAATGTCTACACCCGGAGCGGTAATGTCAGGATGCAATAATGGATCCCCCTTTACGCCTCTTGAGGAAAAGTCAGCAAGTTGTTTGTCTTTTGTTCCAGCTGCTACGGAAATAACCCATGGGGCGACAGAATAAGGATTGATCGTATTTTCATCTGGACCTTCATTTCCTGCTGCAAAAGATACGACCATTCCTGCATCATGTGCCTTTTTGCTCGCAACGTTGATCGGGTCTTTTGCTGAATACGTTCCAGTGGTTCCCCAACTGTTGCTGATTACATCAATTCCGTATTTCTGCTGGTTTTCAAGCGTATAATCAAACGCTTCAAGTGCCCAGAGGACAGAAATAGCTTCTCCTGTACCTAAACCTACGAGCTTGGCATCAGGAGCAATTCCTTTATACAAGCCATCGCTTTGAGTACCGTTGCCGGCAATGGTTCCTGCTACATGTGTACCGTGTCCTGAGGTGGTATCGGTATTTGGTATATTTTCTGCATACAGCGTTTTTGAAGATTCAAACAGGCTGTTCCCTGTCAAAAACTTCACATTTTGCACTACTTTATCACCAATTGGAAGATCCTTATGGGTAGCATCAATTCCTGAATCAATAACGGCAACGGTTGTCCCTTTGCCCGTATATCCTAATTCATTCCAAACCTTTTCAGCTCCGATTAATCCTCGGCTGTCTTTTAATTTGTATTCCAATTTTTTGTTATAGTATATGGATTCTGCACCCAGGTTTGCGTTCAATAACGAGTTGATGTCAGCTTTCGTGCCCTTTACTGCCACCATCGGAAGTTTATGGAAGGTCCTCGTCTGCATACCTAAATCCTTCAATTGGTTAAGTTGAGACACACCAGGCATTTCACTGTAAGTGATGACACCTTCTACTTGAACTGAGTCTGAAACCTTATTTAGCATTTGTGTTAATGCTGGATCCACCTCTAAAGTGGCCGCGCTAGCTTTCTCTGGAGTTTTAAAGTTGCCTGCTATTGTACTGATGAGCATCAACACCGCAAATATGGATAAAATCCGCTTCATTTTAATCCTCCTCTGAATTTTCTGACTATTTAACAATATAAAGTATAAGGTACATGCGTGGTCGTGCCTATGAACCATAAGAACGATTTGACACAGTACGACTTTATACGACTTTTATCTTAATAAAGACTTATAATGCTAGTACTAAGGCAGTGTGAAGTTAGGTAAATGATTGTTAGGAATCTCAAATAGTGGCCTATCCCAATGTTTTTCGATTGCAGTGGCTTATGAACTAAAGCTTATTGGGAAATAAATAGTTAAAGTGGTAACGAAAGGAGTATATACTTTGCTGACTTTAATCCTTAAGCTCACTGTTTCATTTTTTGCCGTTATGAATCCGCTTGGGAATATTCCCATTTTCTTGTCTCTTACTAGCGGTTATTCTCTTAAAGAAAAACACCGAACCGCAAGAAAAGCAGCTATTATTTCGTTTATCATTCTTACTGTTTTTCTACTTTTAGGAAATTTAATTTTTTCGTTCTTTGGGATTACGATCCATGCATTTCGAGTAGCTGGGGGAATATTAATCTTTGGAATCGCATATAACCTGCTCCATGCTAAAACATCAAAAGCGCAAAGCCTTCATCACCAAGAACAAAAGGAAGCAGAGTTAAAGGACGATATTTCCATAACGCCTCTTGCGCTCCCCATCATAGCAGGCCCTGGAACCATAGCTAGTGTTATGGCACATACTTCCTCCCATTCTCTTGAAAATCTAGGGAGCGTATTTATTAGCTATATCCTTGTATTAGCAGCTACCTTTATCCTTTTTTTTTACTCAACCTCTATTATTACAAAGCTTGGAGAAAATGGTTTAAATGTTATTTCTCGACTAATGGGACTTATACTTGCCGTGATGGCGATACAAATGATCGCAGAAGGTGCCTATGGATTATTTCTACACTTGAAATAAATAAGGGAGCATAGGTTGATGAAGATAAAAAATATATAACTATTGAGAGGGTATGTCGACGGTATGAAGCGCTATTTATAGCGCTTTTTTAAATGCTGAAAAATTAGCCTAAAGCCGGCGTATAATCCTTCGAATCGTACGGTATATCATGCTGAGAGGTCTGACACTTTGCTTTTTGGTCCTTTTAAGATCGATACTCCTCTTACCTTAATGCTTGACAGTGATAACTGGCTTTTCCCAAATTCTTTGGAAATCATGATGGAGGAGGCGGAGAGAGTTTCTAAAGATGTTGCATTAATATGTGGGAATCACACACTTATTTATGAAAATGAGCAGGGCCAAGTCTTGTGAAATGTTGAGGTCGAGGGAGGAAAATCATTTAATGACCCGTATGAATTCCTGCTCGCAAACTATGTACCTTATCCTCGACTATACAGAACATCTGCACTTAAAGAGGTGGGAGGCTGGCCTACAGATGATCTCTATGAAGGCAGATATCTTGAGGACCGCCGAATGGATGTTTTATTGATTGAAAAATATAAGATTCATTGGATTAATTACATGCTCTATAATTACCGCAAACATATAACTTAACCGTACAGCGAAAAGATATTTTAAATGATATGATTCGATGGAACATTGAGTATGCTCTAAAAAGATGGGGGGATCACTTTACACCTGTGTATGAAGAATCATCCGATTGGGTGGAGTTGAGGAAACTGGAGCCCAAACTGTAATATGAAATGTTATGTTAATTCTTTTGTCAACCTGCATTTTATTTAATAGATTTTTCCAGCTCGTCCAAACGCTTTACTAGATTTCTGCATAAGATAAAGTGAGAGACAAGGTTAAACCTTTTTTCTCAATTTATAACGGTTTGGAGGGATTTTTTTGTCGTCCAAAAAGAAAAAACACTGTGGTTGTAAGCGTTCCTCTAAAACAGTCAAATTAAAATGTAAAAAAGTGAAAAAGCGCCGGTCCAGTTCAAGCTCAAGTTCAAGTTCAAGTTCAAGTTCAAGCTCAAGCTCAAGCTCAAGCTCAAGCTCAAGCTCAAGCCCACGTACACTATTCAATAAAGGATGCTGACAGGCCCTATAGTGGTGATCCCTGCAACTAAAGTACAATAATTCTCACAAAATAAACGCGAAGCAATTAGCTTTGCGTTTATTTTATTAATTGGTTGTTTCCCTTCTGTTTAATAGTATCGTCAACATTGAGATAACCGTTGTTAGTTGAACAACATGATAAAACCAACAATGTATACGAATACAGCCTTTTTAAAACAACCTAGACATTTCCATTTTTGGCGAAATTAAAATGGAACATATGAAGAGGAGAGGAATAAATGAAGAAATTATTCAAGATGCTAATTATGATTGGTATAATCGCAGTGTCATGTTTATTTCCGCTTGTCAAAAAATCTTCTTCAAACTACTGTTTGGATGTTAAAATTAATCTGCTAGATATTTATGTAACCAATCCTTCGATTATATTTCTCTTTTTTATTTCCTCATTGAATTACATATACAATGCCTTCTTTAGCAACAAACTTTGCGCCATTTTCTATTTACTCTGGACATTGTGACTAATGCAGCAGTCTTTTAATAAACAATTAAAAACATATATGTTAAAAAATAGTAATAGATGATATTTTTTAATAAAAGGGATATTCAGGGGGAGGAGTAACATGGTTATAATTAGATTAATCTTTATTATTTTGAGTTTACTCTTTTTTTTAGTTGCATATTTAATCTGGAAAAAACAAAATTTTTCTTTACTAGCCGGATACACTAAGGATTCCGTAATAGATGATGACAAACAAAGATTTGCAAAAGTTAATGGAGTGATGTTTGTAATTTACGGAATTCTGTTGTTTTTATATGCTTTCATTTATACAAAAGTTAACTTTTATGTAGCATTTGTTGGGTTCATCATTCTTTACTTTATACATATTGCTGTTGTAAATATAAAATTTAAAAATAAGAATTTTTAAGTTGAAAACACCCTGGTATCATAGATGATACCAGGGTGTTTTATTTTATCCTACAAGCGTTATCCTCGCAATTGCCTACTGGTACAATATTTCTTTTAGTCGCAAAATAGTCATATGCTTTATCTCCAACTTTTATTATTTGAGAGTAAACGGAAAGTGGCGCTTCTACAAGAACATACTAGATCAAGTCTAAGGGATAGAGCGATGGTAGAGACATTATATTCCACAGGTGTACGGGTAAGTGAATTAATAAATATCACCTTAGAAGAAATAAAATGGGAAACGAGACAGATTTGGATAAGGAAAGGGAAGGGCAACAAAGAGCGCTTTGTCCTTTTTACACATGAATGTTATGAACGTATAAAAGCATATCTGAGCGACCGGGAAACGGATAGCAAGTACCTTTTTACGAATCGACAAGGAGGAAGGTTAAGCCGAGTTTTTATAGAGTATCAGTTTCGGCAATTTTCTGATGCTTTAGGATTTAGAATAACACCTCATACCATGCGGCATACGTTTGCTGCTCATTTGGCAGAGAAGAATATGCCACAGAGTTATATCCAGGAATTGCTCGGCCACGCCAATATCAATAGTACTCGTATCTATACACGCCTTATGGAATCCGCCCGAAAAAAACAATATGACAAATATCAATAGGAGGAAAAGAAATTGGACAAGTATTGGGAGATTACGACTTCTTTACCCAACTCTTCTAACACAGAAGTCGTCAACATCAAACGCATTTGTATGCACGTTTATTTGATGATGCTCGAAAACATATATATGATGAATTAATGTAAAATATTAATCTGTATAATTCATTTGGACAGGAAACCTTTGAAACACCATTAATGTGACATATAAAAACCGAAACAGCATAGCCTTTTCCGGTTTTTCTATTTTTTAGCTTTTTACTCTTGGTTTCCTTAATGCATAACAGAACATAAAGGGCCTTAATGTCTGAAACATACTCAAGCTTAAGTGTTTAATTGATTACCGTACCTCTTTGGGTTTTATTATCGAGCATACTAAAAATAAACAACTGGGCAAAAGGAGAATAGGTATGCAAAATAATAAAGATAATAAAGGTAGTAAATCTTTTTCCAAACCTTAGATTAAAAATATCTATAATAAGGAATTGATTGAACTAAAAAAAACCATCAATTTATATTTAAAAGAAAAAAAAAAGGAAACGCCCTAATTTTTGAATATATGAAAGGTAAATTAGAATAATCATCGTTGCAGGTTCATTCCATTAATGGATATTTTTGTATGAAACCACTAAGTTATAATCAAATTTAACTAGAGGGAACGGTGAACAAGAAGTGAGTATGTGATGTAGCCGGAATAAACCGAACAAGCTACTCATCTTGCTTCAGATTTCATTTTAATCTGCCATTCTTCTCATTATTTTTGCGAAAGGAACAAACAAGACACTTTTAATATAGACCGTTATCCTGTATAATACAAAAGCGAACCAAAGAAAGTTAGATAATGCTGATATGGCAGTGCTTTCGGCTGGCTCCGTAGCTCAGTGGATAGAGCGTCGGTTTCCTAAACCGTGCGTCGCAGGTTCGATTCCTGCCGGGGCCGCCACTTATAAACAATACGATGGCTGCACGCGGCTGTCTTTTTTTATGTCTGACGAGATTTGAACGATTATTGAACAGTATAAGAACATAATGTGACATTTATCACAAACTAGTGTTAGGTCTGTTAAAATAGAGACATACTATATGATAGATATGAAAAGATGGTGATTTTATGGGTGAAAATGCTGCTCAAAGCATTTTAAAAGACTATATACAAATAACAAAGCCGGGTATTATCTTTTCTAACCTGTTAGGAACAATTGCTGGCTTTTGCATCGGTGCGAGAAATCTCTCTTCAAGCCTTAGTTTATGGGAGCTTTTCTTCTGGACAGTTCTAGGAACCATTTTTGTGATCGGTTCATCTGCGATCGTGAATAATGTTTACGATGCGGATATCGATAAGTACATGGAACGGACAAAGAACCGGCCGATTACCAATGGGAGAATACCGAAACGAAATGCGATCTTAATGTCGCTCATTTTTATTATCATAGGTGAGGCCATTTTAGGCTTGATGGTAAATCCGGTTGCTGCGCTTGTAGGTTTTATTGGATTTATTTTCTATGGATTTGTTTATACAATTTCTAAAAGGGTGACTGTGATCAATACGGAAATCGGATGTATTTCAGGCGCTACACCTCCGATTATTGGCTATACGGCAGTTACCGGACACTTTGATTTGATCGCATTGCTCTTATTTGTATTCATGTTCGCATGGCAGCCTCCGCACTTCTTTGCACTGGCAATGAAACGGGCAGAAGAATACAAGAGTGTAAATGTACCGATGCTGCCGAACAAAGTGGGTTTTAAGCAAACGAAGGTTCATATTTTAATTTATACCGTATTTGCGGTAGCAGCTTCTCTTCTCTTGTACTTTTTTAACGTACTGGGAATCTGGTACTTAATCGTTGCGGGAATTTTAGGAGCAGTCTTCCTTTACCGTGCGATGCAGTCCTTTAAGTACAAAGAAAAAGAAACGGAAATTGCGTGGTCAGGAAGAATGTTTAAATTCTCCATTATGTATTTAACGCTCATGTTCGTGACCATGATGTTTGCTCCGATTTTCAGCTAATAGCTTAACAATAAAAACCCCTATTGAAATGGTGCCTGGCACCGCCTCAATGGGGATTTTTTAATCCAGCTCCAACGCCAAGGGCTGATCGTGGCGCTGGAGCTTTTTTTAATGGCTGATTTCTTTCGTTGATGAGGGAATTGGTTTGGATTTTACGGAAGGTGACCAATTTCTCTCGGAGACAAAACATAGTGTCTCTGCCAACAAGAAGGCAGCGAACACATCCAGGATGACATGCTGTTTAACCATCAGAGTTGAAACGATAATAATCACGGAAAAGTACGTAATCATACTTCTGTTCCAGGTTGTTGAGAACGGTGCCTTGCGCATTACCCGGACCAGCAGGTAGCTGGAAAAGCAATGGATGCTTGGAAAACAATTATAAGGGGCATCCATCTCGTAGACCCGGTTTACAAGAGATTCCAAGAATGAAGAGCCAGCAACGAGCGGCCTAGGAACGGTGGTCTGAAAAAGGCTGTATACCGTATAGCAGACCAGCAGGCCTGCAATGTAAACAAACAGTGTCTTGAAGTACGTCTTCTTATCTTTGAAATAGAAATAAATCAAGATTCCGTAAATATATAAGGTCCACAATAGGTAAGGGATAATAAAAACAGCAGAGAATGGTATGTTCCTGTCAACGGTTGTAGCTAGGTTATGCACTTCGCTCCCGGGGTGATTGACCCAATCATAGATCAAGGAGCAAATCGGCAATAATCCTAAAGAAAGCAGCGGGAACAGGTTTTGCAGCGATTTCTTCATAATTTCCTCCATGGCAGCTAACTTCTTTTGCCATTTCCCTAGTATACATCAGCTCAAACAGAATAGGGCAAATGGAAAACATTGCTTGCTAAATGATAAGGCTGCTGGTTTAAGGGTAAGCTAAAAAAGGTATTTATCCTGTAATCCAAGCATGTTCAGGAGGTACAATCCATGCAGATAAGTAAACCAGCAATTGTTCCGCGTTATACATTTTCTGAAATTTACGGTCCGGATCTCATTTTTAATCCGAGGCCTTCATTCGCTCATAATAAGTGGATTCCCGATTGTCCAGTAAAGCTTGATCTTCTGACGGGAAGCCAGTTTGCGGTATTGGGAAGCATGCCGGTCATCTGCAACCGGTCGGTAACTACCAAAAAAGCAACGGAGCTGTATGAACGGGCGGGTCTCCTGCTTCGTTTTCCTGTTCACGAATATTCGACAGAGGCGGATTATCGAAACATTTTCGGCCGCTTAGAAAAAGAGCAGAAGAAGATGGTAGTTCAGCATATTCACCCAGAAGAAGAAATGTCATCAGAAAATTATTGGATCGATCCGCGCCTTGTTCAGTATTTAAACAATAAAGCGAATTTAGAAGAGCTGGTTCCTTCTGGACATGCTCCGAAACGAAAATCAACAACAGCTGCGGAACTTCATGATCAATTAGTAACCTTCCCATTTCCATGTGTGGTTAAGGCAGCGACAAATGAGGCAAATGCGGCAGGTTTTGATGTATTTATCTGCAAAAATCAGGAGGACATTGACAGGGCAGCAAACTTTTTCGCCTCCTGTGAAGGAATTGTCATAGAAGAGTACTTGGAGATCGAGCACAATTATTGCGTTCAGTTTGCCTGTACAGCAGATGACCGTCTGATTTATCTGGGCAGTACGGTCCAAAATATTACGGAAGACGGAAAATATAAAGGAAACTGGGTCGATAAAGAGTCAGAACCCGATGATGAGGTCATCAAGGTCGGGAGAAGAATTATGGAAGAAGGCTGTAAAAGAGGCTATAAAGGGATTGCAGGATTTGACATTGCGGTAACGGCTGATGGAAGGAAAATAGCCTTTGATTTAAATTATAGAGTCAACGGTTCTACCGCCGCACTTCTTATGAGAGACAGTGTTGAAGAACAGCTCGGTAAAAAGGTAATCAAATTCGTTTCCTGGGAATCCAAGGGCGGTATAGAACCCCTGTATGATGAAGTGAAACGGGGGATTGAAGATAGATATTTCATTCCGCTGTCGATCTATAATGGCAGTGAAAGCCCTTATGAAGATGCCGCCACGCTTATACAGGGCCTTGTACTGGGAGACACAAGGGAAGAGGCGGATCAAAAGGAATATATTTTTCAAAGAGCCGGTCTATCCTAAAAGAGGAAACCATCTAAAACTCCCCGGCATTTGGAGGGGAGTTTTCTTATGCTTATTATGACACCTGTTTACAGATATAGGGTTGGGGTAAATACTAGTAAATAAAATCAGACATTGATTAGGAGGCAATACATATGAGCAAAATGGTGATTGGAGTGTATGAAACAGAGAACGAAGCTGTTGATAGTATACAATCCCTGGTGAATCAAGGATACAATGCAAAGGACATCTCCATCCTTGCTAAAGATGATGGAAAGATGGATCGAGTTGCCGATAAAACGAATGTTTCAGAAGAACATCTGGACGAAGATGTAAACGAAGCAGCCTATGGAACCATTGCAGGTTTTCTGTCTGGTATCGGCGGAGCCATCGCGGTGCCAGGCCTTGGTGTTCCCGGTATTGGTCCGCTGCTTGCTGCTGGTCCATTTGCATCCATGTTTAGTGAGGATTCAGAGGATGATTTAAAAGAAGTTCTCATGTCCCTGGATCTTTCAGAACGGACCGCTGAGCGTTATGTGCAAAAAATAGAACAGGGCAGCATTATGGTTTTCTTAGAAAAAGATGCGGTGAAACTTTAACAATAGAGTAATTCTAATAGGTGCCTGAACGCATAAAATAGTCCGCCACATGAAAGGATATGTACATAAAAGCAAGTTAAAGTGAGGGCGGATATGAAAAAAGAGAATATGGCAATTCTAAGCGGCGTTATGATAATGGGTATTGTAGCTTTAAGACTAATGAACAGGCTTCGTAATGATGATCATTGGATGAAACTTGACGGAATGGGAAGCTTGGCTATATTTTCAGCACGGGGCGGAGGTTTCGTGGATTTCTTTCTGAGAAGTTACTCTTTTCTTGGTTCTGGATTTCTGTTGATTCCTGCCACTATTTATTCTGCATACAGATACAGGAGAAAAGGAAAGAGAAACATTGTTTTTTTATTAATAGCCAACCTGATCGGATGCCGTTTGATTAACTCTGTTTGGAGAAAGAATTGGAAGCAGCGGCCTCCATCCACTAAACCTTTTTACATTAGGTATGGATATCCGAGTGCTCATGCGATGAATGCAACAGCGCTTTATGGTCTTTTTACACTCTTATCAAAAAAGTTTGTTAGAACGAAATTTTGTATATTGGCAGTGCACCTTGGATTTATTTGCTGGAGCAGAATTTATCTAGGCATTCACTATATTACGGATGTACTGGCTGGAGTTGCCGGAGGAGCAATGTGGCTGGCTTTTATGGCTTCAGTGTTTTTATTCCGATCAGAGAACTCCGAAAAAAGATTTGACATCGACTTAGATCATGGTATAAGATAGGTCACATCAAGTAAATATGAACGTGTTTCTTATCCAGAGAGGTGGAGGGATATGGCCCTGTGATACCTCGGCAGCGGGTTTTTCTTTTGAAAAACACTGTGCCAATTCCAGCAAGTTCCTTTAAGGGCTTGGAAGATAAGAAGAGCAGCTCGTTTCCTTATGGATACAACATCTCTTCTTTCTTTAAGAAGAGATTTTTTTATTTAATTGAACATTATATTTGTTTCTTATCCAGAGAGGTGGAGGGATTGGCCCTTTGAAACCTCGGCAGCGGGTTCCCGGTTTAATGGGAATACTGTGCCAAGTCCGGCAAGCGATTAGCGCTTGGAAGATAAGAAGAGATCAGCCACTCATCTATGCGTCAGGCCTCTTCTTGTTTTCAAGAAGAGGCTTTTTTTGATGTTTTAACAGTAGCGAGAAAGGAGATCACATCATTGATTCGATTTGAAGAGGTAACCAAAATTTATGAGAGTGGCAAAAGCCGGGTAAGAGCGTTAAACAATGTGAGCTTTGAGATAAAAAAAGGAGAGATCTACGGTGTTGTCGGATACAGCGGAGCAGGAAAGAGCTCCTTGCTGCGATGTGTGAATCTTTTGGAGAAGCCGACATCAGGGCACGTCTTTGTAGGAGAGGAGGACATGGCAAGATTGTCTCCGAAGGAACTGAGAAAAAAACGGAAAAATATCGGTATGATTTTTCAGCATTTTAATCTGCTGAACGCAAAAACGGTATTTGATAATATTGCGACACCGCTTTATCTTCTCGGCATGAAGAAATCATTCGTTAAAGAGAAGGTGAACGACCTGCTGGAATTTGTTGGCTTGTCCGAGCACGGGCATAAATATCCCGACCAGCTCTCCGGCGGACAAAAACAGCGGGTAGGCATTGCCCGGGCGCTCTCCACTGATCCGGAAGTGCTATTGTGTGATGAAGCAACATCGGCATTGGATCCGCAGACGACCTCCAGTATTTTAAAGCTTCTGAAAAAAATCAATAAGGAATACAACATTACGATTCTGATCATCACGCATGAGATGAACGTCATTCGTGAGATATGCGATTCCGTCGCTGTTATGGAGAACGGAGAAGTGATTGAGAAAGGGAGCGTTTTTGATGTATTTGCAAGGCCACAGACTGAGACGGCAAGGCGCTTCGTCAGTTCAGTTCTTCAGGATGAATTGCCTGAGTCCCTTAAAGACCTATTGAAGAAGCAGGACAGGAATCATCAGATCTTCAGGATTGTATTTACCGGAGCATCCACAGGACAACCGCTGCTGTCACAGATTGCCAAGAAATTCAACGTGGACGTCAGCGTTCTATACGGCCATGTCACAGAACTTCAAGACGTCCCTTTCGGAAACCTTGTTGTTCAATTGATCGGCGACGAACAGGAAATCAGAAGAGCGATCTTTTTCGTGAACCAGAGTGAAGTCGAAATAAGGGAGGTTGCACCTTATGCAAGTTGATTGGAGTACATTTTGGGTCGACATTTTAAATGCGGCCGGTGATACCTTAACGATGGTTGGATTTTCCTTATTGTTCTCGGCTGTAATCGGCATTCCGCTTGGCGTCGTACTCGTAGTCACGAGGATGGGGCACATTCTTGAAAACCTGGCCGTCTTTAACGTTTTGAACGCGATTGTAAACGTTCTGCGTTCGATACCGTTCATCATCTTAATGGTGGCGATTATCCCGTTTACAAGATTAGTAGTCGGTACCTCTATCGGGACATCGGCCGCGATTGTGCCATTGATTGTATATGCCGGCCCCTATATCGCAAGGCTCGTGGAAAACAGCCTGCTTGAGATCGATCCGGGCATTGTAGAGGCCGCAGAAGCCATGGGAGCGACTCCTTGGCAGACCATCTTTCGCATACTGCTGCCGGAAGCATTCAGTTCACTGATCCTGTCGTTTACGATCGCAACGATCGGCCTGGTCGGAGCTTCGGCGATGGCAGGGGCTGTTGGTGGAGGAGGCTTGGGCGATCTGGCCATTGCCTACGGCTATCAGCGATTTGATACAGACGTGATGATTGTCACCGTCGTTCTGCTCGTCATCCTTGTTCAAGGCTTGCAGAGCACAGGAAATATACTGTCCAGAAAAATTAGAAGAAGATAAAAAGAGAAAAGGGAGAAGGGAAATCGTATGAAAAAATATTCATTGATCATTTTAGTCATCGGGGTTTTAATGTCGGCATTCTTGAGCGGGTGCAGCGGCGGAGATAAAAAAGGCCTTGAAAAAGTAAAGATGGGCATCAGCGGATCTGACAGTGACGTGTGGAAGTATATCGCTAAAAAAGCAGAAAAAGAAGGCATTGATTTGGAAATCGTAGAGTTTTCCGATTATGTCCGTCCGAATCAGGCATTGTCTGACGGGGATATTGACGCTAATGCGTTTCAGACCATCTCTTACTTCAATTCGTTTAAAAAAGAACATAAATTGGATTTAGCACCGATTGCAACAACCGTCATTGCGCCTATGGGCGTTTACTCAAAAAAATACAAGAACATCAAGGATATCCCGTTTGGATCAACCATTGCTTTGCCGAATGAAGCTACGAACATGGGCCGTGCTTTGCTTCTTCTGCAGAGTGCCGGGCTAATCAAACTGGAAAAGAACTTTGATGGGAATGGTGATCTGAAAAAAGTGGTGGAGAACAAAAAACACTTGAAGCTTAAACCAGTAGTTGCAGGCCAGACACCACGGGTGCTTCCTGATGTGGCCGCTTCAATCATTAACAATGGCGTTGCTGTCGACGCTGGAATGAATCCGAAGAAAGATTCGATCTTCCTTGAAAGCAAGACTGCAAAGCCATATATCAATATCATTGCAACAAGAACTGAAGATAAAAATAAAAAATCGCTGAAAAAAATTGCGAAGATCTATCAATCAAAAGATACAGCCAAGAAGATTAAAGAAATCTATAAAGGTGCAACCATTCCTACGTTTGTACCGCTAAGTGAAATTGGAGAGTAATAGAGAGAGAAAGGATCTGAGATCATGACTGTAATCAGCAGAACTGCCGGAGAAATCCAGGAACAAATCCGTACGAACATTGATGTAAACCAAGCGGCTTACATTCAAACTTCTCACGAGATCCATGATAATCCAGAAATCGGAAATGAAGAAGTGTTTGCATCCAGCCTGCTGGCATCGCTGCTCGAAAAAGAGGGGTTTCAGGTAGAACGCGGAGTGGCCGGTCACGAAACGGCATTTGTTGCCCGTAAGCGTTCTATTCTAGATGGGCCATCCGTTGCCTTTTTAGCAGAATATGATGCCCTTCCCGGCATCGGTCATGCATGCGGCCATAATATCATCGGTACATCAAGTGTGGCAGCGGCCATCGCTCTTGCTTCCGTTATCGATGAGATCGGAGGAGAAGTAGCTGTTTTTGGAACGCCTGCTGAAGAAGGCGGAGAGAACGGAAGTGCGAAGGGAAGTTTTGTGAAACACGGTTTGCTGGACGGCATTGATGCTGCGTTAATGTTCCATCCAGGTAACGCTAACCGCATTACCGGGACATCGCTTGCGGTTGATCCGCTGGATTTTGAATACATCGGAAAGCCCGCTCATGCGGCTGCGGCACCGGAAAAGGGAATCAATGCACTTGATGCAGTTATTCAGTTGTTTGTCGGGATTAACGCACTGCGCCAGCATGTGGCGGACGATGTGAAAATTCATGGCATCATTACACACGGGGGAGACGCTCCTAATATTGTGCCTGAATATGCGAAGGCCCGTTTTTACATTCGTGCTTCCACAAGAGCAAAACTGAATGAGACAACGAAAAAAGTAAAAGCCATCGCAGAAGGTGCTGCCCTTGCAACAGGCGCAGAGCTTAATGTTATTGCTTTTCAGAATCAGGTGGATAACCTTTTATTAAATCGATCGTTTGATAAAGTGTTTCAAGAACAGCTGGAGAGTCTGGGTGCAGAAGTAGATACCTCACACCGATGCGGACTTGGTTCGACTGATGCCGGTAACATCAGCCAGGCAGTGCCAACCATCCATCCCTATCTTCAAATCGGCCCTGATCACATAGTCGGACATACGGATGAGTTCAGGGAGGCGGCAAAGTCAGAGCAGGGCGATCAGGCGCTTATTCTCGGTGCAAAAGCGCTCGCTTTGACCGGTTTTCAGCTGCTCACGAACGGTGAAGTACTGGCTGGCATCAAGAAGGAATTTGAATTGAATAAAGCTAAGGAACTTGCTTCGGTCTAAAGAGCGATTTTGTCGATATTGAGCTTATTTTTGATTAATTGAGCCGAACTCAACATATTTGAGCTAAACTTCAATTAATCGATCCTATTTCATTATTCAGACTTCTCCGCAAGATTTTTGTTAACTCTTAAAATCCCTCAATCTCCCTGGAGGGCTTTTTTCTTAGCACTTTTTTTCATTTTCTCCAGCCAAGTGGTACCATACAAACAAGGAGGCGGTACATATGATAAAAAGTATTTCTGATACAGCTGTATTACAAAACGGTTTAAAGATGCCATGGCTGGGTCTTGGGGTATATAAAGCAGAAGAAGGCCAAGAGGTTATTAACGCAATTAAACATGCGGTCGCCGCCGGCTACAGAAGCATCGATACAGCTTCGTTCTATAAAAATGAAGAAGGTGTAGGAGAGGCTGTTAAACAGGTGGATGTCCCGCGTGAAGAGCTTTTTATTACGACCAAGGTCTGGAATACAGAACAGGGATATGAGGAGACGCTGCGCTCATTTAAAGAGAGCCTGAAAAAGCTTGATATGGATTACGCAGACCTGTTCCTTGTTCATTGGCCGGTGTCTGGCAAGTATAAAGAGACGTGGAAAGCATTAGAAACGCTTTATAAAGAGGGTAAGACAAAAGCGATTGGTGTTTGTAATTTTAAAATTCACCATCTGGAAGACCTTATGAAAGACTGTGAGATTAAACCGATGGTCAATCAAGTGGAGTACCATCCCCGCCTTACACAAAAAGAACTGTTGGCTTTCTGCAAAGATCATCAAATCCAGCTGGAAGCATGGAGACCGCTGTTAAAGGGTGAAATCTTTGATGAGCCGATCCTGATGGCATTGGCAGAAAAGCATAATAAAACGGTAGCACAGGTTATTCTCCGCTGGGATCTTCAGAATGGAGTAATTACCATTCCTAAATCAGTGAATGAAAACCGTATTAAGGAAAATGCCGATATCTTTGATTTTGAATTAAGCATGGAAGACATGGAGCAGATTGATTCATTGAATAAAGATCTTCGAAACGGCCCAGATCCGGACGAGTTTTAAGAAAAACTAAATTAGACAATGAGGTTTTATTAGGGTGAAAGGGAATTGAATAGCCATTTGAAAAGCAGACAGGGATCAGCTCGCTGATCCCTGTCTGCTTTTCAGGCTTTTCATTTGTTTCACAAATCAGCTGGCTCAAAAAAGAGCCAGCTATCCCCTCCTTCGGTGTTTGTAAGTAAAAGACTTGAGGGCCTCTTTCAAGCAACAGTATGCGATGTCCGTTACGAACGAAAATCAATCTTCGGCTTTAGCAAAACTTAAGAGTTTGATAACTAAATATTTGCAGACTTTCAGTAGAATCGTCCTTAGTAAGGTCCTCTGTTATAGAACAGAGGACCTATTTTTATTTTTATTTAAAAAATGTGTTGCACAAATCATCTCAACTGTTATATATTATTTTACAAGATAAATATCTGTTTTATAACAGAAACCCCATCTCGTAATAAGGAGGAGAAATCGTGATGAATTGTGCCAGCTGCCATGGGAATGGTGAAGAAACATGCTTAGAGTGCAACGGATCAGGAATGCATCAAAATGGAAACTGCCCGGATTGCATGGGCGAAGGATGTGTCTGCTGCAAGCGCTGTAATGGAAACGGAATCATTGACTGAACAGGAGGTTAACACATGGATAATTCGGTAGTAACATCTAAAACACAAACTGTTGCAGTACAGGGAGATGTGGACCATGAAATACTGTCAGCAGAAGCCATGGCTTTTCTTGAAAAGCTTCATGATCGTTTTCAGAATGCAAGATTGCAGCTCTTGCAGAACAGAGTAAACAGACAGAAAAAAATAGATCAAGGTGAGCTTCCAGATTTTTTGCCTGAAACAAAGAAAATACGGGAAAGCAATTGGTCTGTTGCAGATGTGCCTGATGATTTGCAGGATCGAAGAGTAGAAATTACCGGTCCAGCTGGTGATGCAAAGATGGTCATCAATGCTTTGAACTCAGGAGCCAAGGTCTTCATGGCAGATTTTGAAGATGCCAACTCTCCGACGTGGGAAAACAGTCTGCTCGGACAGGTGTATTTGCGGGATGCGATTCGGGGAGAGCTGGAGTATACTTCTCCGCAGGGAAAAGAGTACCGCCTGCATGAGAAAACAGCGACTCTCGTTGTACGGCCCAGGGGCTGGCATCTTGAGGAGAAGCATCTGTCGTATAAAGGAGAGCCAATGTCTGGCAGTTTAGTAGATTTTGGACTTTATTTTTTTCATAATGCTAAAGCGCTGATCGAAAAAGGCTCCGGCCCCTACTTTTATCTGCCGAAGCTTGAGGGGCATCTGGAAGCCAGACTTTGGAACGAAGTGTTTGTCTTTGCCCAAGAGGAAATGGGAATTCCTCAAGGGACGGTCAAAGCAACTGTTTTGATTGAAACCATCCTAGCGACCTTTGAAGCGGAAGAGATTCTTTATGAATTACAGGAACACAGCGCGGGATTAAATTGCGGACGCTGGGACTATATTTTCAGCTACATCAAAAAGCTTAAGAATCATACGTCCTATCTGCTGCCCGACCGAGCACACGTCACGATGACGGTGCCTTTTATGAGAGCGTATACACAGTTTGTCATTAAGGTCTGCCATAAAAGAGGTGCTCATGCCATCGGGGGAATGGCGGCACAGATTCCGATCAAAAACAATCCCGAAGCCAATGAAGAAGCACTGCAAAAAGTAAAAACAGACAAAGAAAGAGAAGCGGCTGACGGGCATGACGGCAGCTGGGTAGCCCATCCCGGATTAGTGCCGGTCGTCCTTGAAGTATTTGACCGTCTGATGCCTTCGGCGAATCAATTGGAGAAACAGCGGAATGACGTTGTAGTAACAGCTGAGGATCTTTTGCAGCCTACGATCGGGCCGATTACTGAAAACGGCCTGAGGACCAATATCTCTGTAGGAATACAATACATTGCTGCATGGCTTACAGGCCGCGGAGCAGTACCGCTTAACCATCTGATGGAGGATGCGGCTACAGCTGAGATTTCCAGAGCTCAAGTCTGGCAATGGATCCGCCATACGCAAGGCGTCCTGGAAGATGGCAGACAGGTAACCCTTGAGCTTGTGGGACAAGTGACGGAAGAAGAAGTTCAGAAAATCAAAACAACACTGAATGAGCAGCAATGGGAAGATGGCCGGTTTGAAGAAGCCATTACTCTCTTTGAGCAGCTGGTTAGACAAGATGAGTTCATCGAATTTTTAACATTGCCTGGTTATACCCATATTAAATAAGGAGTGAAATAGAATGAATCAAAAAGATACGGCAGCACAAATTAATGAGAATTGGAAAGAAAAACGGTGGGAAGGAATCGAGAGGACGTATACGGCAGAAGATGTTGCCAAACTGAGAGGCTCGGTTCAAATTGAACATACCCTGGCCAAAAGAGGAGCAGAACGGCTATGGAAATCACTCCAAGACGAAAATTATGTTCATGCGCTTGGAGCACTGACGGGAAATCAGGCAGTTCAGCAAGTGAAGGCGGGGCTTAAGGCGATCTACTTAAGCGGCTGGCAAGTGGCGGCCGATGCCAACCTTTCCGGACATATGTATCCTGACCAAAGCCTTTACCCTGCAAACAGTGTACCTAATGTCGTGAAAAAGATTAACCAGGCGCTGCAGCGTGCAGATCAGATTGAATGCTCCGAAGGAAAAACCGACATCGACTGGTTTGTTCCAATTGTCGCGGATGCCGAGGCAGGATTTGGCGGAGCGCTTAACGTTTTTGAGATGATGAAAGCGATGATTGAAGCAGGAGCCTCAGGGGTTCATTTTGAAGACCAGCTTTCTTCGGAAAAGAAGTGCGGTCACCTTGGCGGTAAAGTGCTCCTTCCGACACAGCAGGCGGTGCGCCATCTGGTTTCCGCCAGGCTGGCAGCAGATGTGATGGGAGTGGATACCATCTTAATCGCACGTACGGATGCCAATGCCGCTAATTTAATCACGAGCGATGTGGATCCTTATGACCATCATTTTTTAACCGGGGACAGGACTACTGAAGGGTTTTACAGAACGAATGCAGGGATCGACCAGGCGATTGCCAGAGGGCTTGCTTACGCTCCGTATGCAGACCTCATCTGGTGCGAGACATCGGAACCAAATCTTGAAGAAGCACAGAGATTTGCCGATGCCATCCACGAGCGTTTTCCTGGTAAAATGCTAGCCTATAACTGCTCTCCGTCTTTCAACTGGAAAAAGAAGCTGGATGATGAGACGATTGCTACCTTCCAGCAGCAGATTGCATCGATGGGTTACAAGTTCCAGTTTGTTACTCTTGCAGGATTCCATACTCTTAACCATAGCATGTTCGAACTGGCAAAAGAATATAAAACTAGAGGAATGGCCGCCTATTCAGAGCTTCAGCAGAGGGAGTTTGCAAATGAAAAAAATGGATACACGGCAACTCGTCATCAGCGTGAAGTAGGCACAGGTTACTTTGATGAAGTGGCACAAGCTGTCTCCGGCGGGCTTTCCTCTACTACAGCACTTAAAGGTTCAACAGAAGAAGAACAGTTTACAATAGCTAAATAAAGTGAAGCAGCCTTTAATGAGGCTGCTTCCTTTTTCATATTTGTCTAGCTCCCTTTGTTTATAGACAAATAACGAGATTTGGACAATAATTAAGGAAAATGCAAGAAGAAGAAAGGAATTACGCAAAAATGCTGCAGCAAGCTCTTGATCGAAGCGATAATGGAATTTATATGATTGACAAGGATTATAAAACCGTTTTTGTAAACAAAAAATGTGAAGAAATGTTAAACATAAATAGAGAAGATGCCCTAGGTGTACATATTGATGAATTTTTAAGCCGAATTGATGGCTATCGCAGGTTTCTTTCGCTGTCACTGGAAAACAGAGAGGAATATGAAAAAAGCCGTTTTGAATATATTTGGAATGGAGAAAACCGAATCTTTACAGCCAAAACAAGAATTTTAAAAGATGGTGATACGATCATCGGAGCTTATGTGGAGTTCATTGAGGTGACCAGCCAGGTTCTAAAGGAAAGGGAACTGGGGCAGATCATTAAAGAGCTTTCTTCCAATATTATTCCTGTCATGGATCGGATCGGTGTCCTTCCGATGCAGCCGACAGTTGGAAATGACCAGATATTTTTGCTGACTGATTACACATTAAACCGCTGTTCTGAATTAAGGATTGAACATTTAATCATTGATTTAACCGCTGTATATTCGATAAATGACAGCCTTGTATCGGAACTTACACAGCTGATTGCAGCTCTTCAATTACTGGGGACTGAGGTATATGTCAGTGGAATTCAGCCAATGGTTTCAGCCGCGATCGTTTCTTCGGGTTATGCTTTTCCTGTTAAAGATGGCCGTACTTTTGCTCATTTGAGCCAAGTTTTGAAGGAACTGGGTAATGATTGAAGCTGCACAAGGCATTGATTTGATTGAAAAAGGTGGGGATACAAATGTCTGCTGAAGTCAGCCTGTCTTTCTATCAGCCTGAGCATAATCAGGAGTTGAGTACATTTGAACTTCCAAAAGAGCAGCTGCGATTTACGGCACTTCCGTTAACGGCATTAAAGGTCTGCGAAGAAGACCAGAGCAGACATCCGGTGGTCATTTTGTACGAGGGGAAGCCCGCCGGTTTTTTTGTGCTCCATCATGGACCGGGCATCACCCCCTTTACAGAAAATCCGAACGCCCTTTTCATCCGTGCACTTTCTGTTCATCCGGAATACCAGGGGAAACGGGTAGCAAAACGTGCGATGCTGGCCCTACCTGGCTTTGCCTCCGTCCATTTTCCATTTTGCGATGAGCTCGTGCTGGCGGTAAACAAAAAGAACATTGCCGCACAGCAGCTGTATTTTAAAACGGGCTTTGAGGACAGAGGACAAAGAAGGGCTGGCAATATTGGCATTCAATATATTTTGCAGTTGCCCTTATAAAGGAGTATTTTTCCGAACAACTAGCTGGTGTTTTATCGTATGCGAGAGGCCTGTCCTATGGGGATAAGGGCTTCTTTTTTATAGTTTTTGACTGTTTGATATTTCCATTTTTGTGTGAGAAAATATAAAAGATATTTTATTAATATGCTAGGATGGTAACTTTTTGTACTACATAAGGGGGTTTTTAGCTTGGCATTGGAGCTGCAGTATCTGCATAAATCTTTTGGGCATACAAAGGCAGTGTCTAATCTTTCACTTACTTTGCCGGCCGGGGAAGTACTTGGGCTTTTAGGAAGAAATGGTGCGGGTAAGACGACAACCATTAAAATGATTCTCGGCCTTCTCGTACCTGATCAGGGGGAGATTCTGTGGAAAGGCAGCCTGCTCGACCGCAGCCAAGTTTCGATCGGCTACTTGCCGGAAGAAAGAGGACTCTATCAAAAAAGCAAAGTTTCTGATCAGCTTCGATATTTTGCAGAGCTTGAGGGGATGGACAGACAAAGCGCCAATAAAGCTATCGATTATTGGCTTGAAAAACTGCAAATTCCGGAACACAAAGATAAAAAGGCTTCCGATCTTTCCAAAGGAAATCAGCAAAAAATACAGCTGATCGCCACACTTATTCATGATCCGGAGCTTTTGATACTGGATGAGCCGTTCAGTGGTCTCGATCCTGTTAATGCGAATATGCTGTCTGCGATTATAGAAGAACAGGTGAAAAAGAAAAAAACAGTGATCCTTTCCTCGCATCGTATGGAGCAGATTGAATCATTCTGTGAAAATGTTTGTCTGATGAAAGATGGGCAAGCGGTTATACACGGCAGGCTTAGCGAGATTAAACAGAACTACGGATACCGCAATCTCACGCTGTTTAATCATGAAGATATGGAAGAGAAGCTGAAGGCATGGAAGGTTTCCTACGAGAAGAAGATGAACGACTTGCTTGTAAAGGTAAAGGATGATTCAGAAGCCTTCGAACTGTTTAACCGGCTACATCAGGCGAACGTTCCCATTCGATATTTTAAAATGCTCGAACCTACACTGAATGAAATCTTCCTGGAAAAGGTGAGATAAGATGAAAAAGTTTTCAACCGTATATAAATTTCATTTAAAAGAAAACCTGACTTCCAGGGCTTTCAAAATATCAACAGCCATCATCTTTGTGGCCATTCTGGCTTTTCTTGGCTACTCCAACTGGGCAAACAGCTCTGATAGCGGCAATAAGGATAAGATCTCGCTGATCAATGAAACGAGCAACGAGATTAATATTCAGGCATTAAATAAAACGCTAGAAGAAACAAAGCTGAATGAAGCCGGCCAAAGCCAGGGGAAAAGCTTAAGAAAGAAGGTAGAGCAAGGAGATCTGGATGGAGTTTTAATAGTTAAAGATCAAAAAGGTGTACCAGGTTTGACCTATATTTATAAAAACTTCCCGAATAATGAAGTTGTTCCTGTCGTATCTCAGGCATTGCAACAAGCATATATATCGAATACGATCACCAAAAATAAAATTAATGCAGAAACGGCTTCTTCTTTGCTGGCAACAGTACAAGTGAAGGATGAAGTATTAAAGGATACGAGCAACACGTTTGGAATTGTTTATCTCTTTGTATTCTTTATGTACATATTTATCATGGGGTTCGGCCAGATGATTGCAACGGCCATCGCAGCGGAAAAATCCTCGCGCGTCATGGAAATCATGATTCCAAAAGTAAAGCCGATCATGATGATGTATGCCAAAATTGCCGCTATCCTGACAGGTGCAATTGTTCAGATTGCGTTTATCGGAGTAGCTGGCGGAATTGCTTACTTGGCAGGCTGGCTTGATGCCGATCAATTGTCGATTTTCGGTGCAGCTATCGATCTATCGAATTTAACACCGGGCGTCATTACAGCTTTCATTGCATATTTTGTACTGGGGTATTTATTGTACGCCATGCTTTATGCGGCAGTCGGGTCAATGGTAAGCAGGACAGAAGACTTGGGCTCATCTCAGTTTCCGATCATTATCCTGATCATGGGAGCATTCTTTATCGGTATGCGCTCATTGTTCGATCCCTCCACTACACTTGTTGTTGTAAGCTCGTACATTCCTTTCTTCTCACCAATCGTTACATTTTCAAGAATTGTAGCGGGAGAAGCGGGAGCGATGGAGATCAGTATTACAATCGGAATACTTCTTGTTTCATTATGGATTATCAACCGGATTGCAGGGCGCATTTATGTGCATGGTGTGATGCATTACGGCGGTAAAGTGAAGTTGAAAGATATGATCCAAGTCGCTAAAAATAGTTGATAAAGTGAAGCCGGCTATTGAAAACCGGCTTTTTTTATGTCCTCTAAAAAGAGTGATACAATCAAAAGGACTACGATTTGAGAGGGAGGCGGAAGATGTTAATCAACTGGAAACAAGAACAAAAGGATCAGGCCATCCGAGATATTCAGCAGTTTTTTTACGATGAGCGCGGGGAGGAAATAGGAATCATCGCAGCAGAAAATTTTCTTGATTTTTTCGCGAAGCAGATCGGACCTCATTTTTATAATCAGGGAGTCAGAGATTCACAGAATGTCGTAAGAGACAGACTGGCTGCTGTGGAAGATGATCTATATGCACTTGAAAGGAAATAAAAATAGGCCAGGCACCCATGCCTGGTCTATTTTTAATTAGCGAGCCTTACGATAGCAAGAAGTTTGAAGGAACCGCTCATCCGTATTCTGCCGGCTTGCTCTGTTGAAGCATACAAGGTATACCGGGCAACCTCCAGGTTTTCGGTTAATTCCTCCGATCCAGTAACGGTCGCCGTGTTCTGCTGCTGAAGGTCCTGAGTCGTCTGAGAGTTCTGTGCCACAACAACCTCTTGATTGCGCCTGACGGTCAGTGTGATGGTGGCTGGTTCGCACGGGAAGCCAGCCGTCCAGCCGGCTGATGCCGTTATTTCTACCTTATCCCCTTTGGAGAGCTGGGTAAATTGCACGTAAAGGAGCGGAACCTCTTCACTGGCTGGCAGAAAATCACTTGGGCTGTTCAGGTCAACTTCCTTGTTGATTGAAAGCTTCTTTTGAAACGTACTGTGTTTTTTCGCATCCGTTTTCCCGTTGCCAAAATTAAATTTCATCCATTTACCTCATTCAAAGTGTTATGAATTATGGTATGCGGTGTGGGGGACAGAGGCTTGGACGGGTGGATGTGGTGCCTGGCATCTAAAGAAGAAGGATTCATCGTTGGAAAGTGGAATAATAATCAGTCTGTACAAAATATGGAGGTGAGTGGTTATGCAGATTTTATTAATAAGGCATGGGCAATCAGAAGCTGATATCCTGAATGTTCATGAAGGAAGGGCGGATTATCCCCTTACAGGCTTGGGCAGAAAGCAAGCACGTCTGATGGCAAAACGGGTGACTGAAGACTATAGACCGGATGTCATATACGCAAGTACGCTTTGCAGGGCATCGGAAACAGCATCCATTTTGTCAAAAGCAGCTGGTGCACCATTAAATTTTGAAGCTTCGTGAGTATGATAATGGAGTGCTCGCAGGAGTGCCATTTGAGGAAGAAAAAAAGTATTTTATCCCTAAAACCATGTATGAAAGGTTTGAAAAAGGAGAATCAGCCATCGAATTTCGAATGAGGGCGGAAAGTATCTTTTCCAAAATATTGACTGAATGCAGTGAACAGCGAATTGCAATTGTTGCTCATGGAGGAGTTATACACTGCTTACTTCGTTCTTTCTTTAAAATGGGGGTACAGCCAAACGAATTATTCATTTTCTAAATGATACGTCTCACACTGCGGCAATACCATCAACAGTAAAATAAAGGCTTAGCAACGTCTTTCCTCATGGATCGACGTTTATTTTTATGAAGGAAAAGGAATAACTACGGGTGCAGGAGAGAACAAGCATATTCATTGAAATAAAAAGAAAAAGTAAGTATCTTTTAAAACATACTTTCAAAAGGAGTGAAGCAATTGTCTGCTAAAAAAGTATTAATCGTTGTGACGAGCCATGATAAAATCGGTGATCATAAAACTGGACTATGGCTTGAAGAGTTCGCAGTTCCTTACAATGAATTCAAAAAACAAGGATACAATATTAAGGTAGTCAGCATTGAAGGCGGAGAAGTGCCTCTCGATCCTAACAGCCTTGAAGGAGATAATGGAGATTTTGAAGAAGCGAAATCGCTGCTGAAGGATACACCAGCTCTAACAAGGGAAGACGCACACGGTTTTGATGCAATTTATCTTCCAGGCGGGCATGGTACCGTTTTTGATTTTCCGAACAGCAGGGATCTTCAAGTGGTTGTTTCCCAATTCGCACAAGACGGTAAAGTAATTGGCTCCGTTTGCCACGGTCCAACAGGGCTCGTGACAGCAGCCTATGAAGACGGAACGCCTATTGTTAAAGGGAAAAAAGTATCAGCGTTTACCGATTCTGAAGAGAGAGAAATGAAACTGACGGAAGAAGTTCCATTTCTTTTGGAAACAAGGTTGCGTGAACTTGGAGCTGAATTTGTGAATGGCGACAACTGGACAGACTTTGCGGTTGTGGATGGCAAGCTTGTAACAGGCCAGAATCCCCAATCCAGCCTCAGTGTAGCGCGAAAAGTAATTGATGTGCTGGAAAGCTAATTTTATAGTTTTGTTTTGATTGCCGGGTATTTTAAAATACCCGGCAATTTTTTATGTGCAAAAAACCTTCAGCACCTATTTTGTGGGAAGATAGGTGAACAATGATGCACTTTAGTTGGGGTGGAATAAGATGTATGGACAAAGGAGGAGTAATTTTGAACATAGACAAAGATATAAAAGCAACAGAATATTCGATGCCATCTGCTCCATCAGTAGGAAAAGAAGGTTCCCATCATCATTATTATCTATTATGCCAGCATTTTGTTGGACAACATATTGAGCTTGAAATGATCGATGGCAAGATTTATCATGGCAGGCTTCACACCTATGACAATGGCAATATGTATATGGTAATGCCGTTAAGAAGTGACGAAATGACGGACAGCCGTTTTCCGATTTTATCAGGCGGAGTGTTTCCAGGATACGGCTTGTACGGTTTTCCTTTTTATGGGATACGGCGATTTCGGCCTTTTTGGTAAAGTTTAAACGTTTACTAACTTAGTTGGAAGCGATGCTTTATCATTCATAATGGGGGTTAAGGAATGAGGAATTGTCTGTTTGCGGGTGTTGCAGTAGCTGCCATCATTATATTATTTGCCTGGTTTACGGATCGATGGATATTTTTATTAGAAATTGCAGGACCAGTAGGATTTGGAGCCTTTTTGTTATCAGGCATTATGCTCTGTCTCTTTCTTGACGGAAAAATGATTAAGAAACATCCAAGAAAGAAAAAATGGAAAGAATGCAGAAGTGATTATTCGTTTCATATTTTGTTATTTGGATTACCGAGCGCTGCTGCTGCTATTCTTTATTTGATGAGATAGAATTCATGCGCATATATACGCATAAAGGCCTCTTATCAGGATTTTGAAGATCTGATAAGAGGCCTTTATGTTTCTGCTGATTCAATTTTTCCCATTTTGTTTTAGTTTTTCTCGTCCTCATATCTTTGAGTGCATAGATACCGCGATTGTCCAAAGGATTTCTTCTTCCGTCCCTTATTAGTCGTTCTCTTTGTTTTCTTGCTTTGCTTTTGCTCATTGTAAATCACTCCTTTTCTTTATTATACGATAAATAAAACGAAAATGATTTTGCATCTGTTCGCCAGCTCTTAACATTTTCCGGGAAATAATTCATTTTTCGTGTCGGATTTTATCAAAGCAAGCAATGTATAAGGGGAAAGTTTATGAAACGCAGCCAATTATTGATATAATGGCAACTAACCCATTGGAGCCTTGCTCACGGAAGGGAGAAGTTGTTATGAAACAAACACCATACCTCTTTAAAGACAAGATTACACTCCTTGAACGTGCCCTCGATTTTACTAGAGCAGGCATCACGATTACAGATCCTTCTTTAACAGATATTGTTTATGTCAATGATGGGTTTCTTTCAATGTCTGGTTATACGCACGAGGAAGTTATAGGTAAGAACTGCCGCTTTCTGCAAGGTGACGAGACAGACCGGAGTAAGGTAAAGGCTATTAAGGATGCTATTTCAGAAGATGAAGCCAAATACTATTTTATTGGGATTCAAAAAGACATCACAAAGCAAGAAGAGTATCAGGATCGGCTGGAAACTACGTTAAAGGAGATTGACAGTTTGTCGACTCCGCTAGTTCCCATTACTGAAAATACGTTCATTCTACCGCTTAACGGAAATTTAACAGATGAGCGATTTGAAAAAATCACAGAAACAGTCATATCCTCCATAAATATCAGCCGTGCAGACTACTTGATCCTGGATTTATCAGGTTTGGCACCTTCAATGAAAATACTTTATCTTCACTGACAACCTTCTCGTCTGTCCAGGAGGCGGTAAAAAGTTTTCAAAAAAATTAATAATTTCAATAAACAAAGCGGCAGCCATATCGGCCTGCCGCTTTTATACTATTTGATATACATCATACGGTTTGTCATTGCCATACCTTTAGGATATTTAAAGCCGATTACCATCCAGGAAATAAAGAGAGCAAAGGACAGAAAGATAAATACAACCAAGAAACTGTTCCAAAATAGTTTGCTTTTTTCTTGTTTGAATTTATATTCGATGTGCCATTTGCCGTTGCCCATTCCGAGTGTATCATTTACTTCCTTTCCAGCAGTCGAGAAAACATAATCAGGAGGGCGTTTTTCCGATCTTTCTGTTCCTTGTTTTTCTGAAAATACAGCCAAATATTCCAATCCATTAATTTCAGAAGCCAATAAGGTGATCTTTTCTTTAACAGCGGGTGTCAGCGCCTCCGCATTCTGATTCTTCAGCAACTGAAAGATTTCGTCCGGGTTATGTGATAATAGGGTTGTGTGTTTAAAATCCTGCCACATGAATACACCGAAAATAAGGATGCTAGCCGTAATAAACAGAAGTGTAAGACGGAGAAGCAGGCGGGCAGGACCTGCTTCTTTACGCTCTTTTATTCGTTTCCTTCTTATATAATCCGAAAGAAGAATGACTTTCTGATGATCAGCAGCCATGGCAAATTGTCCTCCCTCTTAAAAAATGTATAAAACTCAGCAACAAAAGACCTAGAGTGCTCTGCTGCTGCCTTTTTGCTTCAAATAAAGAGATTACTTATGTATTCTTCAAAATTTCGAATATTCCTACGATTAATTTTGATTTTATTGGGGTAAATACTTCATAGGTATATCGTTTGATAAACGTGGATGATTCTTTGGGAAGAGCACCAAGAGGAAAAAAATGCATGAAATTCTACCCAGTATAGTACAAACTCTCTAGTACTCTTGTAGCTAGTATTTAATTTTTTCTCACGTTACCATTGTATTATTCAGAACTATCAAACAATATTAAAGGAGGAAAAGCAGTGAAAAAGTTCTATTTGCCAGTACTACTAATAGTCGCAATGGTTTTGTCGGTTGCCGGCTGCGGGTCCTCAACTTCCAAAACAAAAAGTGGAGATGAAGTGGAGCTGAAGGAAGATGGAGTATTTTCGTTTGTCGTATCAGGGGAGTTTTATCCTTTCAGCTACTCGGATAAGAACGGGAAACTTGATGGATTTGATGTAGCGGTAGGAAAAGCACTCGCAAAGGAAATGGGATTAAAAGCAAAAGTGGACAAACAAAAATTTCACGGAATAGTTACAGCGGTAAAAACCAATCGCTTTGACGCTGCGGTTGCGAGCCATACCATTACTCCTGAGAGGAAGAAAGCTGTTAATTTCAGTACGCCATATTATTATTCTGGTCCGGTATTATTTGTTAAGAAAGACAGCTCCATTAAAGGAGTCAAAGACATTAAAGGCAAAAATATTGCTGTTGCTAAAGGATCTACATATGAAAGCGAAGCTCAAAAATATACTAAAGACATATCGGTGTATGACAGTGATGTCACAGCTTTGCGTGCCCTGAGTGAAGGAAAGCACGATGGAGTTATCACAGATTCCATTACGGGCAAACAAGCGATTAAAAAAGGATTTAAGGTTTCAGAAGCAGAAACGCTTGGGACGAGTGAACAGGCGATCGCTGTATCCAAAAAAGATAAAAAGCTTTTGAAAGCCATCAATAAAGCACTCGAAGAACTTAGAAAAGATGGAACATTAGAGAAACTGAGCAAAAAGTATCTCGATATTGATATTACAAAAAAATCATAATTCACTTAAAGAATGTGTGAGTATGCGGCACATTCTTTTCTTTCAGAAGGAGCTGAACCTGTTTGCCAAATATCGGACATTTTTTTCACGTGTTCATCGACAGCTATCCGCTCTTTATGAAGGGATTGCTGCTGACCCTGCAGATTACAATCGTATCTATTTTAATAGGAACCGTAGTAGGATTGCTGTTTGCTTTTTTTAAGCTCTCGAGCAGCAAAGTTTTAAATGCGATCGCGAACGTTTACATTGCAATTATCAGGGGGACACCGCTGATCGTGCAGATTTTCTTCTTTTATTTTGGATTGGCAGAGCTCGGTATTTCGCCATACTGGTGTGCCACGCTTGGGCTTGCCTTGCATAACAGTGCATATATCGCGGAGATTTTCAGAGGATCGATTCAGTCTATCAATAAAGGGCAGCTGGAAGCTGGGCGTTCGTTAGGGATGAGTACGTCTCTTGCCATGAGGCGCATCGTATTACCACAGGCATTCCGGCGTGCGCTTCCGCCCCTTGGCAACCAATTTATAATCGGTTTAAAGGATTCCTCGCTGGCTGCTTTTATCTCTTCTTCAGAACTGTTCAACGTGGCGACAACTCAAGGATCACGGACGTTTGAAGAAATGACCTATCTTCTGATTGTTGCTATTTATTATTTAGTTCTGGTTCTTTTGTTTACCCTTTTGGTGAACAAACTGGAAGGTAAAATCGCCGGAGGAGACGAGTAGAGGGGGAGTGTCATGGAACAGAGAAAAGTTATGATTAACGTTAATGATTTAAACAAATCATTCGGTGATCTACACGTTTTAAAAAATGTGAATCTTGAAGTGCACGAACAGGATGTTGTCGTCTTGATTGGCGCCAGCGGTTCAGGAAAAAGTACGCTGCTTCGCTGTTTAAACTATTTAGAGTACAAAGAAAGCGGCACGATTACGATTGATGGCAAAGTGGTGGAACACGATAAGACCGACCTGAACAAGATCAGACAGGAAGTAGGAATGGTTTTTCAGCATTTTAACCTTTTTCCACATAAAACCGTATTGGAGAATGTCATAGAGGCTCCGCTGATGGTAAAAAAGGTGCCGAAAGATCAGGCCGTTCAAGAAGGCAGAGCGCTCTTGAAAAAGGTTGGACTGGCCGATAAAGAAGATGTGTATCCTTCAAAACTCTCTGGGGGACAAAAGCAGAGGGTGGCTATCGCTAGATCTCTCGCAATGAAGCCTAAAATCATGCTTTTTGATGAGCCGACTTCTGCTCTTGACCCCGAACTTGTCGGTGAGGTTCTAGCCACGATGAAGGACCTCGCGAGAGAAGGGATGACGATGCTCGTTGTAACCCATGAGATGGGCTTCGCTAGAGAAGCCGCCGACACGGTTGTTTATATGCATGATGGTAAAATTGTTGAAAAGGGTACCCCGAGCCAGATCTTTTCTGAGCCGCAGCATCAGCGCACAAAAGATTTCCTCAGCACAATACTATAGTTTTTATAAAAAAGGTGCCAGGCACCGTCTTTTGACAATTGTCAAAAAGCGGTGCCTGGCACCAAGTTTTTTACGCTTTTCTTTTCAAGTAAGAATCAAAGACAAAAGGGCCGAATGGAAGGACTGAGGCGACAAGTGCTCCCATGACCAATGTGAATGGCCAGCGATTTTTAAAGGTGACATTCGCGAGGGCAATTATGTAAAGTACAAAGAACAGCCCGTGCAGTGAGCCGGCAATCATAACGGCTATGGGATAACCTGCAAAATACTTCAGTGGCATGGCGATGCCAAGCAGAACGAGGAAAGATATTCCTTCAAGTGTTCCAATTAATATAAATCGTTTGAGGGATGGATTCATACCTGGTAACCTCCTGTATCTCATTTCCCTATTAATTTACCATATCGAGGGGAGGTGTTGAGGTAGAATCATGGACGATATGTGAACCCTTTTTGTCTATTTGGAGAGATTAAAGCAAGTATTCCGATTCCATTTCCTTGTTCAGATAGCGGGCCATCGCGGTTTTTGCCATTTTTAATCCCGCTTTCCGATAGAATTCCTCATTTCCAGTTGTTGAGATTAAGTGGACACAGGAAACATCTTGTAGCTGAGCAAGCAGATCTACTACAATCTCTCGTCCAAGCCCGAGGCCTTGATAATCGGGGGAAACGATAATATCATAGATGGCTGCATTGAATACGCCATCTGAAAGGGCTCTTCCCAGCCCGGCCAGTTGTCCATCCACATAAGCAAAAGAGGTATGGGTGGTGCTGTTATAAATTTTGATTATGTTTTCAGCATTATGCTTGCTCCAGCCAACGGCGTGATAAAGCTTCAGAACATCGTTCCAGATCACGTTTGATCGGCCTCTCTCAATGTGTGCCACAAACATTCCCTCCATTCACTCATCATTATTTTTTTATTTTACAACTGAGAAAAATGGAATGGAATAACAAAAAAGCAGTCGGGAGATAAATTTCCCGACTGCTTTTGTAAGAGTTTATTTACTGAAAGAGGCCATCCAACGGTTTTAATAGATTTGGCAGCAGTTTTAGTGTTGAATGTTTTTTCATCTCCTTTTCCATTTTCTCAAAAAGATCAGGAGAGGCGAGTTCTTCATCATTTTTCAGCAGAGAAAGCAGATCCAGATTTTTTAACAGCTGGTTTTGGAGCAGCTTCAGTTGTTTTTCCGCTTTGTCATTTTCTGAACAAAGATCTGTCAGCGGTACTTTTTCATTTTGGGCGGCATGGATTAAATCCAGCCCAAGCTGTTTGGGAACTTTTCCATCCATTTTGGCTGCGTCCTGGCAGAGCTGCTGTTTTGTCCGCATCAGATGTTTCTTCACAGGCCCTGTGACTTGTTGCGCCGTTTTTTCTGTGCGGTGAACCACTTTAGGGACGGTGTCTGTCACTTTTTTCACTGGTTTTTTAACAGTATCTACGGTATCATCTACCGGTTTCTTAATTTTTTTCAACGGTTCTGTTGTATGGTCAATCGTATCCTTGACCGGTTTAGTTACCTCGCCAACAGTATCACTTACTGGCTTAACGGCATCCTCAACCGGTTTTTTAAGTTTCTTATCAATCGGCTTTTTAGAATCAGGCAAGAGCGGATCTGTTCCTTTGTCTGCAGGCTGATTTTCCTTTGACTTGTCTTCACACGTAAGCGGAAGGTGACCCTTCATGAGTGAGCCAATCGCATCTTTCGCTTCTAACAAAGGTAAAGAAGAGAGATCCTGAAGAACCTTTGGCGCATCGGGCCTCTGTAGTTCATGATTGCCTTTTACGGTTGAAAGCTGAAGCCGCGAAAGCTCCCCTTGATCGGCTTTCATCTGATGAACGAGCATCGTTACATTCTTAAGACCAAGCTCAGGAACAGATTCGCCTGCGTTCAAACAGGCTCCTTTTAAAGAAAAGGCGGAAGCATCCACGGTCATGTTCGTCAGGTGAACTGGCCCGTTTGCCTTCATGATGATGGTGATCGGCCCTTGATCAGTAGAAAGGACTTTTGTCAGTTTCATGCCATAAAGTGTGGCATTGCGGTACTGAAAACGAATCATGGGTTTTTGTTTTTGGGCTGAAGTTTCCCCCATGACCACTTGAGGTAGCATGGTGCCCCCATCGACCCGATCTGCACTGATGACAAAGCCTTCCAAATTTTGATCAGCGCTCTCTGCCTTTGCTTGTGAAGAGCTAAAAAGCCCTGTCAGACCTAAAAGACAGATGATGGCCATCAGTGTTCGAACCATCATTTTGCTTGCACCATCTTATGAGGAACGTAGATTTCTTCCTCCGTTTCCTCTGAAGGCTGTTCGCCTGCCCGACGGTCAGAGGCAGGCGGACTCCAGGCTACCATCAAGGATCCCCCGGTAATACCAAGTAGGGTTCCTACAATAAAGCCGCCAAGAGCACCGATGATGGACAGGATGGATAAAAAGATGGCAACAATACCAAATACTTTAGAAAACTGAGGAAAGAAAAGCCCCATGATGCCGATTAATAGCACCAAGCCCCCGAATAGGATTCCAATAACGGATACTGTGCCTGGCAGGAAGGCTTTGACGATCAAATTTAAGGGAACCCACAAAATAAGTGCCCCGCTGAGAAGTGTCAGAATCGATCCAAGAAAGGGACGTTCCTGCTTCCATTGTCTTACGCTCATATTCTTCACCTCCCATTTTAGTTGCCCGGTTTGTTGATGCGTTCAACTGTTACTTTCATACCGTTCATGACAATCTTTTCTTGAAAAAGGTAGTGGGTTTTCAATTTTGCATGATCGAGCTGGATGGTAGACGACATTTGCTGAAATTGTTTTTGCCAGTCATTGCTATGTTTTTCCTGTAGAGCGAGGTTGCTGAATTTGGCATTGGCATTAATGACAGAAGCATCCTGCTGCAGCCCTGAAATATGCACGGGCTTGCTTGCCGTGATCTTTACACGAATCCATTTATCGCCGCTGATGTTGAAATCTTTGTAGAGCTGAAGGTTATTGATGGTAAGTTCTTTAATCAGGTTGGTGCCTTGCGGTGTGGATTTTTCCTTGCTGGATTCTCCCATTTTCGGATAGAATGTATAGCCCTTTCCTTCAAGATGGTCAAAAACAACGTAAAAGTCACCGACCCCTGCCATCGGAATGGCGTAAGCCGTACCCGAGATCCCCATAAAACTAAGGAGGGCAGTCAGTACAATCATTCCGGAACCAAAAGCTTTCCAGAAGACTTTCTTGTTGGTTCCTCCTTTTTTCATAGCAGGCTTTAACTGAACCGTTTTTTCATTCATCAACGCCACCTCTTTCATATTTATGAAAACGCTTTAATATACACTTACTTTACTTTTAGAACAGTAAACTGACAATTCCGATAAGTATCGTAATCAAGTTTTCTTACCCGACAAACGTAGGGGGTAATGGGTCATATATTGTAAAAATATTTCGAAAAATATGAAGTATGAGAGATTTAAGCAAAAATAGGGGGAGGAATTCGGATGGAAGAGCTTTTTTTGAATGGTATGGCTCTCCTGACAAAATATGGGGGAGACATCTTAACAAACTGGAAACGGGTGAAAAGTGAACTGTCCACTCAGCAAGACGACCTCATCTCTGAATTTGACGGCATGATGACCTATTCATTTGAAGAACTGCTGAAGAAAAATGACTATGAACATATTAATCAGCTGATTCTTGCCATGCTATCCCAATGGAGAGATCAGTACTCCATGGACATAGATTACAGCCAGGTGATTTTTTTGCTATCCGCGATTGAAAATATGATTCATCATATTCTGGAGGAGCAGGAGAACCCGAGTATTATTGACCATCAATCGATTCAGTATATCTTCAATAAGCTGCTCGACCAGGTTCTGATTCCATTGACAACAGAAACGAGCGGACATAAATGGCTGGATACAATGATAACTTCCAACATTATTCCGCTTCACTGGGCTGCGCTTTTACGAATAGAAGATTTCGAGTACAAACTGATTGAACTGAGAAGTGTCGATTCTACGAAAGAAACGAAGTCTATTATTGAAATCTGTATGACGATGTCAGCTCATACAGTGGAACAGCTTTCTCTCGCTTTATGCCGTCTCATGAATCCGGGAGAGACGCAGCCAAGAGTCATTCCGATTTCGTTTGCAAAAGAGACCCTGCTGCTTTGTCTGAAATCAACAGACGCTTCCAGCATCTCTTCTCAAAGGATTGAGCTCATTTCCAATATGTACAAACGGCAGATCAAGATGAATACACTGGAGAGCGAAAATGAATGGAAGGATGCTGCTCTCTTATATACTCTCAGGCTGCTCATGGCACAAACCTGTTCAGATACATTAAAAACAGTGGCTGATGGCTTTGTAGATTATCTATCCTATAAACGAAGCGCATTGTTTCTCTATTCACCTAAAGTGGAGAGTGCTATTTTTGCCGCTCATAAGAATTTGGGTAAGGATGTACAGAATATAAAGGTAGAATTCTCGGAAGTCTCATTTTTGAAAAAGTATCTGCAGAAAATTCTGCAGTCAAAGCCGGTTTACCTTGAAGAGGCAGCAGAGCATATTCCAAAGCGGCTGGCGGATGAATATCAGCTGGCTTCTCTTGTCGCCGTGCCGATCTTTACACCAAGAAAGGGAAGGCTGCTCGGACTGATTCTGTTAGATCAAGATGGGGAATGGTTTGAAGAGCCAAAACCAAATCAGCAGGCAATGCTCATGAAGTTTGGCCATTATGCAGGTGAAGCGCTCTATAAACAGTGGGGAAGCATTATCCAGCAGCTGGATGTCGGATCACCCTTGCTTACTCCGAGAGAAAAGGATGTATTGAAGCTTATGGCGCAGGGCGAAACGATCCAATGCGCTGCTGAACATCTTCATCTAAGCCCGTATACCGTCCGGGATTATGTAGCAGCCATCATTAAAAAATTAAAGGTGAAAAACCGGACAGAAGCCGTCGTAAAAGCCATCCGTCTGAATTTGATAGAATAAAAAATGGTGCCAGGCACCGCTTTTTGACATGTGTCAAAAGCAGGTGCCTGGCACCAAAACGTTAATCTTTTTTCTCTAAAGCGGACTTCAAGGCCTCGGCAAGGCTGTTCCCCATTGGAGCTTCTTCGTGTTTCGTATACTTTTTCATCAGTTGGCGTTCTTCACGCTTCGTAACCGTTTTTTTCCGGTCCTCAGCTTTTTCCACGACGTTGCATGGACGGCATTGGAAGTAAGTTCCTGCTTTACCGTTGTGGATCTCCATCTTTTTATGGCATTGGGGACAGCGGCGGTTGGACAGCTTCGGATCCTTTCGCTTCCTGAATCCGCATTCCCTGCTGGAGCAGACGAGCATTTTTCCGTCACGCCCCTTGACCTCTTTCATCAGTTCTCCGCATTCAGGACATTTGGAGCCGGTGAGGTTATGCGCTTTGTACGTTTGCTCGCTGCCTTTAATCTCCTGTACAAGCTGTTTTGTCTGCTTGCGGATATTATCAAGAAAGGCTTTCGGATTTCCTTTTCCTCGTGCAATGTCTTCTAGTTCTTTCTCCCACTTTGCTGTCAGTTCAGGAGATTTTAATTCACTGTTTACCAATTCAATCAACTGTTTTCCTTTTGGAGTAGGATGAAGGCGGTTGTTCTGGCGGTCGATGGCCTCTGTGCTCAAAAGGCGTTCAATGATATCGGCGCGGGTAGCCGGCGTTCCAAGGCCGAACTTCTCCATGCGGGACAGCAAGTCTGCTTCATTGAAACGGGCAGGCGGCTCCGTCAGTTTCTTCTGCAGGCGGGAATCTTTTACACTGAATTCCTGTCCAGTTTTAACTGCACCGAGCGGCTTCGTATCAGAACTGTCTTCATCTTTTCCTGTAACTTTCTTAAATCCGGCATCTACAATTTTGGTTTCTCTGGCAGAGAACATTTCGCCTTTTACATCAATGACTGCATGAATGGTCTCCGTCTGATAAGGTCCGTAAAATAAAGCAAGAAAGCGGCGGACGATGATATCGTACAGCTTTCGTTCATCAGTGGAAAGGTCGCCAAGATGAGGAGTTTCATCTGTTGGTATAATGGCGTGGTGATCCGATACCTTACTGTTGTTAAAGACCTTCTTCGCGGCCACTCTGCCTTTATTCCTTAACGCAGGCTGAACCTCATCCCGATAGGCAGAGGAGAGGGCCTGCAGCCGATCGTTCATCGTCTGCTCCATATCGGCAGTTAAATATTTGGAATCTGTTCGTGGATAGGTCACGAGCTTGTAGCGCTCATACAGGTTCTGCAGCACACTTGACGTTTTTTTCGCTGAGAATCCGAAGCGCCGGTTGGCGTCACGCTGAAGTTCTGTCAGGTCATAGGGCATTGGCTGCTGTTCAGACTTTGCCTTCGTTTGAACAGATGCGACAGTACCTTTCTCATTTTTGACCAGCTCAACGACCTTTTCAGCTTTGGAGCGGTCAAAAATTCTTCGTTCCCCATTATTCTCCCAAGCCGCATCAAGCGGTCCAATCTTGGCATCGATTGTAAAATACTCCTTTGGAACAAAAGCTTTGATCTCCGCTTCCCTATCTAAAATCATGGAGAGGGCAGGGGTCTGAACACGCCCTGCTGACAGCTGTTCGTTGTACTTAGTAGTCAGCGCTCGTGTTACATTCAATCCGATGAGCCAGTCAGCTTCTGAGCGGCATACGGCAGACTGATACAAAAAGTCATACTCTTTGGCAGGTTTTAAATTGCGAAACCCATCCTTGATCGCCCTATCTGTCTGTGATGAGATCCAAAGGCGCTTCACCGGTTTCTTCCAGCGGAGTTTTTCCAGGATCCAGCGGGCGACAAGCTCACCTTCACGCCCGGCATCCGTGGCGATAATAAATTCCCCAACATCTTTTCGTCTGGCCAGGTGTTCGATTCCTTTAAATTGGTGGCTTACCTGGCGAATAAGCTTTAGGCCCATTTCATTAGGAATAATAGGCAGATCTTCCATTCGCCATGTTTTATATTCTTTGTTATAGTCCTCAGGCATCTTCAGCTCTACCAGATGGCCAAGCGCCCAAGTGACAATGTACTTTGGTCCTTCTATATATTGTTTTGTTTGCTGACTGCAGCCAAGTACACGGGCCAGGTCTCTGGCTACACTCGGCTTTTCGGCAAGAACAATGGATTTCATGTAATGAAAAGCTCCTTTCTCGATCAGGCAGTTTGATTGAACTGCGTCCTTTACCAGTATAGCCGAAAGCAGGTTTCTTCGAAAATGTTTTGAAGCCTGGTCAAGAATCCTTTGTATTTTCCGATATAGAGAGTAGCTAAAATAAAGAGGTGCATCTAATGAAAATACGAAACAAGTTATTCATTCTAATCGGGACGACCATTGTTGCCCTGATTGTAGCTGGAGGTTTTTCATACTTCCATAGCTACAGGCAGGAACAGATGAGCGGGGAACTGCAAGACAAACAGGATCTGCAGACATCTTTAAAAGATCTGCAGTTTTACATTGCTGGCTACTCCAACGATGAGCGGGCGTATTTGCTGACCGGCGACAAAAAATACACAGCTGAAATGGCAGACAAAAAGAAGAGCATTGTGAGCCTTGCCAAACCGCTTCTGCCGCCGCTGGATGAAAAAATCCGCAAAAAATCGGAAGCGGGTCTAACCGGTTATTTTAATTCCAGTGAACGTACAATAAAAGCGTATGACGGCGGCGGAAAAGAACTTGCGATGACGGTTCACTTCGGCGATGAACGGAACATTCGCAAAGAAGTACTAAATCCGGTCATTGAAGGCTTGGACAAAAAGCTTGAAAAAGAAATTGCCACTGCAAAAGCAGACAACAAAAAAGCCATGATGATTCAAAATACGGTGTTCTCAGGTCTATTGCTTTTGCTGATGATCGGAAGCGTGATCTTCGGCACCCTGATTGTCCGTTCTATTATTCGTCCCATTCATCTTCTTAATCGTAATCTAAAAGAGATTGCAGAGGGAGAAGGGGATCTGACCAGACGAATCAAGTTAGATACGAAAGACGAACTCGGAGTCCTCGCCGGCACATTTGATCAATTTACAGAAAGTTTGCAGTCCATGATTTTACGAATCTCGGAAACAACCTCGCAAGTAGCAGCTTCATCACAGCAGCTGACAGCAAGCGCGGAGCAAAATAGCCATGCGGCAGGGCACATTGCACAAAGCATTCAGCAAGTCGCAACAGGCGCAGATATCCAGATGGAGAAATCAGCTGGCAGTGCAGAAATGATTGAGGAAACTGTTCAGCAGCTGGACGTTATTTCTGCGAATGCCTCCCATGCGGGTGAACTGACAGGCACCGCTTCTGGACAGGCTGAAGAAGGAAAAAAATACGTAAGCCGAACTGTAGAACAAATGAAACAAATCGAAGAATCGGTAAACATTACCCATGAGGGGATCGATGAACTAAGAGGACGGTCACAATCCATTGGAGACATCGTATCCATTATTACCGATATCTCGAATCAAACGAATCTTCTTGCTCTGAATGCATCCATTGAGGCTGCACGGGCGGGTGAAAGCGGAAGAGGGTTTGCTGTGGTCGCTGAGGAAGTAAGAAAGCTTGCCGAGCAATCCGGCCAATCGGCTCAAGAAATCAAGAGTCTTATTGAACAGATTCAGCATGGAACTGGGGCTTCAAGCCAGTCAATCGAGAACGTAAAAGAAAATGTTTCAGTGGGATTAACGGTTGTCCAGGAAACAGAAAAACAATTCCATCTGATCCAGGAGTCCGTCATGGATGTTAATGAAAAAATCATGGAAATTTCGGGCGCGATCCAGCTGCTGGCAAATGGTTCTAACTCTATTTCACAATCAGCCGATGAGATGGCGGCAAGCGCCAAAGAATCTTCAGAAAGCGCACAAAGCATCGCGGCTTCGACGGAAGAGCAGCTTGCTTCCATGGAAGAAATAACAGCTTCTGCACAGTCATTATCCTATATGGCAGAAGAGCTTCAGGATATGATCTCGAAGTTTAAAATATGAACGAAGCAATTAAAAAGGGACCCCTGAGGGTCCCTTTTTTAGATTGATGTTACTTGTAATTAATATCGGACGCCAGCCGGTTTTGTTTACGTTTTTTCATCTTTTTTTTAAATGAAAATCAGTTTGTCAGCATAAGGTATAGAAAGTATGAAAAACGGGGGAAGGACGATGATTCATCTGGATGAAGGAACGGTGCTTGCGAACGGGGTAAACATGCCTTGGGTCGGGCTGGGCACCTGCAAGCTTCGGCACCCGCAAGCGGTTGAACGAGCGGTGCATGCCGCTCTTGATGCCGGGTACAGGAGCATAGATACGGCCGCAATCTATCAAAACGAAACTGAAATTGGAAACGCTTTACAAAAAAGTACAGTCTCAAGAGAACTTCTTTTTATTACAACAAAACTATGGAATGCGTCCCACGGATACAATAATACGCTTGCAGCCTTTGATGAGAGCCGGCGAAAACTTGGTGTGGATTATATTGATCTCTACATGATTCATTGGCCGGTTAAAGGGCAGATCAAGGAAACGTGGAGAGCGCTCGAGATCCTATACAACCGTGGAGATGTAAGAGCAATTGGCGTTTCCAATTTTGGTGTATCAGATTTGGAAGAGTTGATCAGGCATTGCGAGATTAAGCCTCAGGTCAACCAGGTAGAGTATCATCCGAGGCTCTCTCAGAAAAAGTTGATGCATTTCTGCCATCAAAACAATATTCAAGTGGAAGCATGGAGCCCGTTGATGCAGGGAGAGATTCTGCATGAGAGCCTTATCCTGCAGATTGCAGAGAAACACGGGAAAACTCCGGCTCAGGTGGTATTGAGGTGGGCGCTTCAAAACGGAATTCCTGTCATTCCTAAATCAGCGACACCTCACCGCATACGTCAAAATATTGATGTTTTTGATT
This sequence comes from Fictibacillus sp. B-59209, assembly GCF_036216745.1. NCBI lineage: Bacteria > Bacillati > Bacillota > Bacilli > Caryophanales > Fictibacillaceae > Fictibacillus > Fictibacillus sp. B-59209. The sequence goes on along the minus strand of NZ_JARMMC010000020.1, from coordinate 43,210 downwards.
TTGAACTGCCGATTGAAGATATGGTGAACATTCACTTTTTGAATGAAAACAGGAGAATCGGACCTGATTCCGGCCTATATTTTTATGACTGACCATACAAACATCCAGTGATTTATTGCTGGGTGTTTTTTGCTTTTTCTCATGAAGGATGGACGTGATTTTGAATAGAATTCCGCTGACAGGGTATCCAAAACTATAAATAACCAAACGGAAGCCACTTAAAGATTAAGTTAGGCTTTAACTGGGTAATGTAGAAATAAGAGGTGAATGACAGCATGGAATCAATAACAGATTGGTTAAAAGACATACTATTATTCTTAGGCGGATTCTTGAACGTTAGTATCTTACTCATTATCATCATTGTCATTTTAGTGGTACGTTCAGCAAGACGCAATAAAAGGAATAAAAACCATAAAGATTATCTCGATGATTAATCGAAAAAAAGATAAGGCTGGTTCTGTTGAAGAACCAGTCTTTTTAATGGATTTTCTGGCTCCAACCATATATGATGAAAAGACTGATCATGAAATATGGGGGAGGCAAAATGAAAGAAGTTAATCAGCTTGAAAAAGCAACGTTTGCCGGAGGCTGTTTCTGGTGCATGGTAAAGCCATTTGATGAACTGCCGGGCATCCACGGCATCATTTCAGGGTATACTGGGGGCCATGTTGAGAATCCGGCATATGAAGAAGTCAAAAAAGGTACGACCGGCCATTATGAAGCGGTTGAGATCACCTTCGATCCCGTTCTATTTCCTTATCAAAAGCTATTGGACCTTTACTGGCCTCAAATCGATCCAACCGATGACGGTGGACAATTTTTTGACAGAGGAAGCCAATACAAAACCGCAATTTTTTTCCATAATGAAGAACAGCGGAAACTAGCCGAGCGCTCAAAACAAGAAGTGGCCAGCAGCGGCCGTTTCAACAAGCCAATTGTAACAGAGATTCTGCCGGCTTCAGCATTTTATTCAGCAGAAGACTATCATCAGGGTTTCTACAAAAAAAACCCTGAGAAATATAAGCAGGAACGCATAGATTCCGGAAGAGATACCTTTATTGAAGAAAACTGGACAAAGAAAGACAGCTGATAGACAGCTGTCTTTTTTTATTTGTTTGACGATATCCCTGAATCGTAAATGGTCTCTCCGTTAATCAGCGTCTTTTCAACAGTGCTCCGCGCATCGAATGGATCTCCGCTCCAAACCACTACGTCGGCATCCTTACCAGGTTCAAGAGAACCGACCCTCTCATCGACACCCAAATGTTTTGCGGCATTGATTGTAATAGCCTTCCAGGCGGTTTCCTCGCTTAAGCCGTGTTTCACCGCGGCAATAGCGCTTAAAATAAGGCTGTCGATACCTACAACAGGATGATCGGTCGTAATGGATACGTGCACACCAGCCTGATCCAAAGCATTCAGCGTGTGCCAGCCTTTATCGGAAAGCTCGATTTTGCTTCGCGTGGATAAAGTAGGACCGACGGAAACATGGATATTATGTCCTGCGATATAGGAAGCAATTTGGTGCCCCTCTATACAATGCGCAATCGTCACTTCAAAGTTAAATTCTTTGGCCAACCTTAGGATCGTAGCAATATCATTCGCACGATGAGCGTGGGCGCGAATGGGAATGACACCTTTCAGCACATTAATGAGCTGTTCTGCCCCAAGGTCAAAATCAATCACCTCTCCATTTTCAAGCTTTCGCAGATAATCTTGTGCACGTTTCATCTCTTTTCGAAACAACGCTGGTGCCCCCATACGGGTAACTAAACAGCCATCTCTCCGCCGATGACATTGGCGCTGCCCGCATCACCTGCACGGTCGTCACACCTGCTTTTCGAGCATCCTCAAAACCTTTTTCGTTAGGATTGATGCCGTCGATAGCCCCGACATAAGGAGTTACCGGGTCGCTCGTTACATTACTGAATGACGGGCCAATCGATAATAGCGGAGATGAGATGTCTGGCATGCCGATTATCGATGGAGGACCAGCGGCCATTTTTTCGACTCTTCCCGTCAGAAAATTTGCGAAAATTTTAAATAAAAGAGGTATTCCTGCAGAACTATCGAATACTGCAGGTGCCTACCTTTGTAATAATGTCATGTACAAGTATGCTGCATCACTTGGAAAAATCAAATCTCGATATACCTGCGGCTTCATTCATGTTCCTCCGTCCTATGAGCTGGCTGTGAACGACCGGTCCATTTCCGGATGGCCTAAGGAAACACTGCTGAACGCTATTGAAGTCGTGATTGATTCACTGGATAAAAAAATAACGGGAGATGAGCAGAAGTGGAAAAATTATATGACCGATTAAAAGAATTGTATCCAGAAATGGTGAAGATCCGCCGGCATCTGCATGAAAATCCCGAGCTTTCGTTTGAAGAAGTAGAAACACCGAAATATATCGCAGCCTATCATGAAGCGTTGGGACACGAAGTACGCAGAAATGTCGGGGGAAGAGGAGTCGTTGCTGTGCTTCGTGGCGGCAAGCCTGGCAAAACGGTAGCTCTTCGTGCGGATTTTGATGCACTGCCGATTCAAGAAGAAAATGATGTGGAATACAAATCGAAAGTCGATGGTGTCATGCATGCCTGCGGACATGACGGTCATACTGCCACATTGCTTGTCCTGGCTAAAGTGCTGAACAGCCTGAAGGATGAGCTCGAAGGAACGATCGTTTTTATCCATCAGCATGCGGAAGAACTTGCTCCTGGAGGGGCGATTGCCATGATTGAGGATGGTTGCCTGGATGGCGTAGACGTTATTTTTGGCACCCATCTTTGGGCGGTTGCACCGTTCGGCTGCATTGAACACCGGATAGGTCCTTTTATGGCAGCGGCCGATAAGTTTGATATTGTTATCCAAGGAAAAGGAGGCCACGGTGCACAGCCTCACCTTACAAAAGATGCGGTGGTAATAGGTTCACAGCTTGTTATGAACCTGCAGCAGCTTGTCAGCCGCCGTGTCAATCCGCTGGAGGCAGCCGTCCTGTCAGTTGGCGCTTTTGAAGCGATCAACGCCTTTAACGTTATTGCGGATACAGCTAAAATTACAGGCACTGTCCGTACGTTTAAAGAAGATGTCAGGGCATTGATGGAGCGGGAAATTGAACGAGTTGTGAAAGGAACGTGCATGTCTGCTGATGCGGGCTATAGCCTGTCCTACAAGCGCGGATATCCACCAGTCGTCAACCATAAAGAAGAAACTGATTTTATAGCAAGGATTGCAAAGGATGTTCCTGGCGTTACAAAGGTTGTTGAAGGTGAGCCGCAAATGGGCGGCGAGGACTTCGCCTATTTTCTGGAGCATGTGAAGGGAACGTTCTTCTATACAGGTGCACAGGATGAAAGCAAGAGTGAAACGTACCCTCATCATCACCCGAAATTTAACATTGATGAAAGAGCCATGCTCGTTGCGGCCAATACATTGGGAGCTGCATCATTGACCTTTTTGAAGGAAGCAGCAAAGAAAGAAGAGGCTGCTGTAACAAAATAGAAAGAGAACGAGAGCTGGTTCCGCACAGGCAAAAACGACAAGCCGGACCAGCTTTTTAAATGTTTAGGCGACACCTCTTCGTTTAGACAATTTTTGCAAGGATGCCCTAAAAATAAAGGGAATACTTTTATATTACAAGAATGAGAAAAGAGAACATTTCTTATCCTTGGAAGGAGAAAATACTAATGGAACAGTATGAGCAAAAGAAGATTACTGACTTTATCATCCTGCACAGAGAAGATTTTCAAAATAAGCTGTTATCCGAGGCTGTAGAAGTCGCCCCGAAAATAAATGATATTTTACAATCAGGAAATATTGATCTTTTGAAAAACGCTGAGAAGCTGGTAACGTATGTCGTGGAAAGGAAAGAAACTGAACTTACTTCCTTTGCTCAGCAAGAGGGGGTGGCTTGGGCAAAGCATTCTTTAACCCTTACTCTTAAACTGGAGTGGGTACATGCAATTAGAAGGACGCTGTGGCACTATCTGTTTGAATATGATCAACAGAACACATATGGACTCAGCATTTCAGACTATAGAGAAACGTTTTTTCAGATGGAGAAGCGGATCAATGACGGCATCGATAAATTTCTTAATAGTTTTTTCATAAGCTATTCGGCTTATAAAGATGAATTAATCAACGCTCAGCGAAAAATGGTTGAGCATTTATCGGTTCCTATTATACCGATCAATCCTCATATAGCGGTTCTTCCTTTAATCGGGGTTATTGATGTATACCGTGTGCATACCATTGAAGAAAAAGTATTAACGGACATTTCGAATTTAAAAATACGAACGTTAATTATGGATCTATCAGCCATTACAGATATGGATATTGATGTGATCCACCATTTTCAAAGAGTACTGAGCGGCGTTTCATTGATGGGATGTGAGGCGGTCATTACGGGTCTGCGTGCGGAACTCGTCAGGAAAATGATTCATTTGGATGTTTCGTTTGATGAGCACGCGGCAACTAAAGGTACGCTTCAGCAAACGTTAGCCGAATATTTTAAAGACGGTCTGCATTCATAAATTATTTCTAGTAGGGGGTATCACATTGAAAAAAACAATATCCAGGCTGCCGATGCCTGCTGGTCTAAGAATAGAACTTTCCAGAGCAGCCGGGCTGGATAACGAAACACTGTTTCGCGCACTGAAAGAAAAAGATGTGAAAGCCTTACGGCCAGCGGGAGAAAACTTGGATTGGGAGTACATGTTTTCGTATGCTGAACAGCATGAAGAAGAAGTAAAAGAAGCGATCTATCATGGCTACGAATTTAAATTCCTGACGATCAATGGATTGAGGAACTATTTGAAGATACGCTTTGGTTTCAAGGATGGCCATGGATTGGAAGTCAGTGAAGAGGGCATTGTTTCACTGAAAATGAGTGCTGAAGATGTAAAAGAGCTGGAGGGGGCACTGCCAGGTCACTGGAATCTTTCAACGCTGGATGTGCCAGAAGAAAAAGATGGCCAAAGAAAGATCCAGATCAAGCCAGCCGCTCTTGAGCAAAACAAAGCAGCAGGAAGCTAAAGAACAGTTGTAACTTAATGAAAAAATAGGGTAGCGGCAGAATATCATGTTCTGCCGCTTTTTGTTGTTTTTGGTGCCAGGCACTGCGATTACACAAGTGTCAAAAGCCGGTGCCTGGCACCAATAAAATAAATTTACATATACTGTATTTACAAACGTAACAGTGTTATGTTACATTGATATCAGAAGAGAAAGGAGCCGGTAACTTGATCAATGAACTGATATCAAAAAAAGACCTGTTGGATTTGGCTGGAATTTCTTATGGACAGCTGTACCGCTGGAAAAGGAAAAACCTCATTCCTGAAGAGTGGTTTGTGCGTAAATCAACGTTTACAGGGCAAGAAACATTCTTCCCGAAGGATAAAGTGCTGGAACGGATCGACAAGATTCAATCGATGAAGGAAACGCTTTCGCTCGATGAACTTGCTGAACGGTTCTCACCTTCCGTAAAAACGGAAACCAAAATCACTAAAGAAGAACTGCTGCAGCGAAACATTGTTTCGAAAGCGGTCCTTGATCTGTATTTGAATGAAAATGGAAATATCGAGCAGTTTCAGTTTGATGAACTGCTGGAAGTGTTTATCTTAGATAAGCTGCTGACTTCCGGAGACATCAGTCTCGACGAAGGAAAGATGCTCCTTCAAGTTCTTAAGGAAGCCCGAGGTTCACTCAGCAAGAGCAAATACGAACTTTTGTTTATCCGAAAGCTTGGCGTTACTTCATGCCTGCTGCTGTCAGGAGCAGAAAGTATAATGGTTGACCAGGGATCAAAGGTGACAGTTAGGCTTTCCGTAACGAGCTGTGTAGAAGAGCTAAAAACAAATTTGTAATGGAGGATGATTATGCAAAGCGGGATCAAAGGAAATCTCACCATCAATGGATACGGATCATCGAATGGCGGACATTTCGAGCAGGTCAAACTGAATGGCAGAGGCATTGTGAACGGCAGTATTGAATGTGTCCGGTTTGAGTGCAATGGGTCGGGAACTGTACATGGTCATTTAAAAATGCAAGATGCAAAAATCAGCGGAAGCGGAAAAGTTAAAGGTGCAGTGGAGGGAAACGATTTTGCCATTGAAGGGCACGGCTCAGTGTCCGATAGCGTCAGCCTAACCAACAAAATGAAATTATCAGGTTCAGGAAAAATTGGGGGCAGCCTTAAAGCCGATGAAATCAAGATCAATGGAAAAGCAACAATTGCAAACGATTGTGAAGCTGAAACCTTTAAAGCGGACGGCCAGTTTACCATCGGAGGCCTCTTGAGTGCGGATCATATTGATATCAGACTTTACGGTGATAGCTCTGTAACCGAAATGGGTGGCCAGTCCATTAAAGTAAAAGGAAAAAAGGGGCGTTTCTTTCATCTTTTCAAAGCCTTTTTCCCTGTCAAGCTGACAGTAAAATTAATTGAAGGCGATGACCTTGAGCTTGAAAGCACAAAGGCGGATGTCGTTCGGGGGAACAATGTTACGATAGGCCCTGATTGCGAAATTGATTTGGTTGAATACCAAGGGACACTCCATCAGGATGATAACGCAAAGGTAAGAGAAATCAAAAAAATATAACCGCAAACGGAAGGAGGATTACAATGGCGAAAGCAAATAACCTTATGATGAACGGTTCAGGAAGCGCATCGGGAGGCTTGTACAATAAAGTGAAAATTATGGGAGAGGGAACCATTACTGACGATTTTGAATGTGCCCTTTTTAAAACATACGGATCGAGTGAGGTGTCCGGGAACGCCAAAGCGGAGGTTTTTGAAATTTTTGGCGAGACCGAAGTGAAAAAGAATTTGGACGCGCGAAACATGAAAGTACTTGGAACGCTTTCAATCGGAGAATCAGCAAAGATCGAAAACACAAAGATCCTAGGAACGGTGGAGGTTGCCGGAAGATTTACCGGGGATAAGGTGGACCTCAAGGGCAGTATAATTGTTAAAGGGGATCTTGAAGCGGAGGAATTTGTATCAAGCGGCCTTTTTGAGGTTTCGGGCCTGTTGAATGCAGATGTTATTGACGTCAAGCTGAGGTACAGCACGAGCCATGTTCAAGAGATGGGCGGAGAAACAATTCGTGTCCAAAAGAAAGGAGCCTTCCTGCCTTTCATGAAAAATGAAGGATATCTTGAAGCTAAGACCATTGAAGGTGATGATATCTTTCTGGAAAATACAACGGCTGATGTGGTGCGGGGGAAATTCGTACGGATCGGTTCTGGCTGTGAAATTGGATTGGTTGAGTACTATGAAGAGTTTAAGGCTCTTTCTGGATCGTCGGTTAAAGAACACCGGAAAATAGATTAAGAGGATAAAAATTTGAAGGCAGTCGCCAGGAGCCAGGAGGAATATGAATGAAACTGCTTCTCCGAAGCGGGTATGGGAACCCTTGAAAAGGCAGCGATAAAAGAAGTTTCGTTTAGAGGCGCAACACTCAAAAATGTGTCTTTCATTTCGAGGATTACCTTGTTTAAGAAATATTACCGTGCTATTAAATCCATCTGTTTTGATGGCGCAATGATGGATAAACTGCCTATGCAGCGCTAAAAGGCAAGGAAGCAGATTTATCAAAGGTTACTGTTATATAAGGAGGAGAAGAATATGCCAAACAAGTCCATTCAAGTAAAAGGTTTGCAAAAATCCTTCAAGAAGCTTCAGGTCCTTAAGAGTGTAGATTTCGAGGTGGAAAAGGGAGATATTTTTGCTCTGCTTGGCTCCAACGGTGCAGGTAAGACAACGATTGTCAAAATCCTCACCACGCTGCTGAAACCGGATGGAGGGACTGCCTTCGTAAACGGATTCGAGGTTGTGTCAAAGGACGATGAAGTGCGGCAGTCAATCAGCCTGACCGGGCAATTCGCCGCTGTGGATGAGGTTTTGACAGGGCGGGAAAATCTGATCATGATTGCCAAACTGCGGCACCTTAAACATCCACGCCAAGTAGCGGATGAGCTGCTAAAACGGTTCAGTTTGCTGGAGGCCGCTGATCGCAGGACGTCTACTTATTCAGGCGGCATGCGCCGCAGGCTGGATATCGCCATGAGCCTTGTGGGAAAACCGCAGATTATTTTCCTCGACGAACCGACTACCGGACTGGACCCCGAGGGGCGCATCGAGGTTTGGAAGGTCGTCAAAGAACTTGCTGAGAGCGGTACGACTGTATTCTTGACCACTCAGTATTTGGAGGAGGCTGAACAGCTTGCAGATAGAATTGCCATTTTGCATGAGGGCAGGATTATTGCCAACGGCACGCTTGAGGAACTGAAAAAGCTATTTCCACCTGCAAAGGTGGAGTATGTGGAAAAACAACCTTCATTGGAAGAGATCTTCCTCGCAAACATCAATAAAAAGGAGGAAAAGTAACAATGAATTCACATTTTTTCAGCGACATGGGTGTTATGCTTGGACGTTCCATGCGCCATATTTTGCGAAGCATGGACACCATCATTACGGTCAGCATCACGCCGATTGCATTATTGCTGCTGTTCGTCTATGTGTTTGGCGGTGCAATCCAAACCGGTACGGATAATTATGTGAACTACCTGATGCCCGGCATATTGCTGATAGCGATTGCGAGTGGTATATCTTATACGGCTTACCGCCTGTTTTTAGATAAGCAAAGGGGCATATTTGAGAGGTTCCACTCCATGCCGATTGCACGTTCCACCGTGTTGTGGGGGCACGTGCTAACCTCGCTGGTATCCAATGCCATTTCTGTAGTCGTAATCATTCTCGTAGCGCTCATTATTGGCTTTCGATCATCGGCCGGGGTGCTGTCATGGCTCGCTGTAGCCGGTATACTCGCACTGTTTACGCTTGCCCTGACTTGGATCGCGGCGATTTCCGGACTGTCCGCAAAATCGGTGGACGGTGTAAGCGCCTTTTCCTATCCTCTAATCTTCCTGCCATTTATCAGTTCAGCGTTTGTACCAACCAAGTCGATGCCGTCGGCAGTTCGCGCCTTTGCCGAAAATCAGCCGGTAACCTCGATAGTGGAATCCATTCGTGCGTTGTTGTCAAGTCAGCCAGTGGGTAATGATATATGGATTGCTCTTGCGTGGTGCGTTGGAATTATGATAGTGGCTTATGTCTTTGCAATGAGAACGTATAAAAAGCGTGTATGAAGAATGTGACGGAAAAATAGTTTAGCAGAGGTACAGCTATAACCGCAATAAAAGGCACCACAAGGAATGGTTCATGAAGCACATTCGGCGGCATATAACAATAAGGCCGGGTTTTATAAGGGATTGAAAAATTAAAACGTGTATAGGGAGAATTAAAATGAGTCAAAAAAGGAGCAGGTTAGGATTTGTAGTAACGGGGCTGCTGCTTGCCATCCTGATGGCATCGATGGATAACACGATTGTTGTTACTGCGATGGGAACGATCGTGGGTGATCTGGGCGGCCTTGAAAGCTTTGTATGGGTTGTCTCTGCTTACATGGTAGCTGAAATGGCAGGAATGCCGATCTTCGGGAAGCTGTCGGATATGTACGGCAGAAAACGATTCTTTATTTTTGGACTGATTCTGTTTATGGCAGGTTCTTCACTATGCGGAACGGCCGACAGCATTCTTCAGCTCGGCATCTACCGGGCGATTCAGGGGATTGGCGGAGGAGCTTTGATTCCGATAGCGTTTACCATTGTTTTTGATATCTTTCCTCCAGAAAAGCGAGGAAAGATGGGCGGACTGTTTGGAGCGGTCTTCGGGCTTTCCAGCATTTTCGGTCCCCTTTTGGGAGCTTATATCACCGATAACATCAGCTGGCATTGGGTTTTCTACATTAACCTGCCGCTCGGAATCCTTGCGTTAGTATTCGTTGGCTTATTCTACAAAGAATCACACGTTCATACGAAGCAAAAAATTGACTGGCTCGGAGCTGTTACGCTGATTGGAGCAGTTGTTTGCCTTATGTTTGCGCTGGAGCTCGGCGGTCAGAAGTTTGATTGGGACTCTTGGCAGATCATCAGTCTGTTTGCCGGCTTTACTATCCTGTTCCTGCTGTTCCTGGGAGTTGAACGAAAAGCGGAAGAACCGATCATCTCCTTTAAAATGTTTCAGAACCGCTTGTTTGCGGGGAGCACTGTTGTCGCGTTCTTTTATGGTGCTACTTTCATGGCTGCTACCGTTTATATTCCTATTTTTGTTCAAGGCGTGTACGGTGGAACAGCGACCAACTCAGGGCTGATCCTGCTGCCGATGATGCTGGGTTCTGTGGTTACAGCACAGGTCGGAGGCTTCCTTACTTCTAAAATGAGTTATCGCAGCATCATGTTCCTTTCTGGAGTCATCATGATTGCTGGATTTGCTTTATTGAGCACGATCACGCCGGATACAAGCAGACTGGTACTAACGCTGTACATGATCGTCGTCGGCCTTGGAGTAGGATTCTCCTTCTCGGTTCTCAGCATGGCCGCTATCCATAATTTCGGCATGCATCAGAGGGGATCCGCTACATCAACGAGCAACTTTATCCGTTCACTCGGCATGACGCTCGGAATTACCATCTTCGGTACGATTCAGAGGAGCGACCTGGCATCACTGCTCAAGGAAACATTTAAAGGAATGGGAGGAACGATGCCGGGCAGCGGAGCAGGCGATGCCCGACAGATTCTTTCTGAACAGGCTAGGGCGGCGATTCCAGCGCCAATACTGGAAAAGATCACCGCCGCCTTGTCCGGCTCCATCGTCCATACCTTCATGTGGGCACTTATTCCGGCAGCGGTTGCCTTCCTGTTCGTCTTCCTCATGAGCAAGGACCGAATGACGGTGCAAGGCACCGGCATTACACAAGTGTCAAAAGAAGGTGCCTGACACCCGAAATATGACACCCGAAATAAAAAAACGCGATGCCATACTATTTGGCACCGCGTTTTCGCGTTTTTTACGTTCTTTTATTCTTTTCTCAGCTCTGGCGGAACGCGACCGTCGCTCGGTTCGCTTCCTTCTTCTGTGTTATGTACTGTCCAGGCTATCAATGTGGCACTGTCGCGGCAATGATGAGTCTCCACCAAATGCAGAAGCCGCTGTACACCTTCCTCCACCATGCTGTCATCAGCAAACTGACGATACACCTTCTGCGCATCCTCAAAACCAGCATCAGGGCACTCAATCATCCCATCCGTAGCAAGAAGCAGTACGGTTTTTCCTTTGCGAAGCTCACGCACACCTGAGCTGTAACTAGGAACAGGCAATTCAAACGTATTCACCTTCCCGATCCACTCATAAAAGTTCCGCTGATTCAATTGATACTGCTTAAAGTCCGCAAGTTCAGGATGGAACAGATAGAGCACGCAATCGCCGATTGAAAGCCACCACACATAATTTTCTTTGCGGAACGCGATCAGGCAGGCGGTTTCACCTTTTACCCTTTGGCACTTCCCGCGAAATTCAGCGCTCTTAAACAACGAAACTATGCGTGACTCCACCTCTGTAAAACAATCAGGTGCCTGAAGTCTGACCGCTTCAAGCAACCGCTCTTTTTCAGCTTCCAGCTCTTCAACGACAAGCTGGGCACTCTCTGCACTATAATGGGCATCCAGGATGACGGCAAACTCCCAATCTCCCTTTCCGCAAGCCCATACGAGGCATCCGTCTTCATTCTTATTGGCACCAGAAAGAGAGTTTCCACCATATCTTCCGACCGTGATATGATGAAGGGAAGAGATATCAGGCTGATCAATATAAGTATGAGAGCTGCCGACCCAGTTTATTTCATTCATTAACTGTTTCATAATCCATCTCCATATGTGCTCTCAGCCTCTCGCACACCGCATCGACTTCTTCTCCGGTGCCGTACGGAGCGTTCTCCCAGTCTAATACTTCCCATGGCCCCCAGTACTCTTCAGGTGTCCCGGGATAGCGGGGAGTAAGATGCATGTGAAGATGAGGAACACCATGTCCGGAAACACGGGCGTAAATGTGTTCGGCTCCTTCGCTTTTTTTGAGGGCTTTGCTGATCCTTGCCATGGCCATCCCAAAAGACTTTGCTTCTTCCAGGTTCATATCAGCCAATGTAGGCACATGGCGCTTTAAATCAATCATGACATAGCCGAGATAAGCCGGGTTGCAGCCTTTATCGATATGTCCGATGTATACATAATCATCTTCGAAAATCATTTTTCCGGCTGTGTTTATCGTACCTTTGTGCTTGTTGCATATAAAACAGGAATCACTCATACAGGACAGCCCCCTTTTTAGATTTTTTTCAAATTATATACGATATCAGTTAATTAAGGAATAGTTTTCCAAATAATAGAGGAGGAATCATAATGGCTAAAAGATGGGCGCTCTCATGGAGTGGAGGAAAGGATGCGTGCTTGGTGCTTGATCAGCTTGTGAAACAAGGAGAAGAAGTGGCATGTCTAATGACGACCCTTCCGAAAGAAATCGGCCGAACGTTTGGACATGGAGAGAGAACAGAACTCATTTTGGCCCAGGCTGATGCACTCGGCATTCCGCTTGAATGGATTCCGTGTTCTTTCGAGTCATACACAGCTAATTTTATATCAGAGCTAAAATCCTTCAAACAAAAATACAAATTGGATGGAGTGGCTTTCGGTGACCTGTATTTGGATGAACACAGACAATGGGGCGAAAACGTTGCCGAACAAACGGGTCTCGAAGCCGTTTACCCGCTATGGATGAAAAAAGAAGAAGCACCTTCAGCATTGAAAAATTTCGTTGAGTCTGGATATAAAGCTAAAATTATTAGAGTATCCAACGCGCATCTTGAAGAGAAGTGGCTGGGAAGAGAAATAGACGCTAAGTTCTTAAACGATATTCAAGAAACCGGCATCTGTCCGATGGGGGAGGCGGGCGAATACCACAGTTACGTATACAGTGGACCGCTGTTTCGCCGTGCCATTCCCGTAACATCGGGTGAAATCGTAGAACTCGAAACAACAAAGCGAATGGAGCTCTCATTGCAATCAGCAGCAATCAATAGGGAGTGAGCCAGCCTGGAAAGGATAATGGCGGCCATGGCGGAAACGGATAGGAGATGGAGTAGGAGTAAGGAGATGGGTAGGGTGAATAGTACGGTGATGAATAATGCGGAAATGAATAAGGAGAAGAAAAGGATAATGGCACGGGAGGATGAGGAGCCGTCGTGAAAGGCACCGCAGGAACAGCAGGAACGGCAGGGACCCCTGGTACAGCCGGCACAGCTACGGCAACTCGCCCGTATAAATCAAGTATTCTCCCATGATCAAGCCATCCGCAATGATGGTGCTGATCATCAAAAAGAGGAAGCATATGAACCCTCCTGTCATTTAAACGTCACACTAAATTATTCAAGGATTGGAAGAAAGTGAACAGAGAGAAAAGGAGAACTGAGACCAGTTCTCCTTTATTTATATCGTTTTCATTTCATGTTTGTTTTCGGGCAGCAGAAAGCTTATTTCATCAATGATTTCTACTGCAGACCTGAAGCTCTCGTCGATCTGAAGCAGTCTTCTTATCAGTCTGTGGACTTCCGGAGACAATGTAAGCTCTTCCTCCCAGCTTTTTTCTTTCTTTGTATCAGGTTCATAATTCGAATAGAGCAGAAACAGGAGAAAGTGGCCAAGAGCATAAAAGTCACTTTCGACAGATACCTCTCGCATCAGATTATTAACTGTCTTGCGCTGATTATGGTGTTCTTGTTTTCTGTAAAGCCTGCAAGCAAGACCGAAATCGATAATGTGCAATTTTCCATGGTCCGAAATAATATTGGGAATACGGAGATCCCGATGAACGATTCCTTTTTCATGGAAGGAACTGATAATGATCAGCACCTCTTTCAAAACGGCAAGAGCTTCCACCTCCGTATAGCGAATGCCCTCTTCAAAAATTAAATCCTCAAACGTTTTTCCGGAAACATAATCCATAACAATGAACCGGCCCCGTTTATCCTGCCCTGCTTGATGAACAGAAGGGATGGAAGGACATTTTAGCTGCTTATGAATTCCCGTCTCCCGCTCAAAGAATTGCCGGCCAGCTTTTGTCCAAGCCTTTGTTTTCCTCAGCTGCTTAACCGCCACTGTTTTTCCGGAATCCTTATCTAAAGCTGTATAAGTAATTCCGTAACTCCCCATGCCTAGCATTTTATTGATCCGATAACGGCCAAATAGGATAGTGCCCGGCTTAAGCGGCCGGTCTAGGATCAGCCGATAAAGATCCTTTGCCCAATGAAACATCATGGATATCAGCTGCTGAAGAAGCCGCTTTTTCTGCGTTTTCCTTTGTAATAAGAATGACCATGGCTTTTTCCGTAATGTTTTTTCCCATGGTCGCTGCTGCTGAACTTCTTATATGAATGTTTATGATAATCACTGCTGCTGTATCGTTTGTGGCTTCCGCCAAGTAATGATTTCAATAATTTTTTTAACATGAAAAATCAACTCCTTTCCTAACTATACGGCTCTACTTCAGTTTAGTTTCATTTTTGCCCAAATTTGCTGTAGGCTAATCCATAGAAATTACGTGAAGAAACTGCAACAAAAAGATTTTCTGCCGATATTAGAATAGTATTTTACTTGTTGTAGAAAGTGAGCAAACCAAGTTGTCTATTAAGCTAAGAACACTAGTCGCACTAACAATTGCTATTTTGATTTTTATTTTGTCGGGCATTTTAAGCATCACCATCAGCAAGAGGTCGGGAGCTGATATTAAAAAGGAAATTGGAGAAACGCTGTCACAGAACGCCTATCAGATGGCTGATAAGCTGGATTACTTTATGTGGTCGCGTTATGGTGAGATTAAAGTGCTGAGTGAACTCGATCAGCTTAAAGAACAGAAGCAGCACCCGGAAAGCATTGAAAAAATGCTAAATCGTCTGCATGACAGCATTCCCTCGTTTTCATGGGTTGGTCTGACTGATAAAAAAGGCAATGTCATCGCATCCACACAAGGAATTTTAAAAGGTAAAAACATTGAGGAACGCCCTGTATTCCAGCGAGCGAAAAAGGCTCCTTTCATAGGAGATGTCCATGATGCGGTTCTTCTGGCAAAGCTGCTTCCTAATCCGTCCGGTGAGCCGGTGCAGTTCGTGGATATCAGCACACCTGTATATGGGAAAAACGGCGATTTCAAAGGGGTATTGGCCGCACACCTGAGCTGGGAGTGGTCAAAAGAGATCCGGGATACTGTATTGCAGCCCATGAAAAGTGTGAGGGGCAATACTGAAATTTTCATTGTCAGCGCCAAACAGAACACGATCCTTCTCGGTCCAAAGCATTTGCTTGGAAAACCATTGCATCTTAAAAGTGTAAAACAGGCACAGCAAAAGAAAAATAATTGGAACCTTGAGAGATGGCCGGATGGAAAAACTTATTTAACCGGTTATGCATTGGGACAGGGTCATTTGGACTATCAAGGTCTCGGTTGGGCTATCATTGTCAGGCAACCGGAAGATGCTGCATTTATTCCTGCAAAAAACCTCCAGTCCTTTATCTTGTTTTTTGGAGGTATTTGTTCAGTGCTGTTCGCAATTGCCGGCTGGCTGCTCGCAGGAAAAATTGCAGGTCCGCTGCAGCAAATTACAAACGCAGCCTATGAACTTCGTAAAGGAAATAAAGTAGAGATTCCGCAAGTGAGAGGGATAAAGGACATTGAGGTTCTTTCGTCTTCCCTTCGAAATCTTGTTGCTTCATTAAGTGAAACAGAATCAGAGCTTGGCAGAATGGAAGATCTGGCGCATAACGATGCATTGACTGGACTGCCGAACCGCCTCTCCCTTTATTTGCAGGTTGAACAGGCTATCCGGAGTGCAAGGGTGGTTGCTGACGGGTATTTCACTCTTCTGTTTATGGATTTAGATGGCTTTAAGTATGTCAATGATACATACGGCCATCATATCGGCGATGAACTTCTGAAGGAGGTAGGAAAACGGTTAAAACGGAGCCTGAGGAAAGGTGAGTATGTCGCCAGATTGGGAGGAGATGAATTTGTTCTTCTCATCGAATCTTCATCAGGTGAACCGATTGAGGAAGGGAAGCGGATCGGGAGCAGGATCATCAGTGTGCTTAATGAACGTTTTATGTTCAATGGAAACAGTTTAACAATCGGCTGCAGCATTGGCGGTGCAGTTTGGCCCATGAACGGTGAAGATATTGAAGATGTGATGAAGCTGGCAGATCAGGCGTTATATCTTTCAAAAAAATCAGGTAAAAACCAAGTTAATTTTATCGATCTTCCATCAATACAAGCCGTGCAATAAGAAAAGAAAATGTACTGAAAAGAAACAGATGTTATAATATGGAAAAAAGAGGAGGGGTTTCATGACATCTGTGTATATCTTTTTCGGAGCTATTGCCATTCTGTATTTTATCATTATGATTCCTATTCAATATTCCTATATTTCCGGGATGAAAGAGCGGAGCCGAAACACTTCGTTAAGCCAGCAGGAAATGTATGATCAAATGCCAGTACAGGAAGAGCAGCTTCATTATCATGTGCAGGGCAACCTTTTTAATCTGCCGTCTGCTCTTGTCGCCAGTCTGATTTATAAATTGAAACATCGATAATGTTCTAAAAGCAGCGGTGCTTATTAAAAAGCGCTGCTGCTTTTCCTATGTCATTTAGTTGTTTTTTTACCGATTAGTTGATAATTTAAAAAGGAATGCGGAATGAGGAGGATCAGCTTGAAGAATTTTAACATTACAATTCCAGCAGTCAATCATGAAGTCCGGGCGTTCCAGGCTGCTGCAGGGGATACAGAGGAAGTTATGGCATTGCTTGTCCGGACAGCACAATGGCTGCAGAGCAAAGGATCGACGCAGTGGAGCGAGTTGCTTGAAGGTAAAGATGTTCATGGAATGGCTCAATCCATTTTAGACGGAGACGTGTTCGTTTTTAAAAATAAAGAAAATAAAATGGTAGGAGTGGTCATGCTCCCTCAGAAGGCGAGTGCTTGGGATCTTGAGCTTTGGGGAGATGATTTTGAGGAAGCGATCTACCTTCACCGTCTGGCGATTGACCGAAACACCGCTGGAAAAAATTTGGGAGCGGATATCCTGGACTGGGTAACGAATGGCATTTCGTTTAACGGAAAATCCGTCATCCGCCTGGACTGCATTGCCAGCAATGAAAGCTTAAACCGGTTCTACAGCGGTGCTGGCTTTACGTTTCGCGGAACAAGTGAAAGCGGCTTTAACATCTATGACAAGCCGAAACAATAAAAGAAAAGCAAAAACGCCCGGCGAAGAATCGCAGGGCGTTTTACTCTTCGAATATTCATGGTTGTAATGTCTAGCTCCAGCGCCAGGGTTGAAAACGGAAGTACCGTTTTCAATATAAGTCCTCGGAGGACGAAATGAAAAATCACAATTCGTCTTTGGTCGCTTCACTCTTTCACCTCAACACAAAAAGCGTGTTGCTGCGTAAGAGTTCCAGCGCTTGTCAGACTTGAACAGGACTTTTCTTATTTCCCTGTATGAATGATTTTGAAGATGTTTTTCGCCTGATCGGTATTGTTGATTAACCCGGCGAACTTCTCCTTGCCTGGTCCGTACGCATAAACGTTAACATCCTCGCCCGTATGGCCTGTGGTTGTCCAGCCTGTGTTGGAACGGAGATCGGCTATTTTTTCGATGGCAGCATCGATTTTAACCATATCTTTTGTTTTTGCAGCTTCTTTTACACTATGGATCTCAGACTCGGTTAACGTAAGATCTATATATTTTTGCAGTGTTTGTTCCACATCAGCTCCTGATGCAATGGTTTCACCGAGGAAATCAGGTGTGCGCTTAAAGGCTCTAACCGGATCAGCGAACCAGTTGTATTTGCCGTTCGCTCCGATTGATAAACCACCGGTTGAGTGGTCTGCTGTGGCGACAACGAGTGTATGCTTGTCCTTTTTGGCGAACTGGACAGCAGCCTGAAAGGCTTTTTCAAAGTCCTGCATCTCGCTCATCGTTCCGACGATGTCATTATCATGCTCCGCCCAGTCGATCTGGCTGCCTTCAACCATCAGGAAGAAGCCGTCTTTATCCCGGTCAAGCCTCTGGATCGCAGAGTTGGTCATCTCTTTCAGGGAAGGGAGGTCATGATTGCGGTCGATCATTTTAGGCATTCCGCCCTTAGAGAAAAGACCCAGGATCTGTTCGTTCTTGTTATGAAGAAGCTGTTCTTTAGTTGTAACATAACTAAAGCCTGCATTTTTGAACTCGTTCACCAAGTTTCTGTCATCACGGATAAAGTTGGCTGAACCACCCCCGAGGAGCACATCCACTTTATGTTTGCGGTTAATTTTCTCATCAAAATAGTCACTGGCAATCTCGTTCATGTTTTTTCGACTCGGGTCATGGGCACCGAAAGAAGCGGGGGTAGCATGGGCAAGTTCTGAGGTAGCAACTAGTCCGGTAGATTTACCACGAGCCTTTGCGGCCTCAAGGACAGTCTTCAATTCAGATTTGTCATTGTCAACAGCAATGGCTGCATTGTACGTTTTTTCCCCAGTCGACATGGCTGTGGCAGCAGAAGCTGAATCCGTTATGTTCTCATCAGGGTCATCAGCATAGGTCATTTGTTTACCGACAAAATAGCGGTCAAATGCTGTTTTCTCCATTTCAACCGTATTCAGATCATCTTTCCAGTAGCGCAGTGCGGTTGTAGCCGCAGGCCCCATACCATCACCGATCAGAAAGATCACATTCTTAATTTCCGGTTCCTTTTTTGTATTAAGGTTTTTGGCATCACCATGCATTGAGGTTGAAAGGCCTCCAAGCCCGACAGCAGTTACCATGGCCAGCGGAAGCCAGCGTTTAAAATTATCCCTTATCATTGTCGTCCCCTCCTGTAATTTTTTTATATTTATTTGTCAAATTAAGTATATTCATAATCTTTCAGGCACTCAATGGACCATAGGTATTGCCTAAATGGTACTAGATTACAAGAGGTGCTGAGGTGGTAAACAAAGGAGTTGACACAAAAAAAAGAGCCAGGAAAGTTCCCATGGCTCTTTAGCAGTTTTATTTACTCAATTATTTAGAAAAAGCATTGCTTGACGTACAGCCGGTGTGCTAAAATGAAGTTTGCGACTTACCGGAAATTGTTAATATAAGATTAAATTTACCCAAATTTATTATAATAGGTAAGTGGTTGTTTTGTCAAGAATTTTAGCATGGAAATTTGCAGATAAAGGAGAGGGGTTATGAACCAGTGGGAAACAGAATGGCAAAGAGAACAGGAACGCGTTAATTCGGTTGTTGATCAAGTAAAAAAGAAAATGAATGTTCTTGAGGAGCATCTTGGCGGGAAAAAAGAAGATGTGGTCCAGATCAGAAAAGACTTCTGGGAAGATGTGACCGTCAATTTTGATGATGCCCATGAGGCAGCAGAAACCGCAGCCAGTATTAAGCAGCAGGCAGAATTGCTGTCTGAATTGGAACGCAGCCATAAAAACGCAGAAGACCAGAAAAAAAGCCTTGTAAAACTGAGTGACTCCCCTTACTTCGGAAGAATAGATTTTAAAGAAGTGAAGGATGCCAAGACAGATCGAATTTATCTCGGAATCGCTTCGTTTTATGATGAAAAGGCAGATGAATTTCTAGTATATGACTGGAGGGCGCCCATCTCCAGTCTATACTATGACCATTCACTTGGCAGAGCGGAATACGAGGCGCCAGAAGGTACCGTTTCAGGAGAGATGGAGCTGAAACGGCAATATATCATTCGGAATGCCCAGATCAAGAGCATGTTTGATACGGGTGTGACCATTGGCGATGAATTGCTGCAGGAAGTACTGAGCCGGCAGGCTAATCCTCAGATGAAAAGTATCGTGGCCACTATCCAAAAAGAACAGAACCAAATTATCCGGAATACGAAGGGGAACCTTCTGATTGTTCAAGGAGCTGCCGGGTGCGGAAAAACGTCAGCGGCCCTTCAGCGTGTCGCTTACCTCTTATATCGATACAGAGAAACACTTTCTGCCAACCAGATCGTACTCTTTTCTCCCAACAACGTGTTCAACAGCTATGTCTCAAACGTTTTGCCTGAGCTGGGTGAAGAAAATATGCTGCAGACGACGTTTCAGCAGTATGTGTATCACCATCTTGGTGATTCCTACGATCTTGAAGATCCGTTGGAACAGATGGAGGCCGTACTTACTGAGGAAGACCATCCGGATCACAAAGTCAGGCTGGAGGGCATCCGTTTTAAAGCGTCGCTTGATTTCATGAACGTGATTGAAGCGTATATCACTCATCTGCGCAATGAGGATATGCTCTTTAAATCTGTTTCATTTAGAGGGAGAGTCTTGGTCTCAGCAGAACAGATCAAAGAAAAATTCTATTCTTACTCCTCTTCGGTTTCCATTCCGAACCGCATGAAGCTCGTATCCGAATGGCTCGTGAGTGAGGTCAGGAAACGGGAAAAGACCGAACGGAAAGAACCGTGGGTGGAAGAAAAAATACAGCTGCTCGATAAAGAAGTGTACGTCAGGCTCTATCAAAAACTAATGAAGAAAAAGCAATACACGGAAGATTCGTTTAATGATTTTGAACAGGAGCAGAGACTGTTATCGGCGTATGTGGTTTCCAAAGCATTTAAGCCATTGAAAAAGAGGATCAAGTCCTTAACGTTTATTAATCTTAAGGCGCTGTACATGAGGCTGTTTACAGGCGAGGGGTTATCCTGGGAGAGGGAGGAGAAGTATCTGCTTCCTGGCAGCTGGAAAGAAATCTCCAGGCTGACTGCTGAAACATTAAGCAATGGAGAACTTTTATATGAGGATGCAACTCCTTACTTATATTTAAAAGAACGGCTGGAAGGGTTTCAGACCAATACGGCAGTACGCCATGTATTTATAGATGAGGCACAGGACTATTCTCCGTTTCAGTTTGCCTTCATTCAGCGCCTGTTTCCACGAAGCAAAATGACCGTTTTGGGTGATCTCAATCAATCGATTTATGCCCATTCCACGGGTGATGCGTTTCAGATGCTGTATGAGCGTTATGGAAAAGACCATACAGAACGCATTATTTTAACGCGAAGCTATCGTTCCACAAGACAGATCGTTGAATTTACACGGGAAATGCTAAATGAGAAGGAATCCATCATTCCCTTTAACCGTGATGGAGAAAAGCCGGTGCTGAAACAGTGCGAAAAGAAAGAGGACCATACTCGAGCCATTGCAGGCACGATCCGTAAACTGCAGGATAAACAGGTAAAGACGATCGCTGTGATATGCAAGACCGCGAAAGAATGTGAGGAAGCTTACGAAAGCCTGAAAGACCAGGTTCATGTAGAACTCATGAAGAAAGATTCTTTTTCTTTCAAGCAGGATACGCTGATCATTCCATCTTATCTTGCTAAAGGGATCGAGTTCGATGCGGTTCTGGTATACAATGCGTCAAATTTGCAATACGGCAAAGAAAGTGATCGCAGGCTGTTTTATACGGTGTGTACCCGTGCCATGCACGAACTGTATCTGTTTTCCCGCGGAGCGATTTCTCCGTTCATCACTGCGGTTCCTCAAAATTCCTTTGTGAGAGAAAATTGACAAAAAACCTGCCCGAAATGCAGTTTTCCAAGACATGAAACCTGTCTTAAAAGCAGTTTTCCAACATCATGAGGGGCTGTCCAGAAAGTCGAAAATTGACCTTCAGGCAGCCCCTTTTTGGCTTGAAAAATCTTCAATGAAANNCCGCGGAAAGCGAGCAGCCTGGAACGGGAATCAACAGCTTAAAGACTTCTTGGACAGCCCCTTTTTGCTTGGATGCCAAGCTTAAACAAAAAACACACCCTGTTCGGGTGTGTTAATTGGTAGCTACGACCTTATAGCCAATTTCCTCAAGCTCGTGAATATTGTCGATATTTGTAACGCAGACGGAATCGTCATCGACTCTGCATACGACTGCTTCATTTTCATGGCAGTTCTGCAAAGCCCCTACTACAGATTCAAACTCTTTACCTAAAATCTCTTTCTGTCCAACTGACCAGGAACGCTGCCGGCAAACGTGATTGACTAACGAAACCATGACGGGACCACCTCCGTATGGATATATATGTTTATACCACAATTCTAGCATTTTACTCTTATAGAGGCAAAAAGAAATTTATTTGTAATAATTTATCTTTTTATATCGAAAATTCTGCAAAAACAGGAGAGGGAATGGAGCATTAAAATCCCCGTTTGGAAATGAGAAAAATACAGACTAAGTTAGGTTTGAAGAGGGTAAGTATCGTTAATAGTAAGCGGGAAGGGAGCTGTAAAAATGAAAGTATTAGTCGCAGGAGCAAACGGAACTACAGGAAGATTAATTCTGCAGGAACTAAAAAAAGCAGGACATGAAGCCAAGGCGATGATCAGGAAGAAGGAACAGGCCCATGATCTGGAAAGTTTAGGAGCCGAAATCGTGCTCGCTGATCTCGAAGGAGATGTCTCTGAAGCAGTAAAAGGCTGTGATGCGGTTATTTTTGCGGCTGGTTCCGGTTCGAAAACGGGTCCGGATAAAACGGAAGCAGTTGATCGGGATGGTGCGATCAACATAATGGAAGAAGCTGAAAAACAAAAGGTGAGAAGGTTTATTATGCTGAGCAGTATGGGAGCAGGAACTCCTGAGAAAGGACCGGAAGAGCTGCAGCATTATTTAGAGATGAAAGGGGAAGCGGATGACCGGCTTGAATCCAGCAGGCTCCATTATACGATCGTCAGGCCAGGTGCGCTCACCGATGAACAAGGAACAGGCAAAATTAATATTGGTCGGAACTTGGGGAGTGGGAGTATTGCCCGCGCCGATGTGGCCAAAGTGATAGTAGCATCCCTGGATCTTGAAAATGCAAATCATAAAATCTTTGAAATTCTTGAGGGTGATCAGCAAGTAGCTGATGCTTTAAAATCACTGTAAAATGCTTTTATGAATGTGCGAAAGCCGGCCGGCATGGCTGGCTTTTTTAGTTATAAAATAAAATATGGATGAGCTGAAGGACAATGCCCAGGAATATGCTGCTTTTGACTGGAACCTTCAGCAGAAGCTTGCGGGCTTATCACACAATCCGATCTATCACCTGATCATTAATAGTTTTAAAGAGGTTTATCTGCGTCTGGCAAAATCTTTTTTTTGAAAATCCGCTCCATCGTTCCGCTTCAAGAAAATTTTATAATGAACTATTGAATACATTTTTAAAAAGAGATGCAGATGCCGCAGGGAGCCTTACGAAGCAAATGATGGAGGACAGTTTGCGATTGTGGAAAACAGGAGGGTGAAATGATGAAGAGTAAGGGATTGTATCAGGACTTTTTCCTGCATTTAGACATTTTGGTCATGTCATTGATTATGTTAGGAATGGCTGTCTTTGTAGTGGCGTCCGGTATTAGTTGGCTGGCGGTTCTCTGCTTTCTTCTGGGGCTTGTTGCCTTTATGTTCAGTGAATATTTCACTCATCGCTTTTTATTTCATTTAAAAGCACCTAAAAATCCTCTGTTTCTTAAATTTTTAAAGCGGTTACATTATGATCATCATAAGTTTCCAGATGACCTGAAACTCCTTTTTCTGCCAATCTGGTACAGCATTCCCAGTCTGTTTGTGCTTTCGGCCCTATTTTATTTTATAACGGGCTCCATTTTAATCAGCTTGCCATTTGCGGTCGGACTCGTCTGTATGCTCCTCGTTTATGAATGGAAGCACTATGTCGCGCACCGGCCGATCAAACCTAACTCCAGATTCGGCAAGTGGCTGAAAAAGACACATACGCTTCATCATTATAAAAATGAAAACTACTGGTATGGAGTGTCCACTCCATTTGTGGATGTACTATTTGGTACGTTGAAGGATGAGAAAAGGGTAGAAATGAGTCAAACAGCAAGGGATCTTGAAAAAAGAGCGTAATTGAGCCAGATCTTTTAAATCTGCTTTTTTAGTGGATTTTTTGTTACAGTAGAAAAGAAGATAAAGATATTCGAGGAGATGATCATAATGAATCAGTACCTTTACAAGCAGTTTGAAATGACAAGAGGATTTTTTCTGAAAAATGCCAGCGCAGTTCCCGCTGAAATGGCTGATGTTCAGCCGGAAGGATTCAACAATACCATCCACTGGCACATCGGACATGTCTTAACCGTAACTGAGCAGTTTCTTTTCGGTTTTCCGAAAAAGTCAGCTCATCTGCCCGAAAACTATGTAGAATTGTTTGGCAAAGGAACAAAGCCGGCAGACTGGAAGGGAAATGTTCCATCCGTTGAAGAACTGGTCACTCAGCTGCAGGATCAGCTCGTACGAATTAAAGACATCCCGGAAGAAGCACTGGATGAAAAATTGAAAAAGCCGTTCCTTGGTCTGGAAACGTTCCGTGAACTAGCAAACATGGCTGTTTTTCATGAATCCAATCATTTGGGACAGCTGCACGCTATCAAACTTCTTATTGAACGCACGGTCGTTAAAAACTAAGAAAACCCAGAGAGCAAAAAACGGCTCTCTGGGTTTTTTATGGGTGGAATTTCAAACACAGACACAAGTGAAAAGTAAAGAACGAAACAGTGTTCATCATGAACAAATGAAATTATGAATGAATCACTGAATGCAGAAAATCGATATCATTTTTTATCTGTTCTTTCAGAAATCGGTCTCTGCAACGTAAATATTCATCCGTAAGCATGGCGATTTCCTTCATGAACAGCATAACCTCTGTTTTTTTTAGCATAAGTTAACCCTGCCCTGCACGTTTAGAATATGGAACAATTCTTCCTGATACTTTATTCCTCTTTATCAGTCAAAATAAACTAATATGTGCTAATTTTTTTGCCTCGTTCACAAATCTTTCAAGAAAACCACATTTGGGATAAAGCGTGTTTATGCGGCAGGGCGGGAGTCTGCCTGGTATTCACGGCCTGTTCTAGATACTTTATTCCAGTCCCGATTGAAGAAATAGGCGATGCTTCCATAAGCAACACATACCATTGTCACTATCCTGAAAATAAAGATATCAAAAAGAATAGTTGCTAAAAGGGGGTATGTGTCTTTTTCCTGAAAAGCGTAGCCATGATATTCTCCCATTCCGATGGCCACCATATCGTATACAAGGCCGAAAATAAAGATGTACAAAACATAGATGAGTACATATTCAAGAACGGACGAGTGCAGGGCGAATCCGTCAACGACAAAGATACTGGTCATAAAATAAACCGCGAGTGTACCGGAAATAAAAGCTTCAAAAATATAGAAAAAGGAAACAGAGCTCGTAAACAGATTTTTTCCAAGGAATGATCTGAAATGAATGACACAGTCAATGAATGCTTTTTGCCAGCGGACCCGCTGTTTGAACAGATCCCATAGGTTTTCAGGAAGCTCGGTATAGCATACGGCATCAGGTATGAAAGTAACCTTTTTGTTCTTATCACCAGAAATGTGGCGCTGAATCTTTAGAGTGATATCGATGTCTTCTCCAATCGTCGTCCGATAGCCGCCGACGTTGAGCAGCACCTGCTTTCTGAAAATACCAAATGCACCTGAAATGATTGAGAGCGCTCCAAACCTTGCATGGGAGACCTTCGTAATGTAGAAGGCCCGGAGGAAATCAAGCGCCTGTGCTCGAATCAGCAGGTTCGTCCCACGTAATGTCAGCCCTGAGAATGGATTCTTCGTTTTTGTCTGAAGCACATGAACCATGCCGCCAGCAGCGACCACATTTTGCTCTTCGAAAGTTTCATTGATGGCCGGCAGGGAATGGTCTGTCATGATGGTGTCTGCATCAAGAGTTACAACAAGTTCATTGCTAGAATACTCAATGCCTGCATTGAGCGCATCGGCCTTTCCGCCGTTCACTTTATCAAGCACATAAATATTGGGATAGAGCTCGGACTTGTAAAATTCGATCACTTTCTTATGTTTTAGCTGGTTGAGCGGGAGTTTTGAGCTTTCTTTTAGTTGTAATAGCTCATTAAGTTTTCCAAGTGTAGCGTCAGTTGAACCGTCATTAATATAAATGATATCTAACGAAGAATAGGTTAATGTTTTCATGTTTTCAACGGATGTTGCAATGATTTTCTCCTCATTGTAACAAGGAATTAGTATACTGACACTTTTTTCAAAAATCGGTTTTGGCAGATACCGTTTTTTTCTTTTTTGAAATAAGGGAAGGCAGTTAAAGGAATGAATGATTGGAAAAGCGATAGAAAGAAAGAAGAAAAAAAGTACTGCATATTCCACTATGATTGACCTCCTTTTATGCTTCGTTAAAGTAAATCATGACCAAAACACCTTTTCAATGGCAAACAAACAAGTTGGACTTTTCTGTCAATTGAAAGCCTATACATATTTTGGCGGCTAAACGACTACAGTGAATAAATACCTGTGCCAAAAGACGGATTGTGCATGAAAAGCAGAGAAGCTATGATTACGTTGAAAACAGAATACGTTTTCTGCTAGGGGAGCCCGTCAGTCGGGCTGAGAGAAGAGAGAATAAGCTCTTTGACCCTTTGAACCTGATCTGGGTTATACCAGCGTAGGGAAGTAGGAGTCGAAGTCATATATACATATCGTATATTTTTCTTTGTCTATCCTATCGGGTTCTTCTTACTAGAACCCGATTTTTTTATGCTGTGTGTAACTTTGGACTCAATTTTTGAAAAAACGAGGAGGAAGTTGCATGAACGTACAGAACGAAAGCAAGGTCTCATTAAAATCACAATTTCCAAACAGCACCAAAGTGTATAAGACCGGATCCCGTCCCGACATCCGGGTGCCAATGAGAAGGATCAGTCTGGCGGATACACAGACAGCAGGAAGAGATGAGAAGAACCCGCCCGTCGTCCTTTATGATACGAGCGGACCTTATACAGATTTGAATTATGCTGCAGATGTTGAAAAAGGACTGCCTTTGCTGAGGGAAAATTGGGTGAGAGACAGGAACGATACAGAGCAATACGATGGGCGCGGAATTAAACCGGAGGACAACGGCTACAGACAGCAGTCTCATGCGGGTCATGTGTTTCCGGTTCGCCCATTTAAGCCGATGCGGGCAAAAGGTGGCGGAAATGTTACTCAGATGCATTATGCGAAAAAAGGGATCATCACGCCTGAAATGGAATTCATTGCGATCCGGGAGGGGCTTGAGGCCGATTTT
Source organism: Fictibacillus sp. B-59209 (assembly GCF_036216745.1). Taxonomy (NCBI): domain Bacteria; kingdom Bacillati; phylum Bacillota; class Bacilli; order Caryophanales; family Fictibacillaceae; genus Fictibacillus; species Fictibacillus sp. B-59209. The sequence goes on along the minus strand of NZ_JARMMC010000020.1, from coordinate 16,139 downwards.
GTTCGAAGCGAAGTGGCGAGTGGGAGGGCCATCATCCCTGCCAACATCAATCACCTGGAACTGGAACCGATGATTATCGGAAAGAACTTTCATGTGAAGATCAACGCGAACATCGGAAACTCTGCTGTGACTTCGTCTATTGAGGAAGAGGTTGAAAAAATGACATGGGCTACCTACTGGGGAGCGGATACGATCATGGATCTGTCTACAGGAAAAGACATCCATACGACCAGAGAGTGGATCATCAGAAACTCTCCGGTCCCTGTGGGCACCGTTCCGATCTATCAGGCGCTTGAGAAAGTGAACGGGATAGCGGAGGATTTATCCTGGGAAGTCTACCGTGATACACTCATCGAACAAGCCGAGCAGGGAGTCGATTATTTTACGATTCATGCCGGTGTGTTGCTGCGGTACGTGCCATTAACGATCAATCGGGTCACGGGCATCGTTTCACGGGGCGGATCTATCATGGCGCAATGGTGTCTCGCTTACCATCAGGAAAACTTTTTATATACTCATTTCGAGGACATCTGCGAAATCTGTAAAGCGTATGACATCTCCGTCTCATTGGGTGATGGATTACGGCCTGGCTCGATTGCGGACGCCAATGACGAAGCACAGTTTGCAGAACTGGAAACGTTGGGAGAGCTCACAAAGATCGCCTGGAAACATGATGTGCAGGTCATGATTGAAGGACCGGGGCATGTGCCGATGCATCAGATCAAGGAGAACGTAGATAAGCAAATGGAGATCTGCCATGAGGCGCCCTTCTATACACTAGGGCCTCTGACGACAGACATTGCGCCTGGGTACGACCACATCACTTCTGCAATTGGGGCTGCTATGATCGGATGGTTCGGAACGGCTATGCTTTGCTATGTGACGCCGAAGGAACATTTGGGGCTGCCGAACAAGGATGATGTCAGGGAGGGAGTGATCGCTTATAAGATCGCTGCCCATGCAGCAGATTTGGCAAAAGGCCATCCAGGAGCATTGAAGAGGGATAATGCTCTCTCAAAAGCTAGATTTGAATTCAGATGGGAAGATCAGTTTAATCTATCATTGGATCCTGAGAAGGCAAGGGGTTACCACGATGAAACCCTCCCTGCACAAGGTGCAAAAACCGCTCATTTTTGTTCCATGTGCGGACCGAAATTCTGCTCTATGAGAATTTCACATGATCTAAGAAATATATCTGCACAAGAACTTTCGGGTCAGGAAAAAGATGTAAAGGAAGGAATGCGGGAAAAAGCCAAGGAATTTCATGACAAAGGCTCGAATATCTATTCATGAGCACCATTTCTATCCTTCGTGAAAGAATTGCTCTGCTGGAAATGCAGCTGCAGGAGATTCAGAGAAAATGCCGCCACGTATTTCTCGAAACCTCAGACTCCGATGAACGCATCTGTATGAGATGCAGCTATACAGAAAAAATCCTGTACAGGTTCCCTGAAGAAAGAGCAGTGGTGCCTGACACCATTTATGCGCATAAACGGTGCCTGGCACCCAAATAAAGCATAGAAAACACCGCTCTTTGGCAATGATAATGGAAAAGGAAGATTCAGGGAGGGATTTATATTGGGTACAAATTGGCTGCAGACTACATTAAACTGGACTGAGCAAAGAGTGGGGCAAGCTTCTGATGGATTCAGGGCGATCCTCGGAAAAATCAAGAACGAGCCGGCGATGTCGGTTACTGACCTGGCGACCTTCATCATGCTTCATCCTGAGACCCATAAAGAGAGAAGCGATTTTCTCGGACTTACGTATTACACTTATTCATTGCATCTGGGGAACGTTGATCTTCTTCTGGAAACAAAAGAAGGAAATGAGCATAAGGTTTTAGAATGCAGAGTAGATGAAAATAATCAGGTGATCTCCCATTACCGTTCCTATGATGCAAAGGCCAAAGAACGCTTGGCCATTCCGTTAGACATCAAACAATATCATAATTAGAGTGAGATTCCCGTCTGCCAAAAGGCAGACGGTTTTTTTACTGTGTAGCGTGTTATATTTTAAGAATATTTCAAAAAATATTGTATGAAGCAATAATATTTATTAAGATAATCTCGAATCGTTTCGTGAAAGACTTTTAATAAAGGAGGAATTAGAAATGCATAAAAGAGGGTTGCAGCTTTACACGATAAGAGAGCTTTGTGAAAAAGATTTCATTGGCACACTAAAAGAAGTTTCATCGTGGGGGTATAATGGTGCACAGTTTGCCGGTTATTATGACACTTCAGCAAAGGTTTTAAAGCAGGCACTGGATGAGTATGATTTAAAACCGGCAGGCAGCCACATCGGCCTCGATCAGCTTGAGGGAGATGCACTCAAACGCCAGATTGAATACAATCAGTTACTCGGAAACGACTTATTAATCCTGGCATATCTAACGGAAGAAAATCGAAAGAATATAGAAGATTATAAACGAGCAGCTGAGATTTTAAATAATGCAGGGTATTTATTGAATCGCGAAGGGTTGAAATTAGGGTATCACAATCATGATTTTGAGTTTGTTGATCATGGGGGTGCTTCGGGTTACGATATTTTATTGAATGAGACCGATCCCTCACTCGTTTCCTTTGAATTGGATTGCTATTGGGCAGCCTATTCAGGCTATGACCCAGCTGAGTTTATGGAAAGGCTTGGCGAACGTCTTGTTACTTTGCATATGAAGGACATGGCTGTAAAAGGGACCGAAAAACAAAGCACGATTTTAGGAAACGGAGAGTTGGATTTACAGTCTATTGTCAAAAAGGGCAATGATCTGAATGTATCATGGTACATTGTGGAACAGGAGCATTTTGAAAAAGACCTTGTCACTACTGCAAAAGAAAATGCCAGGGTTCTTGAAGAACTACTAAGTTAGAAAACTTTTTTGATAAAAAGCAGGCTCCAACGAGTTGCTCAGCCTTAGCAGCTGGAAAGGATTCTGCTTTTTATTATTAACGGGCAAAACCGAAATAAGTGGGTATTTAATATGAAAAGGCTCTTTTCTAAAAAATTGTTGCTTTGGGAACATTTTTGTAAAGAACCTTCATTGCTAAGTTGATTGGAGTGCAAGGTGCGAGACTCCTGCGGGAGCAGCGGGACAGGTGAGACCCAAAGGTGCTTGCGCCGTGGGGCTCACCGCACGCCCCGCGGAAAGCGAGCATCCTGGAACGGAAATCAGCCACTCTCAAGAGCAACAAAGGTTACGAAAACAGCCTATGAAAAAGAGGAGGTAGATGATGAGTATCTATAAGAAAGAAGAAGGAAAAGTGGCCATTGTTACAGGCGGCGGTTCAGGAATTGGACGAGCAGCAGCCCTGGCCTTTGCGAAGGAAGGCATAAGGGTTTGTGTGATGGATGTAAAAGAAGAACGAGCAGAAGAAGTGGCAGAGGAAATTAAGGATTCAGGAGGGGAGGCGATGGCTGCGGAAATCGATGTTTCCAACTCTCACGAGGTGCAGCGAGGAATAGAGCAAGCGGTACAGAAGTGGGGGAGGCTGGATGTTCTATTTGCCAACGCAGGGATTAACGGGACTCTTGCTCCTATAGAAAATTTGTCGATTGAAGAATGGAACACCACCATATCCACCAATTTAAACGGCACCTTTTTAGCCGTTAAGCATGCTATTCCCTATATGAAAAAAGCGGGAGGAAACATTGTGATCACGAGTTCCATTAATGGAAACCGTAAGTTTCACGGATTCGGGATGGCGGCATACAGTTCATCGAAAGCAGCACAGGTTGCTTTTATGAAAATGGCTGCTCTCGAGCTTGCCCGGTATAAGATAAGAGTGAATGCGATTTGTCCTGGTGCCATTAATACCAACATCGGAGAAAATACAGATGCAACCGAAGCGGTAAAGGAGATTACGATTCCGGTTAATTATCCAGAAGGAAACCAGCCCCTTGAACATAAGCCTGGGGAACCTGAACAAGTCGCCGATCTCGTTTTGTTTTTGGCGTCTGAACGCTCCAGCCATATTACAGGAACAGAAATCTACATTGACGGCGCTGAAACACTTCTATAAAAGAAAATGAAAGAGTACAAAAAGGGGCTGTCCNNGAAAGCGAGCAGCCTGGAGCGGAAATCAACAGCTTACAGACTTCTTGGACAGCCCCTTTTTTACCGCCCGCCCCTTGAGTTGGTTTAAGGTATCTGTAATGGGAAATTCAGAAAGATGATACACGGGTATTAAATAGGGGGTGAAATAGCGTCTATGCCGCTTTTTGGGACTTTAGACAGCGTTAGAAAGATGTATTTAGGGTTCGTTTGGTATGGATAGTAAAGGATTTTTAGTATTTATATAGAAATAGAATAAGGAACGTAAATTGACTAAGTTCGGGGAGAAGATCATTTGAATCAATCAGAGAACATTTTAAATCAAGATGATGTCTTGCACATGCTGGATTCTTTATTAAGAGATCCGGCACCCTTTTGGGATGAATTTTATCGTGACCGTAATAAAAAGATTCCTTTTTTTCATAATGTACCGGATGAAAACTTGGTTGAATACTTCGACAATGGCCGGTTAGGACCAGGCAGAGTCCTTGAACTAGGCTGCGGCCCGGGGAGAAACGCGATTTATCTTGCTCAAAAAGGCTGTGAGGTGGATGCGGTTGACCTATCTGAAGAAGCCTTGGACTGGGGAAAGGAACGAGCGCTGAAAAAAAATCTAGCTATTCATTTTATTCATCAGAATATCTTTGATCTGGATATAGAGGACGGATCCTATGACTTCATCTATGATTCAGGCTGTTTTCATCACCTTGCCCCGCATCGCAGGCTGACCTATGTGGAACTTGTAAACCGAGCTTTAAAACCAGGCGGCCATTTTGCGGTGACTTGTTTTGTGATGGGCGGCAGTTTGGGAGGCTCGGAAATTTCAGACTGGGAGGTGTACCGGGCGCGATCGGTGATGGGCGGATTAGGCTATACAGAGGAAAAGCTGAAAACTATTTTCAGGAGCTTTACGGCAGTAGAGGTTAGAAGGATGAAAGTGATGGGTGCAGGAAGTTCAACATTCGGTGTTCCTGATTTATGGACAGCTTTGTTTAAAAAGGAATAAAAAGTAGTACATTTTTACTAATTAACGTTATTTTGCAAAAATTTTTAAAAAACAGGTTTAAAATCTAAATCTTTTTTTGTATGATAAGATGATAACTATTAAGTCATTTTTTTGGGGGAAAGATGATGAATTCACTGAAACGGAGAATCCGGGGGCATAAAGGTATGGAGTTCGCTTTGATCTATCTTATCCTTTTGTTCGGTGTTGGTGCTTATCAAACAATTGAAGTCTTTATGAATATCAATCTTTATTCAGAACACGTTCTGTTCGGGCTGACTTCTCACTCGTTCATAGCTTCTATTTTGTTATTCTGGTCATTGATCAGTATTTTCTGGGTATTAAGCTTGCGAGTATTGGACTGGGCCCACCGTACATCCCTGTTTACTTTAAAAAATGCAATATTTGGCTCTGTCGTTTTATTTCTTGGCGTTCCGATCGGAGTCTCTATACAGATATACAGCGTTATGTCTTTGAATACGATTCTCAGCTCAATTACAGAAGCTTTATTAATTACAACGATTATCTCTTTTGCGATCGGGATTTCAGGAAAGTTCCGAAAAACAGCATAAATGCAATAACGGCTCTGCCTAATAGGCGGAGCCGTTTTTTATAATGGTGCCTGGCACCCTTATAGTAAACTAGCGGGAGGGAGACTTCATGATTGAGTTAAAACCTGTCGATCGCGGCAACTGGGAAGAAGCGCTGCTGTTAAAAGTGAAAAAAGAGCAGGAGCATTTCGTGCCTTCTGTCGCTGTATCGCTGGCTAAAGTCTATATTAAGCCGGACGGCGATAATGTTGAGTACCTTCCGTTTGCTATCTATGCAGAAGGAATGATGGTAGGATTCATCATGCATGCATTTGAAGAGCAGAATGATAACATGTATTGGATCAATGGTTTTCTCATTGATGAAAAGCATCAGGGGAAGGGATATGGAAAAAGAGCGATGATTGAAATGATTTCTTGGATTGAGGAGAGGTTTCCTCATTCCCGTGAAACACGGCTTACGGTCCATCAAGAGAACCAGAAGGCAGCCGGACTGTATAAGAGGCTAGGCTATCTGCAAACGGGAGATGTATATGATGGAGAAATTGTGTACAAACGGGAAAGAATTCAATAGAACAAAACCAGTGGCTTTTGCACTGGTTTTTTTATTGAGTTGTCAATTGATATGCGATATATTGGTTTTATGAAAAACATTCAACCAATTAGACGATTATCATTAAGAGAAGAAGTGTATCATCATTTGAAGAACGCAATACTCTTATTAGAATTGGAGCCTGAGGAACGATTGCATGACAAAGATCTGGCGGAGCAATTCGGCATCAGCCGGACACCGGTAAGGGAGGCTCTAAAAAAACTTGAAGATGAAGGACTAGTCGAAGCGATGCCGGGTTCCGCGACAAGAGTCGCTCCGTTAAATAACGATGAAGCGAACCATGCATTTACCGTCGTTGCAGCACTTCATGCATTAGCCGCCAGACTTGCCGTTCCACTTCTGGAGGAAAAGGATATTAAAGAATTAAAAATACAAAATCAAAAGCTGAGATCTGCTATGGAAGAAAGGAATGTTATAGCCGCCATTCAAGCGGATGAAGATTTTCATCAGGTGTTTCTAACAGCAGCCGGAAATCCTGAGCTGGTGAAAGCGCTGGAGGTAAGTACCGCTAAGATCCGCCGTTTAGAAATGGCCCAATTCGGCTCCGTAAAAGGGGTGAATTCAATACAGCAGCATGAACAAATCATTGATGCCTGCATAGAAAAAGATAGTGAGAAAACGGCTCTCCTGACGGAAGTAAACTGGCTGAGTCTCGGAGAACTGCTGATTCAAAAATGAAGAGAGAGGTGTACTCCATGCGGCCTGTCATCGTCGGAATTTGCTCTGCTTTCTTTTTTGCCTTTACATTTGTGCTAAACCGTTTAATGGAATTATCAGGAGGAAGCTGGATCTGGAGCGCTTCACTTCGCTATTTTTTCATGGTGCCCTTTCTGCTGATTATTGTAATGTTAAGGGGAAACTTGGGCCAGCTGATGCAGACCATGAAAGAACAGCCGAAAAGCTGGCTGTTATGGAGTTTGGTGGGCTTCGGCCTATTTTATGCTCCCATCTGTTTTGCTGCAGCCTATGAACCTGGATGGCTGATCGCCGGAACGTGGCAGATTACCATTTTCTCAGGCTCACTTCTCGTTCCTTTTTTTAAGGAACAGGTTCAAACATCACAAGGGCTTCAATCGGTAAGAGGGAAGATTCCGTTTAAGGGGCTCTCCATGTCGTTGATCATCCTTCTTGGCATTGTCCTGATGCAGATGGAGCAGGCAAGAACACTTTCGTTCAATGATGTGCTGCTAGGAGCACTTCCTGTGTTAGTCGCTTCGTTTGCTTATCCGCTCGGTAATCGAAAAATGATGGAGGTATGCGGAGGTCGGTTGGATGCTTATCAGCGGGTACTTGGCATGACGCTCGCCAGTCTTCCTTTCTGGATCGTTCTCGCTTTTATTGGCTGGCTGGCCGATGGACCTCCAACGGCAGTCCAAACCTTTCAATCCGCCCTTGTAGCTCTTTCTTCCGGCGTTATCGCCACGGTGCTGTTCTTTTATGCCACGGATCTTGTCAGGGGGAACATGCAGCAGTTAGCGGCTGTTGAGGCGACCCAATCTGCGGAAGTCCTCTTTGCGGCAATGGGTGAAATATGGCTGTTATCCTTGCCGATGCCCTCCGCTTTATCATGGCTTGGCATGGCATTAATCATGGTTGGAATGATTCTTCACAGCTATGTTTCACAGGTGAAAAAACGCTCAAACCTTAAAAGAGCTAACGTTTCATAAAAAGGGATTTATTTCCTTGTCTATTTTATTAATCATTCGGGTATTAACATTGGTAAAAGAGGAAGGGAAGACTTAGCCATGGCTTGGATTGAAGATCACTTGCTGCTTGTCATACTGGTGGTGCTTGCAATCATCGTGTTTGTGTTATTGTTTAAACTTGCTCTGCGTGCCGCCCTCATATTTGGAGTTATTGCCATCATCGCTATTGTCATATTTGGGGTAAGCCCCGACAAAATTATGAACATAGGAAAACAAGGCGTGAATTCTGCATCAACGGCATATAAAAAAACGATCGAGCCTGTGATAAAAAAAGAAATGGTCGATGCCAAACATGTTGAAAAGAAAGACGGAAGCTTTGTTATTCAGAGTAAAAGCGTAAAGATCACAGGCAAGGATGGAGACGAAAACGCAAAAGTCGTCTATAAAGGAAAAACCTATGATGTTGATATGAATGTGGTTAAGCCACTGCGTGAACAAATCGATACGACAAAACAATAAAAACGTGATAAGCAGGCCTGGAATGATAAGAGTGAGATTCCAGGCTTTTTTGTGTTCTCGAAGGATACATTCATATTTCTGGATTTGGTGGCAATAATTTATAAGAGCAGGAAATGAGGTGTATGAATGAAACGAAAGTCGGTCCTTATGATTAGTCTGGCCTACACACTTTTTATGGCGGTCTTGTTTTTTTATTACTTTCCAAAAGGAGAGGTTCACAGCTATCAGGTAGCATTAGGAGGAGTTCTGTGCGGAGCCATACCGCTTGTCCTTGCCCGGTTTACTAAATTAAAGTTTAACCTGCCCATATTGCTTTCCTATTTAGCTTTTCTTTTTGCATCACAATATTTAGGTTCCATTCTTCATTTTTATGGTCTGGGCTGGTGGGATACGTTTCTGCATTTACTGAGCGGAGCTTTGCTGGCTTTCGTTGCAGTGGCTCTTTATGAAAGGCTCGTTCATCGGGAAGGAGGCACGCATATTTCAGCATGGCTTGTCTTCTGGTTCGTTCTTTCATTTGCCGTTCTTGGCGGAGTCATCTGGGAGATGTATGAGTTCAGTATGGATCAGATCTTTGCTATGACGCTGCAGGGCGGGGGAAACAGCGATACGATGGTGGATCTTATCGCGGATACGTCAGGCGGCCTTATCATTGCCGTCATTTCACTGGTACGGACAAAACAAAAATTCGATGCACCAGACGGCGGGAAAGAACCTGGTCTGCCTCCTGAATCCTTGGCATAATGACAGCCCGAATCAACAAAGATTCGGGCTGTTCTTATTTTCTGTTCCAATGCTGAAGCAAAGGTCCATCCGTACCGAAAACAGGATCGGTTTCAGGGAGAGGAACATAACGTATTTCTTCTAGAACCGCAGGGCGTTCACCGTCGACTCCGCGCATCAGATTATAATCCATTCCGTTGGGGTAAGCACCAGCCACTTGAAAATCTGCGCTGGATTCCATGTTAATATGCCCGGTTCCAGCTGGCAAAACGATGACATCACCAGCATGAATCTGCAGCTCTTGTCCGGATTTTCCACCAATCTTAACTGTCGCAAATCCCGTTATGACACCTAATACCTCATGAGTGTTGCTGTGATAATGATGATAGTCGAAAATGCCGTTCCGCCAGCTGTTTAGCCAGTTGTTCTCATTAAAAATCTGTTCGGCTTGATAAGATCGTTCAGCCAAAACCCCTTCATAGAACAATACCGGCCAATCTGGATGATTAGGGATAAATCCATCATCTTCAAAATAATAGGTTTTCACCTCATACGTACTCATTTCGATTTGCCTCCTAAGTATACTTTTTAAGTGAATTCCCGCTATTGTTGAAGATTAACCACAATGAATCGCTTATTTTATTGAACTTCAACACTTGACGTAATGAAATATATTATTTATACTAACTTACATAAAGTAATAAACAATAAAAATGGTTTATTTAGTGGAGGGAAATTAACATGGCAAAAGATTTTTTAACTTCGGTTCAAGAGAGACGCTCTTATTATGGAATCAGTAAAGAAGCCGTTGTTTCTGATGAAAGAATTCAGGAAATTATCAATCATGCGGTAAAATACACACCATCTTCTTTTAATTCACAAAGTGCCCGTGTTGTTGTATTGCTTGGCGAAAACCACGATAAACTTTGGAATATCACGAAAGAAACTCTTCGCGCCATCGTTCCGGCAGATCAGTTTGCTCCGACAGAAGAAAAAATGAACGCGTTCGGAAGCGGATACGGAACCGTCCTATTTTTCGAGGATCAAAAAGTAGTGGAAGGGCTTCAAGAAGCATTCGCAGCTTATGCAGACAACTTCCCAATCTGGTCAAATCATTCTTCAGGAATGCTTCAATTTGTCGTTTGGACTGCACTAGAGAATGAAGGATTCGGTGCATCACTTCAGCACTACAACCCAATCATTGATGAAGAAGTAAAACAAGAATGGAATGTGCCAGAAAACTGGAAGCTTATCGCTCAAATGCCATTTGGCAAGCCTGTGGCAGCACCAGGCGAAAAAGAATTCCAGCCGCTTGAAGACCGTGTGAAAATCTATAAATAAAAATAAAAAGGGGCTGTCCAGAANNGGTGCTTGCACCAAGAGGCTCACCGCACGCCCCGCGGAAAGCGAGCAGCCTGGAACGGAAATCAACAGCTTACAGACTTCTTGGACAGCCCTTTTTGTTGTGTCATTTATTATCCAATCAATAAACATGCAGCTACTTAAATAGATGGGCCAATCTCTCATACGATTTTTTTCTTTCTGCAAAAGAAAATACATTTGTCAAAATCATAAATTCAGCAGTCTGATACTGTTCTGAAAGTAATATAAGCTTGTCTCTTACGATCTCTGGAGAACCGATCACCATACGTTCTCTGTTCTTTTTGATTTGTTCCCGGTCAAACTGTGTGAAGGAGTATGATTTTGATTCTTCAATGTTCGGTATCCGGCTGTCCAGGCCCTTTTCAACACGGAGAAGCCAAAGGTCCTGGCTTAAAGCTAGTTCTTCAGCATGCTCATCCGTTTCCCCGCAGATCACAAAAACCGCAGCGATACCAGCCGGTTCTTCGAAAAAGGCTGATGACTGAAAGGTTTCATGATAGGTCTGAAACGCTTCCTGTCCCCTCTCGGGATTGATAAAATGCCCAAATACATAACCGATACCAAGCTCGGCAGCCTGCCTGGCGCTGTTTTCGCCCATTCCCAGTTCCCAAAGGCCTGGCGGTGAGGGGACTTGAGGAGAAGTTTTTATCCCATGAAAAGGATGATCAGAAGGGAGGGAGTTCGTCAGGTAATACGATAGATCCTGGAGCTGCCGGGGAAATACGGTTAAGCTTTTCTTTATGTTGTCTGTTAAAGCAAGTCTCGTTTTCATCGTACCGCCGGGTGACCGGCCCACTCCAAGATCGATTCTGCCCGGCGAAAGAGCTTCCAGCTGCTGAAAGGTTTCTGCAACCTTAAACGGACTGTATTGCGGCAAAAGGACACCGCCAGAACCAAGCCGGATAGATTGGGTGAGTGCGGCGGTATGGGCAATCAGTATTTCAGGAGCGGTGCTTGCCAGCCCCTTTGTGCTGTGATGCTCAGCAAACCAATACCGGTGATAGCCAAGCTTTTCAGTAATCTGGGCGAGCTGTATACTTTGCTGCAATGTCTCTGCAGCAGTCTGCCCTTTTGGAACAGGAACTTGATCTAATATACTTAAGGATATCAAGAGAAAGCATCCTTTCTGTTAAAAATACTGTTACCTTATGTATGCAGCAAAATCACTGCTTTAAAACGCAAATGTGAATAATGAATAGGAAAAACGAGGTGCCAGGCACCCCGTTTTTAACCGATCTGATTCCATTTTTGGACATTGCGTACATCAATCAGGGGCTCAATGTTTGTTCTGTAAGTCTGATAATGTGCCGATTCAATATGACTGTCGATTGCATTCTGATCTTTCCATAATTCATACAGCATAAAAACTTTTGGATCATCCTGCGATTGATGAAGGTTATAGTGTAAGCATCCTTCCTCGTTTCTCGAATGCTTCAATACTTCAAGAAGTACGTTCTGCGCTTCTTCTTCACGTCCAGGTTTTGCTGTAAGCGTGGCTGAAACTGCGATAGGGCTCATCATTTTTTCCTCCCATTTTTGTTTAGTTAGAGTGAACCTACTATAACGGACACACTGTAAAAAGTCATCCCATTTGCCTAAGCAAAAACCAGTCCCGGATCATGAGCTTGCATTCATTATACAGCTGTAACGTGAAGAGTCACTTCAATGTTTCCGCGGGTTGCTTTTGAATAAGGACATACTTGGTGAGCCTGTTCGATCAGCTGCTGGGCTTCTTCCTGACTGGCTCCCTTAATGGCAGCATGTAAAGCAACTGCTAAACCAAAGCCTCCATCGGTATCTTTGCCGATGCTTACTTCTGCGGTAACACTGGATTCAACTCGTTTTCTTGCCTGGCGGGCTACAAGCTGAAGAGCACTGTCAAAGCAGGCTGCGTAACCTGCAGCGAATAATTGTTCAGGGTTGGTAGCACCTGCTTCTTCTTTTCCGCCAAGTGCTTTTGGCATGGATAGTGAAAAATCAAGAGTGCTGTCACTGGATTTAACTTTACCTTGTCGTCCGCCGTCTGCGGTTGCTTTTGCTGTGTATAAAGATTCCATGCATGATCTCTCCCTTTTGATTTATATTGTGCACAATTTAATTACTTGATATCAATTTAACATGAAGTGATTTATTTGTCAAAAATTAAATTGTGAAAAATTTAATTTGACGGTAATGTTTGGTTGAAATATAGTGGAAATAGAATTATGAAGTGAGAGGAGGCGAAGAAAAATGAGTAACGACCCATTGAAACTGGAAAACCAGATCTGTTTTATGGTGTATGCGGCTGCCCGTGAAATCACGAAGCAGTACCGTCCATTGCTGGAGGAGCTCGACGTCACCTACCCGCAATACCTGGTCCTGCTCGTACTATGGGAAAAGAAAGAGCTAGCTGTGAAAGATCTTGGTGAGAAGCTGTTCCTCGATTCGGGTACCCTGACACCAATGCTGAAAAGAATGGAAGCTCATGGACTGATCGTGAGGAACCGTTCCAAGCAGGATGAGCGAAGTGTGATGGTCTCCTTGACGGAAAGAGGGGAAGGTCTGCGTGAGAATGCAGCATGTATTCCCGGAGCCCTGCTTGAAAACATAAAGATGGAAGACGATGAACTGAAAAACTTAAAGAGAAGCCTTGGTAAAATACTGAACAACATTCAAGAAAAAGAGTAAAGGGGCTGTCCAAGAGGTCTGGTAGCTGTTGATCTC